>NZ_FNKY01000001.1:2400000-2758326 GCF_900103165.1 Nitrosospira multiformis | reverse complement strand
AAAATACTCCCGGCGCACGCCAAATTTAAGCGTGGTCGTAGCATTAACGAGGTGTGTAGCTTCGGAGAACATCGAATTACTGATCGTATGCAAATCATAGAAAGGAGAAAAAATGTCGTTGGTGGTACAGGTCGTGATGATGCAAAGGGTTCCGACTGTTTGATTGTTGCCGGCATATTTGTTGTCCCTGTGTTCGTATCCGATAATGACCTCGGTTGCGGCATTCAAATCAAATGTAGCCGCAATCCTTGCCGATCGCCCTCGAAACTTCTGCCTCAGGGTTCTGCGATTGGTATTGGTGATTAATGGGCCCGGCGGATCCGGATTAAGTACTTGGACCGTTACCGGCCTGAGAGTAAAATTGTCCATCAGGTGATCGAGGTCCCGGTCGAAGAACTGCACCTCCAGTTTTCGGAATTTATTGGTGATATTTGCTACCGTGAAGCGGCTTCCGAGGATTTGCCGCTTGAAGTGAATGCCGTCCCCCATCAGGGAAAAAGCCGGGAATGCGACCTGGGCATCACCTTGCTCCGCGCTGAGTTCAGCGGTAACGTTCGAAGTCGGCGTGAACGTGGCGATCAGCTTGTTGGAATCCCGCTTGAAAAAGGAGAAAACTTCCCTGCCTGAACCATCTTTGTAATTGTCGCCCCGGGTAAAGTTGACAACGCCCCGTAACTGAACCAGCGGAGCCCCCACCGTGGCATCCATTGTCAAATCGCGGCGGCCAAAGCTGCCCATCCCTCCAACCGCCCGGACACGTACGCCAGGTTTGTCGAATTTCTTGGGCGTTTCGTTGAATATCACCAGGCCCCCCATGCTGGAGCCATAGAGCACGCTATTCGGTCCCTTCACCACGGTTATATGATCGTGGGCATCAGGCTGGATATAGGAAGTACCGGGGTCCGTACCGTGATTGGCCCCGGCTTCTTCCAAACTATCATTCATGACAATTCCCAAACGGGGGCCACCGAGGCCACGCAGGAATACGGTCCCCGCCGTGCCGCCGATCCTGGTGGAGGAGAATTCAGGTTTTTGTTGCAGATACTCGCCCGCATCGCTGCTTGGACGCTTGATCCATTTAAGGGATTCGCTCTCTACCAGGGGCTCCTTTACCGCCCGATTGGAGGTTACATTGATTTCGCGCAGGACTTCTTGTCCCGTCGCCTCGCCCGCCAGAATGGCAAGAAACGGCCAGGCAAAAGCAAACGCCTGCCATCTGAGGAATAAATGTGTAAAGAAGTTTGTCAATGGGATGTAATAAACTTGCGGTCGGATTAACGAGATACAAACAGGCGCATAAAAGTGCCAGTACGGCATGACAAACAAAGGCCGCCCGGTTGGGAGCGGCCTTTGTTGTCAACGATGGTTTATGCCGGTTTATTCGCCATGATTGCCAAGACTGCGTTGGTGCCTCCTGACGATAGCGCCCATCAGACCCAGGCCTGCCAACAACATGGCATAAGTTTCCGGTTCGGGAATGGGAGGTGCCGATTGAAAGTTCACGGACAACGCAATGTGATCACGCAAGGGATCACCCATGCTGGCCATGGGGGCGGCATGCCACATGGCTGTGTTCAGGTTGACATAAATATTATTTGCGTCGAATGTTACATGGGCTTGGTCAAATCCTTCCACCAGATTGCCATAGGTTGAAGGGGTGTAAGTCGTATTCGTGACTGAAGCACCCAGGAAATCGGCCAAGTGGTTGCCGGTATCGGTGATCTTGAAGCCGATAAATGCGGGGCTGCCGGAATTCATGAATTCGGCAGCCTTGTTCCAGGTGAGTGATAAGGTGTTACCCATGGTATCCACGGTCCAGCCAGACGCATTGGCAACCTCAACGGAGCTCGCGCTGCCTGTGGCATCGGCTTGAAAAATCGGAAAGAAGGGATTGCTCCCCCCGTTTGAAACACCGTAAGCCACTCCGAATGTGTTGTCATCAAAAGTATTGGGCGCCGCGTGAGTCACAGGCGCAAGGGCGAGCAGGGAGCCTGCCACAGAACTTGCGACAGCCAGCCTCAGGCGTTTCTTGAATCTATTCATGATTAATTTCTCCTTGGAATAAACTCGTAACATCGGGATAGATGGACGAGGGAAGCGGAAATTGTTTAGGCGCTACAGGCATTGCCTAGGTATTCCCACGTGATTTACGCCGGCGTACCATAGCGCCCATCAACCCCAGTCCCGCCAGGAGCATGGCGTAGGTTTCAGGTTCGGGTACCACACCGGCTACCAAGGTGCCGGTAACACCATATTTATTCAGAAGATTTGGGTTGGAGATGTCCTGAGACAGATAGTCCGCTCCCCCCAGGAATACCGAGTAATCACCGGGTGCCAGGTTCATGAAAGTATGCGACACCATACCGTCCGCTGTGCCATCCGAGCCAAAGCCTGTACCGTCATAGGCATGACCGATATATTTGAAGAAACTCAAGGCGGCAGGTATGCCATTGACGGTATCCGGGGCGTTACCGATTTTCCAGTCGTTCAGTGCTCTGAATGAGCCTTCAGAATAATCAGGCCGGTTGGCCTTGGATATGTCCGAAGAATCATAATCCGCCCCCATCGGGGCAACGTGTGCAAGTCCCTGAAAGAGCGAGAAACCAGGCATCAGTCCGAGTTGCGAAGTGGAGACATTGCCGCTATGGTCGGTGACTTGAGAAGTTGCCTGCTGGAATGAGAGCGTCACGTCGGTGGGGTCAAGCAATGTAAACCGGTACGCGAGTGTTTTATGCGCATCGCCGTAGTCGGCATCTGTTCCGTCGATCCAGCCGTAGTTACCCGTCACCGCCTGGTCCGACCGGGTGGACATGGCGTAAGTGTCGTCAAAGGTGCCGAAATTGCGGCCGGTATAGCCGATGTGGGCCATCGCGGGCAGGGAAGTCATTCCAGCCACGAAAAGTGCGTATTTAAGTGATTTTTTCATACAAAGTCTCTCGATTGATATGGTTTGATAAAGTGGAAACAAATGCTGCATCGGCCAGGTTGATCAGCAAAACCGATGCAGCCGAGTATTTATTATTCATATCGATAAATCAATGTGGCATATTGTCGCGTGTGTCAAATTGCCGCATGTGACAAATTGACGCATGCGGCAATATGTCGCATAATCAATACCAGAAAGCTTGTAACCAAAATGGAAGGGAAAAGAGCAAAGGATTTCCATATGTCATAATATGACATAAATCTAATTGATGCAGGAACTGCGAGAGAAATTAGATCTATATTTATGGTGAAGGCAGGAGCTTGAAATGACTATCAAGCCGGTCTTGGGAGATGTCTCGATAAAGCTTCAGAGAGACTTCCAGCAGGTTACATCCCTATTATTTGTTCAGCATAATTATAAAACAGGGAATACGCTATGGCGGGGATCAATGGGTGGTGGCGGCTTTCATTGCCGTTCAACCAGGCCGATTATTGCGGCGACGAGTTCCCGCGGCTCCACCGGTTTGGTGAGGTGGCCTTGATAACCGGCATTTATCGCGCTGATTTTGTCTTCCGGACGGGCGAATGCCGTAAGCGCGATAGCCGGTGTCTCGCCACCGTTTTCACCGGAAAGATTTCTCACGTCTCGAATGAACTGATATCCATTTTTCTCCGGCATGCCAATGTCGCTAATAATCACATCGGGTTTGCCGGTCTGTAAAAGCATGAGTCCTTGTATTGCGGTCGCGGCGGTGGTCACACTGGCCTGATAGTGAGTGAGTATTCCCTTGATAAGCTCACGTGCGTCCAGTTCATCGTCAATCACCAGCACTTTTACTCCAGAGAGCACGGAATGATCGCCTTCGAAGGCATCCCGTGTCAGCGGCGATGGCTCGTTTTTCCGCTTATCACTAGTGGTTGCCAGCGGCAGGTTTGTGATAAATGATGCTCCTTTACCCATTCCGGCGCTTTCCGCTCGAACCGTTCCACCATGAAGCTCCACCAGTTGCTTAACGATGGCAAGACCCAGACCGAGACCGCCATACTGCCGGGTCAGTGAAGCATCGGCTTGCCGGAAGCGGTCAAAAACATAGGGCATAAAATCGGGTGAAATGCCCAGACCTGAATCGTTGATCCTGACTTCGAGAAAAGAACCTATCTGTTCAACCACAACTTCAATTTTTCCACCCTTAGGGGTAAATTTTATTGCATTGGAAAGGAGGTTCCAGAAGATCTGCTGAAGCCGGTTGGAATCACCCGAGACTGGGCCGATGTGCCGGTCGATGTTTTTTTGCAGAATGATTCCCTTGGCCTGTACCGTCGGATTCACCGACTCGACCGCCGCCTCGACCAGCGCGGCGGCGTCCAATTGCTGCATGTCGAGTCTGACCTTTCCAGAAATAATACTACTCATTTCGAGGAGATCCTCAATGAGCTTGTTTTGTGCGCGAGCGTTCCGTTCTATGGTTTCCAAGCCCCGATGAATATCCTCTTTTTTCATGTTTCCGCTCAAAATGAGTTGGGACCATCCCAGAATCGCGTTGAGCGGGGTTCTAAGTTCATGAGAGAGAGTTGCCAGAAATTCGTCCTTCAGTTGACTGGCCCGCTCGGCTTCATTCCTGGCTAACCGTTCATTCTCAAGCAGTTGTCTCTTCTCCGCGTCCGCCAGAACCAATGCCTCGCCAAGGGCCGCCACTTCATTGCTTACACTTCCGCCATGACGGCTGGGGCGAATGCCGCGCGTGATCCCGGCCACCTGACGGCCGAGCTCAGCCAACGGCTGCAATATCCCGAGACGTGTATAAAAAATGATCACCGCCGTAGCAAGCAGCGTAATGAAAATGAGCACCATTTCAAACATGATCTGGCGCTCGAGCCGGGCGGAGCCAACGTTCGATTCAGTCTGCATGCGTTCATTGAATAAATCCAGGAATTTCTGGATCGGCGCCATAATGGCGGCTTTTTTGTCGACATAGCGTTCGCCAAATAACAAATTCATGGCAAATTCCCGATCCGGCGCACGGTGTACCGTAAAATTACCCTGTCCATCGTCATACAGGCCTTTCATGGCCGCGAATGCCTCTTTTTCGAGAAGAGCCAGTTGGTCCGATCTCTCCTTGGATTCCCGCAACAGGGTGAATTCCTCGTTGCTGAAACCCTCCCGGCGCATGAGCTCAAGCAATGGAATCTTGTCACCTTCCTCCATAACAGATATTTCGCCCGCAATCAGCAGGTGCGAATAAGGAGCGGAATAATTCAGAGGGCGTGGCCGCCTACCCTCGCGGATATCGAGGATCTGGAAAAAAAATTGCTCATATTTGGGGTCCCCGGTTACCACGTAATAGCGCGCCATATTAGTGAGGTCTTCCGAGCTTTGAAGGAGCTCATCAGCAAGCAGAACCGCACGGAATCGATGCCGCTCGTTACTATAAATTTCTTGTTGAATGCTCAGCGAATGAAATACCAGTGCCCCGGTTCCAATAAGCAGCAAGGCGAGGGCAACATTGGAAAATTTGGTAAAGCTTTTTATGTTCACCGGGATTCTGCTCCATTCGCTGGTTTCATCAACGCAAAATTCTATACGTAGAGGCGTGTGGATTGCCATTTATTTCCAAATTCAATTTTCCGGTGCACTCCTAGGGCCTGTTAACACTTATTTTGCACCCGCGACGGCGACGGATTTCATCCAGCACGAGGCATGAGCCGCGCGGCGGAGCAGGCCTCCGTAAGCGGCGAGTAACGAAGGGCTGGATGAAATCCGTCCCGTCCCTTCGGGTTGCGCACAAAAAACGCGGATGCCGCGTTACGAAGCTTGGCCATAGGCCTACTATGGCCAAGCTTCGCGCCTTGCCTCCGCGTTTTTTGTGTAGCAACGCGGGTGCGAAATAAGTGTTAACAGGCCCTAGATTGGATTGGGGGACTGTAGGCAGCCGAGTAAAGGGTGACCGATGGGCGACCGATTACTCAATTTCTTCATCTTTATGCAACACCTGTGAAATAAACAAATGCTAGATTTTCTTTCTGGTAATTACTCTGGAGGAAATGAAAATGAGTTTATATCGCTCCCATTTTATTTTTGCGCTCCTCGTAATTCTGCTTAGTTTAGGAGTTGCCGCCGCCGCCCTGCATTCCTATAGCAGCAAGGCTGATCCCGCGTGGGAAATGTACGAGGATTTCAACGAGGCATTTGTCAGGCACTGGAAAGCGCGGTCCGGTGTCGCTGTTACGGTCAAACAGGCACACGGTGGATCCGGCGTGCCCGTACGTGCCGTGATGAATGGGCTTGGTGTCGTTACACTTGCCTTATCTTATGATGCTGAGGCACTCAAAAAGAATACCCGATTCACTTTGCCCGATTGGCAGGGATCTTCGCCGCAAAGCTCGCCCTATACTTCGACCATTGTGTTCCTGGTGCGTAAAGGCAACCCCAAGCAACTAAAAGATTGGGACGATCTCGTACAGCAGGGGGTCGAAGTGATTACCCCCAATCCAAAAACTTCAAGCGACGCTCGCTGGAATTATCTGGCGGCATGGGGTTATGCGCTCCAGCAACCCGGTGGCAATGAAGCAAGCGCACTTGAATTTGTCAGGAAATTGTTTGCCAATGTCAAAGCAGGGGACGCCGGGACCCGTAACGCGATGACAAACTTTGTTGAGCGTGGCATCGGCGACGTGCTGCTGGTGTGGGAAAACGAAGCTCATCGGGTTGTCAGGGACCATGGTGGCGACAAGTTTGAGGTAGTCGCTCCGTCCATGTCGATCATGGCCGAACCCACAGTCAGTATTGTGGACAATGCGGCCACCGATGGTGAGCGCGACGTGGCTCGAGCGTATATCGATTATCTCTATACCGCCAAAGCTCAGGATATCGCGGGTAAACACCACTATCGCCCACGCGATGAAAGGATAGCCGCAAAATACGCGACGCAACTCCCATCAATGGATCTATTTACCGTTGACGAGGTTTTTGGCGGTTGGAATCTGGCGGAAAGCAGGCATTTTGCCCATGGCGGCGTTTTTGATCAGATACAAGCCAAATAAGGCGAGCTTGGGCGGCGTGCCATCATGGAACCGGGTCGAGCGAATAATGAATTCGGCGCAAGGCATGGTGACGGGCGCTGATAGCTGGGCGATCCGGAATTCATTTCCATTCCCCTTTAGGCCTTCCGGGCTACCTGCCCCGTGAAAAATCCAGCCTGATATTCCAGCAGCTAAGTCTTGCTTTCGCAGAGTCACACATCACACGCCGGGAAGAGGCATCAGTGCTTCAGACCGGCGTCTTCACTTTGTATGTGATTTATCAACCGAATTAATCCCCAATCCATCTCGAGCCCCAAGTCTCGACTCTCAAGTCGCACCACTCCCGTCGATCGTTTTGTGTGCAATTCTGGCAGTTGTTCTATTTGCCTGGTTAAGCTCCATTTTTAGTATTTTCCTGATTGTGTGTGTCACCGCACTGATCAGTTAGAGTCAAAAAGGGATGATTGCACCCGTGGAGCAGAGTATGCCTGTGGCAGCCTGCCGGACTTGAATGAGATCGGCTGTAAAAGTAACTGGCCGGTTTGTATTTCGTCGCTTTTTTGGCTAATAGAATTAACTATCAGCCCGCAGCATCATCAGAATCTGTTTCCATCCGGGCGCTTTCTCGCTTCGATTTCTCAAGTCCGGCAGGCTGAGAGTACTTTTAACAGTTCCAATTTCAATCAACTTTGGAGAAAAAAAGCATGAATACCAAAAATAGATTACTCGTTCTGACCATCACACTCATCGGCGCGCTATCTATTGCCGGATGTGGAAAAAGCGGGGAGAAAGCGGCGCCGCCTGAGGCGCCTAAGCCCGAGGCTAAAACCACAGTAGGGACGGAAATCGATGACAGCACCATCACCACCAAGGTGAAATCGGCGCTACTGGCCAATGAGGATGTCAAGAGTTTTGATATCAAGGTCGAGACACGCAAAGGCGAGGTTCAACTTAGTGGTTTTGTGGATAACCAGGCTCAGATCGATCGGGCCATTACGGTCGCCCGTGGAGTCGAGGGTGTCAAAAACGTGGACAATAAGATGAACTTAAAGATTACCACGACGACGATAGGCGACAAAATAGATGATGCCGTCATTACTGCCAAGGTAAAAGCCGCGCTGCTTGCCGATGAGAGTATTAAGAGCTTTGATATTGCCGCAGTGACGCGCGACGGTGAGGTCCAGCTTAGCGGTTTTGTGGACAATCAGACTCAGATCGACCAGGCAACGGCGATCGCGCGTGGAGTCGAGGGCGTGAAGAATGTGATTAATGAACTGAGCATCAAGAAGTAAATAAGTAGCTGGAAATGAGCATCAAAGAAACCGTAATGAAATTGCATGTCCTATTATCCATATGAAAGGAGTTAAAAATGAACTGGGATCAAGTAGAAGGCAACTGGAAACAATTCAAGGGTAAAGTCAAGGAGCAGTGGGGCAAGCTAACCGACGATCATCTCGATGTGATTGCAGGCAAACGGGATCAGCTCGCGGGGAAGATTCAGGAATCGTATGGGGTTACAAAGGAGGAGGCGGAAAAGCAAATTTCCACCTGGGAGAAAAACCAGAAGGATATCTATCCTCCTAAATAAAGTGGTGCGGCATGTGGCGAAATGCGACATGCCGCATAATGGTATTAGAATTATAAGTTAAGGAAATCATGGATAAATTCAAAGTCATCGCGATAATCTCGGGCTTGGTATTCAGTTTCGGCACGATGGCGGGGCAGCACATGTCCAAGGATGCGTACAAAGCGGAAAAGGAGCGCATAGAACGCGAATACAAGGCCCAAAAGGCGCATTGTGATTCCCTCGCCGCGAATGCGAAGGATATTTGCCGAGTTGAAGCGAAAGGTGGAGAAGAGGTCGCGGAAGCCGATCTTGAAGCTCAGTATGAACCTTCCAGGGAAAATCGCTATAAAGCCCGTATCGCCAGGGCGGAGGCGGATTACGCGACCGCTAAAGAACGGTGTGACGATCGGGCCGGCGACGCAAAAGGGATTTGCCTTAAAGATGCAAAAGCTGCGGAAGCCGCTGCCAAGGCCGATGCCGAGCGAGAAAAATAGAACCGGGACCCTATCCGCAGGTAATTCTTGAATGGCGGTATGTCCTACAATCCGGATGAGTGTCAGGAACGTTGATAAACAGGTTAAACATGAAAGGAGAATATCATGCTCTATACCATCGCTGTCGTTCTGATCATTTTATGGCTGCTTGGGTTGGTGAGTTCTTACACCATGGGTGGTTTCATCCATATTCTGTTGGTGATCGCCATCGTGGTGGTGTTACTTAGAATCATTAGTGGACGCAAACCCCTGTGAAGGATCAGAGATCACCGCTCTCTCTGGCGTGCTCCGCATTTCCGGGGTGAGAAAAGAATTGAGAGGAAAACAACTTCCTATCGCAACATTATCAATCTGGTGACGCTGACGCATAAGGGAGTTGGTGCGCGTCGGCAGATTCTTGGTTGTGGCTTTATGCAGGAGAGTTTTGGCGTGATCTGAGCGACTTTGCTTACTGGAGTACTATCCAGTGGTGACTGCCAGTTGTTTTCTTCTGATTATTTCGTTGGATATTTCCTGGAATTGCTTTCGCGCTTCGTTCTCGATGAAGTGGGGTCCTATAAACCGCAGAATCCAGACATCAGGAATAATCTCCGCATGATAAACAATACGCGTGTGATTTCCCTCTGGCAATAGTTGTGTCGTTTCTTCCATTTTGCGCATGCTGCCGCTAATCATGCGTTCATGGATTTTCTTGAAAGGGGTCAAATTAATTTTTCGTACTGATTCAAGCGAAATCGTTAGAAAGGCATATTTTTCTATCGCGTGCTGGGAGACATGTATATCATCGCCCGATCTTCCGACCACTTTGCTGGACTGGATGCTGGAAATAAAGTTGGATATGTTATCGAAGTCGGTCAGCACCGCCCAGACTTGCTGAGGCGCAGCCGGAACAGTAAAAGTTGCCTTCACAATGATTTGTTCACCATCATTCTCAACTTTAACCCTAATGTCAGAATTGTGAGGCTGGACAATCTGCGCGGCTGAATTCACGGTTGACGTATTTAACTTCTCTGACTGCTTTCCTCCTTCCGCCAGCACTGGTTCGCCGAGAAGCAGGAGAGGCAGAAAAGTGACAGATGTAGCAATTATCTTCATTGATAGAACCGGTTTACGTAAGGTTAAACCATGGGCCTAATATTTTTATCGATAAGCTTGCCGAGAAACAGTGAATGATGCAAATTTATTCCCATTCAATCGTCGCAGGTGGTTTGCCGGAGATATCGTATACGACGCGATTGATGCCGCGAACCTCGTTGACAATACGATTAGAAATCCTGGCCAGCAGGGTATAGGGGAGCTCCACCCAGTGGGCCGTCATAAAGTCTTCTGTTTTGACCGCTCTTAATGCCACCACGTAATCATAGGTGCGTCCATCGCCCATCACCCCGACTGATTTTACCGGCAGGAAGACGGCAAAGGCTTGCGAGGCTTTTTCATACCAGCCCGAAGCACGTAATTCTTCGATAAAAATCGCGTCGGCACGCCGCAGCAACTCGGCATATTCGTACTTGACCTCGCCAAGAATGCGAACGCCCAGGCCAGGACCCGGAAAAGGGTGACGGTATACCATATCGTGCGGGAGTCCCAGCGTCAGGCCAAGTTCACGTACTTCATCCTTGAACAGTTCACGCAGGGGTTCCAGCAACTTCAAATGCAATGTATCGGGCAGGCCGCCGACGTTATGATGGGATTTGATGGTATGAGCTTTTTTTGTCTTACCACCAGCGGATTCAATCACGTCCGGGTAGATCGTTCCCTGGGCAAGCCAGCGGGCGTTGGCGATCCTGGCGGCTTCGCGCTGAAATACTTCGACAAACTCCCGGCCGATAATACGACGTTTTTGTTCGGGATCGGCAACGCCTTGCAAGTGACCGAGAAATTCTTTGCCGGCGTCGACGTGAATGACTTTGACACCCAGGTTCCTGCTAAAGGTGTCCATTACCTGCTTCGCCTCGTTTAATCGCAGCAAACCATTGTCCACAAATACGCAGGTAAGCTGTTCTCCGATTGCGCGATGAATAAGCGCCGCCGCGACCGATGAATCCACACCGCCGGATAGACCCAGAATCACTTCATCCGTGCCCACTTCCGAGCGAATCCTGCCGATCGCTTCTTCCATGAAATCGGGCATATTCCAGTCGTAACCGGCCCCGCAAATTTCATGTACAAACCGCTCGATGATGGCCTTGCCTTGCAGGGTGTGGGTGACCTCGGGATGAAATTGCATGCCATAGAACTTGCGTGCCTCATCCGCTATGGCGGCATTCGGCGTGGCGGCATTGCTGATCATCACCTTGAAACCGGGAGGAAGCGCCGTTACCTTGTCGCCATGACTCATCCACACATCCAGAACCGGTTTGCCTTCCGCATCGGTACGATCGTGAATATCACGCATCAGTGCGGTTCGATTTTCCGCACGTACCTCAGCATAGCCAAATTCCCGTACTTTTGAAGTTTCAACCGCGCCGCCCAGCTGCGCAGCCATCACCTGCATGCCGTAGCAAATTCCCAGTACCGGGATACCCAAGTCGAAGACAGCTTGCGGGGCGCGCGGTGTTTCATCCTCCGCAACGGAATTCGGACCACCGGAAAGAATAATGCCTTGCGCTGCAAAGTCATGGATGAATTGCGAGCTGACGTCGCAGGGATGAACTTCGCAATAAACGTTGGTTTCCCGGACGCGGCGGGCGATCAACTGGGTATATTGGGAACCAAAGTCGAGGATGAGTATTTTTTGATGCATCGGGGTGCGTCAGAAATCCTTAAATCGTAACTTCAAACAGGCAAAACCACGAGGAAAACGTTAAAAATGACTCAATTGGCGTCAGGCAAGGCGAAGGACGCGCGTAGCGATTCCTATGCGATCAACGACCCAGCAACGCGGCATGGCGGCTTTTTAACTATTCCACGTGATAATTTGGCGCCTCCTTGGTGATCTGGACGTTATGAACATGAGATTCGCGGATACCGGCGGAGGTGATTTCAATGAACTCGGCTTTGGCGTGCATTTCGTCAATGGTTCCACAGCCGAGATAACCCATGCCCGAGCGTATACCGCCTATGAGCTGATGGATCACGGCGATTACGCTGCCCTTGAAAGGTACACGGCCTTCCACGCCTTCGGGCACCAGTTTCTCAGTGTCTTGTCCGGCTTCCTGGAAATAGCGGTCACTGGAACCTTGCTGCATGGCGGAAAGCGAGCCCATACCGCGATAGGTTTTATAAGATCGCCCCTGGAAGAGTTCAATTTCTCCGGGAGACTCTTCGGTGCCGGCAAACAATCCACCCAGCATTACGGAACTGGCGCCGGCGGCGATGGCCTTAGCGATATCGCCGGAATAGCGGATGCCTCCATCGGCAATCAGCGGCACGCCGGTGTTGTTCAATGCGTCCGATACGTTCTTGATCGCGGTGATTTGCGGTACGCCCACACCGGCGACAATGCGCGTGGTACAAATCGAGCCGGGACCTATTCCAACTTTTACGCCGTCGGCTCCGTGATCGACCAGCGCCTTGGCCGCAGCAGCAGTGGCAATATTGCCGCCGATAACCTGAATTTGAGGAAAGCGCTTCTTGACCCACTGTACCCGCTCAAGTACGCTCTGGGAATGACCGTGAGCCGTATCCACCACGATCACATCCACGCCTGCTTCAGCCAACGCTTCCGCGCGTTCGTCGCTGCCTTCGCCGACTCCAACCGCAGCCCCCACGCGTAAACGGCCCAGATCATCCTTGCACGCACTGGGATGTTCCGAAGTTTTGATAATGTCCTTCACGGTAATTAATCCGCACAACTCGAAATCGCCATTTACCACCAGTACTCTCTCCAGCCGGTGTTTATGCAGCAACGCCATTGCTTCTTCACGAGTCGTCCCTTCTTTGACTGTCACCAGCCGCTCTTTCAGCGTCATGATGTTCTTGATGGGTTGATCCAGATTGGTTTCGAAGCGCAGATCCCGGTTGGTGACGATACCCACGACTTTCGAGCCTTCCACCACCGGCAAACCGGATATCTTGTACCGGTGGATGAGATTGAGCACTTCGCGGACGGTCATGTCCGGGGGAATGGTGATCGGTTCCTTCACCACACCGCTTTCGAAGCGTTTGACTTTGGCTACATGGGCTGCCTGATCTTCCGCAGGCATATTCTTGTGGATGATGCCGATGCCACCTTCCTGCGCGAGGGCAATGGCAAGCCGCGAGTCGGTTACCGTATCCATGGCGGCGGAAACCAGTGGAATGTTGAGGGAAATTGCGCGGGTGAGCCGGGTGGTTAAATTAACATTGCGCGGCAAAACCCCGGAGTGGGCGGGAAGCAGCAAAACATCATCAAAAGTCAGAGCTTTTTCAACCAATCGCATGATATTGATCCTTCACAAAGCGGCATTATAGCGAAACACGGAGGCTGCGGGGACCCTGATCTTGATGGCTCGTGATCGAATTCCTCCTGCAGGAAACTCACCATTGTGGTGAAGTCGAAGAACAGGAAGATTTTTGCGGATCATAGCGCTGAGCTGGAGAATGAATGGTCAACTACTGGATTCAGGATTGTGGCAAGCCATGAGACAGGATAACGCGCTGGAATCGGAGGGTTTGCATTGTCTCTGTCTATCCGCCATTCACAGGGGGACGTTCCTGGGTGCGTCTACGCCGGTATCTCTATTTTTCTTCGTTGCCTTGAAATCTTCCTTACGTTTCCTGCGCGCCTCTCCGGGATCGACAGCCAATGGCCGGTAGATTTCCACACGATCGCAATCACGCAGAATTGTATCGGGTTTGACCAATTTGCCAAATACGCCCAGCTTGTTTTGTGAAAGATCAATTTCAGGACACAGGTTGATGATGCCGGAAAGCTCCACCGCCTGCCGCGCGGTGATTCCAACCGGCGGATTCAACCGCCGTACAAACTGATTGTCCGGCAACGCATAAACGACTTCAATCTCTATCGTGCGTTCATGAATGCCCATAAACCACTTCCGCCCGTGCGATAAATGCTTCCACAAAGCTGTTGGCGATAATGAAGAATACCGGTCCTACCAGCTTTTCCAGAAATATGTGCGAGAACGTGTAGTGTAGGCGAAACTCTATCTTGCAGGCATCTTCCGACAGGGGAATGAAACGCCAGTGGCCATCCAGGTTTTGAAAGGGTCCGTCCAGCAGTGTTATGTTAATCAATTCGGGTGGGTGTCGGGTATTCTCGGTGGTGAAGCTGTGCTTGATATGGTGATAATTGATCATGATCGTCGCATGGGTAACGGTTTCACTCTGATGCCTCACGGATGAACCGCCGCACCACGGTAGAAAATCGGGATACGCTTCAACCCCGTCCACCAGCGCGAACATCTGGCTCGCGGAATAACCGACCAGAACTGATTTTTCTATGTCAGCCATGGGATAGACCTGAATTCGGCGTTTGACCGCTCATTTCACACTCATTTTTCATCTCGGCGCTATGTCCACAAAGATCGGTTGCATACTTGACCTTCGCCTTTACGGCGAAATCCGGCCCGGGATTCAGGATAAACAAACTGCCATGATCCACCGAGACCGCATTGAAACTGTTAAAATACACGAAACCCGCGTGGAACTCACCCTTTTTCTTGCCACATGAGTATTGTTCAGAATAAGAAAGCTTTTCACGATTATTTTATCGAGGAAAAATATGAAACCGGCGTGGTTTTTGAAGGTTGGGAGGTCAAAGCAATCCGTGCGGGACGGGTGCAGATAAAGGAAGCGTACGTCATAATCCGCAACAGCGAATTGTTTCTCATCGGCTGCCATATCAGTCCTTTACCGACGGCATCCACCCATATCAACCCGGACCCGGTCCGCACTCGCAAGTTGCTGCTGCATGCGGATGAAATCAAGCGGCTCATTGGCAAGGCGGAGCGTGCTGGCTACACTCTGGTGCCGCTGGATATGCACTATAAGGCCGGAAAAATCAAACTCGAAATAGGGTTGGCCAAAGGCAAGAAACAGCATGACAAGCGCGAATCCGAGAAACAGAAAGAATGGATGCGTGACAAACAGCGTCTGATGCGCGCGAAATAATCCTCTCGTAAAGCCGCGATCTGATTTGTTTCAAGTCTGCCATAAATCATCAACTCCCGCTTATAGCGAATTATTTATTTTATCATGCAAAAATCCATTGGCATCTGGTTGTTGACTTGCTGCGCGCTGGTGTTTGCCATGGTGGTTGTCGGCGGTGTGACACGGCTTACCCATTCGGGACTTTCCATTGTTGAATGGCAACCCATCGTCGGTACGATTCCTCCACTCAGCCAAAGTGATTGGGAGGTGCTTTTCGAGAAATATCATCAGACACCTCAGTACAAAAAAATTAATCTCGGCATGAGCCTGGAAGAATTCAAGGGCATTTTCTGGTGGGAGTATTTTCACCGGTTGCTTGGGCGCGTCATCGGACTGGCCTTCTTTATTCCATTCGTATATTTTCTCGCCCGGAAAGGCATTGATCGGCCCTTGGGCCTGAAACTGACAGGAATTTTCGTGCTGGGTGGTCTGCAGGGCGCGATGGGCTGGTATATGGTAAAAAGCGGTCTGGTGGATAACCCGCATGTCAGTCAATACCGGCTGACCGCTCATTTAGGACTTGCATTCATTATTTATGCCGCAATGTTCCGGGTGGCGTTAGAGCTACTGCTTCCTGCTGATATATCGCATGGAAATATCAGATTGCGAGGTTTACACCGCTTTTCCCTGGGGCTTACCACACTCATCTTCATCATGGTTTTGTCAGGAGGATTCGTCGCGGGCATCCATGCGGGACGAGCTTACAATACCTTTCCGTTGATGAACGGTCACATCATTCCGCCGGAGATATTCATGCTGGAGCCATGGTATCGCAATTTTTTCGATAACATGGCGACGGTACAATTCGATCATCGCCTGATCGCATGGACGCTGGCGACTCTGATTCCCATTTTCTGGTTTAAATCGAAAAATCTACCACTTCCCGGTTCGGCCCATCTTGCCTGCAATCTGTTATTGATCATGCTGATAGTGCAGATAAGCCTCGGCATTGCCACTTTGCTGCTGGTTGTTCCGCTACCGCTGGCGGCAGCTCACCAAGCAGGTGCGCTGCTGCTGTTTACCGCCGCCCTCTGGGTCAATCACCAGCTTCGCTAATTAAAAATGACGAGATAGCCGCCATGCGGCGTTGCTCGTCGTTGCATAGGAGACTATGCGCCTCCTCGTGCCTTGCCTGACGGCTATCTCGTCATTTTTAAGAGCTCGTTAGACACGGGCACGCCGAGTTGCTTGTCGTTGCATAGGAAAAACTATGCGCCTCTTCGCGCCTTGCCTGCTGGCTATCTCGTCATTTTTAAGGGTTCGTTAGACACGGGCACGCCGAGTTGCTCGTTGTTGCATAGGAAACTATGTACCTCTTCGCGCCTTGCCTGACGGCTATCCCGTCATTTTTAACGACTCATAGGCATGCATACGGCGCAATGCGCTTTGCTTATTGGCGCCTTCCACTTTATGCAGCCTGATGATTTCGTATGGATAGTTTCTCAGTGGATCGCCGCTGAGAAACTCGGGACTTATTCAACCTAGATAATCTAGTAGAATGCGAGATGATGGCGAAGTGGGTTGCAAAACAGCGTTGCCGGTCGGGAGAAATTCATAGCCGGGTCTATGGATGCCGGGCAAGCGACAGAAATAGCCGCAAACTGACCATCAGCACTCGCGTGCTCGAAGAACCGCTAATGGATTATCCGGGTTTAAGGTAACGTTTGATCGATTACCACATTAATTCCCTTGTCGCCCACCCTGGCGGGTTGGCTGAGGCCTTGCAGATCACCACTTTGCGGCATGGGAGATCCGGATTTTGAGATTCTGGCGCCTACCACCACTTCATCGGCAAAGGTGGATAGCTGTACACCGGATCTGGCCATCGAGTCGTTCAGCGAGAAAGTTGCTGGTAAATCCTTGACCTGCAGGCGCAGCGTCGCCAGCGGCGCCCTCGGGCCCACTTTGGCGCGAGCAAAAATATACAGGCTGTCATTGGGAGACGCTTTGCCGGCCATGGCGGGACTCAATGTCACGTTACCGGAAAGTGTGCCGCCACCCGCTGTGGCCGCCCCCGCAGCCGCGGCTGACTCCGGCCTGTTCCCGGCAGGAGGAGGATTCTGCCCGCCCGGCGCCTGATCCTGCGCTCTTGCCATGATGCTGCCTTTCCCTGAAGCCAGCGATTTCGCTTCGGCAATGCTATTGCTTACAGATCGCGCCAAATCAGACTCTGGCGGAACGAGCACCAGTAATTGCTCCCAGTATACGGCCGCTTGCTTGAATCTTTTTTGCTCAAATTCGGCGGTACCCGCCAATGCCAGCGCCTTGGGATTCTTGGGATCGAGACGCAATGCCTTATTGATCAGTTCCTGAGGTTGCCCCATCAGACTGCCATTATTCGTCATCGCGACAATATCGGCATAATCGGTTAATAGTTCCGCATCATCCGGGACCATGGCAAGCGCCTTCTCATAAGCGCTTTTCGCTTCAGGGAAGCGCTGCATCATTGCATAGGTTCTTCCCAGCATGACCCAGCCTTCCATATCATCCGGCTGCTCCTTGAGACGCGCTGTCAGGTTATCCAGCACCGCCGAAAAGTTTTGATGACCTCCTTCATCCGTCATTCCCTGCATGGGCATCTGCTCGACAGCGGGCTGCGGAGTAAGCGCCCGCGTATTGCCCAGCCAGAGATAAAGTGAGACCGCCAGCAGGGGTATCGCCAGCACCACCAATGCTATGGTTGCAACATTACGGTTGCCGCCGCCCACTAATGTAGCAGTTGTCACGGATCCTCCCTGGGGAACGTCTTCCAGCATTCGCTGCTGCAGTTCCCGCTTGCTTTGCTCGTATTGCTCACGTGTCAGGATGTCGCTGCGTAAATCGTTATCGAGATCGGCTAACTGATCGCGATAGATACTGATATTGGTGGAGTCGCGCCCCCCGCCAGCTTGATAATCTTTTTTTCTCAGCAACGTAGGAAGTACGAACAGCAGAGCACCGACAATAAAAATGCCGGCTACAACCCAAAATGATGTCATGCGTTGTTACCCTTGCCTTCCTTTAGCAATGCTTCAGCCTGTTCGCGCTGATGTTCGGATAGCACCGCGTCCCCAACCTGCCTGCCGCGGCGTTTAAGATAAATAACCAGTAGTACCGCCCCTATTAACAGAAAAACAAAGGGACCGAACCATAAGAATAGTGTTGTGGATTTAACCGGCGGGCGATAAAGCACAAAATCACCATAACGGGCGACCAGGAAATCGATAATCTCCTTGTCGCTCTTGTTTGCTTTCATCTGTTCCCGGATTTCACGCCGCAGGTCGTTGGCAAAATCCGCCCGTGAACCCGCCAGTGATTCGTTCTGACAGACGAGGCAACGCAGATCTTCAGATAAATGAATCATGCGCCGCTCGATCTCCGGATCCTCTGCTACGGGTGCAGCTTCTTTTGCCCAGCTCGAAGGTAGCAGGAGCATCAGGACGAGCAGAAGGAAAATTTTGCTGTTTACGTTGAAGTGTCTCTCGTGGATACCGGTGCGCGCAGGGCGGCCGTCCAAACCCGATGGGTCGGATAAAAATGCCAGACTCATCCTTGCAGTTCCCTCACCAGCGGCAGAATTTTTGTTTCCAGCGCTTCCACCGTGACCGGACCAATCTGTTTGTAACGAATGACCCCGTTCTTGTCGATGACATAAGTTTCGGGAACGCCATAGACACCGTAGTCGATACCTGTCCTGCCTTCCGGGTCCCGGATACTGACCGTATAAGGATCACCGAATTGTCTTAGCCACTGTAAAGCCAGGTCGCGCTCGTCCTTGTAGTTAAGGCCATAGACGGGAACTATTCCGGATTTGGCCAGTTCAACCAGCAACGGGTGTTCCTCGCGGCACGAAACGCACCATGAAGCCCATACATTCAATAGCCATACCTTGCCAAGATTATCTTTGGACGTAAGCGTCTTTTCCGATTCATGCAATTGCTCCAACTGGAATTCAGGAGCGGGCTTTCCAATCAATGGCGAAGGCACCTGACGCGGATTGAGGTTCAGGCCAACCAGCAGAAACGCCACCAGTACGATAAATGCTACCAGCGGCAGCAGGAAACGCGTCATGCCTTCCTGCCTCCCGGAATCAGGGGCCCAGCCGATGCCTTCCTGGCCCCCGGAATCAGAGGCCCAGCGGGTGCCTTCCTGCCGGTAGAGACTTCCCTGCCGGCAACCTTCTTGTCATCAAGGGTCTCACGTTGCTTGCGTACCGCCAGGCGATAACGCCGGTCGGTCACAGCCAGCGCGCCCCCGAAGGCCATCAGCAGGCATCCGAACCAGATCCAGTCCACAAATGGCTTGTGGTAAACCCGTACGACCCATGCTCCGTTTTCCAGCGGTTCACCCAAAGCAACATAGAGATCGCGCAATATACCCGTATCTATCGCGGCTTCCGTCATGGCCATTCCCGATGCGGCGTAAACCCGTTTTTCCGGCTCCATGGTGCGCACTTTTTCACCGTTACGCAGCACATCTATATTACCCATATCCGACATGTAATTGGGCCCGGGAACCTTTTTCGAACCGTTGAAACGGAACGTGTAGCCGCCGACTTCCACCGTATCGCCGATTTCCATACGTACGTCTTTTTCGGTCTCATAACCCCCGACTATCGTTACGCCGATGATGAATACCGCTATGCCCAGATGCGCGAAATGCATACCGTAATAACTGCGGGATTGCGCGGCAAGCTTCGCGAACAGACCTTGCTTACCGCTATTTTGCATGCGCTGAAGCAGGCTCACCACGATGCTGGCAATGACCCAGAAAGCCAGCAGCAAACCGAAACTCACCCATGGCTTCCATTCACCCATCACGAACGGCATTAAGAGCGCGGTGACAAGACTCACAGCAAAAGCCCAGCGCAAACGCACCGCGAGTTCGGGCAGGCTTGCCTGTTTCCAGCGCGCAAGCGGACCCACTCCTATCAGGAAAACTGCCGGCGCCATCAGTGGCACGAATACCGCTTCGAAGTAGGGCGGGCCAACCGATATCTTGCCGAGTTCAAGCGCATCCATCAGCAACGGATAAAGCGTGCCCAGAAGAATACTGCCCGCCGCCACCATCATCAACAGATTATTGCCAAGCAGCAACGATTCTCTCGATAGCAGTTCAAATTTTCCGCCCAAACCAATCTTGGGTGCCCGCCATGCAAATAACAGCAACGAGGCCCCGATGACGACAACCAGGAACGCCAGGATGAATATACCGCGCTTGGGATCGGTGGCAAAGGCGTGAACGGATGTCAACACGCCCGAGCGAACCAGAAATGTACCCAGCAGACTCAGGGAAAACGCGCATATTGCCAGCAACACGGTCCAGCTCTTGAAGCTGCCGCGTTTTTCAGTGACCGCCAGTGAGTGAACCAGCGCGGTTCCCACCAGCCATGGCATGAAGGATGCGTTTTCCACCGGGTCCCAGAACCACCAGCCGCCCCAGCCGAGCTCATAATAGGCCCACCAGCTACCCAGCATGATGCCGATGGTGAGGAATAGCCATGCGACGGTAGTCCACGGGCGCGACCAGCGTGCCCAGGTTGCGTCCATCTGTCCGCTGAGCAACGCGGAGATGGCGAAAGCAAATGCGACGGAAAATCCTACATAACCCATATAGAGCATGGGCGGATGAAACACCATGCCAGGGTCTTGCAGCAGGGGGTTAAGATCGCTTCCCTCCGGTGCGCCGGGCAACAGGCGGTCGAAAGGGTTGGAGGTAAACAGCATGAACAGCAGAAAACCCACACTCACCAGCCCCATTACACCCAACACTCGCGCCACCATTTCGTCCGGCAGGCGGCGGCTGAATACACTGACGGCAATCGACCAGGCTGCCAGCATGAAAACCCACAGCAGCAGCGAACCCTCGTGCGAACCCCAGGTCGCCGCGAAACGATACTCCAGCGGCAATTTGGAGTTGGAATTCTGAGCCACATTCATCACCGAGAAATCGTTATTGACGAACGAGTAGGCCAGGCAAAAGAATGCAATGGCGATAAATACAAACTGCCCCTGGACCACAGGCCGGGCCAGCGCAATCCAGGAAGGAATGCCACGGGCCGCGCCAATAATGGGCAAAGTACCTTGTATGAGCGCTAGCAGCAATGCGAGTATCAGAGCGAAATTACCGAGTTCTGGGATCATGGTGTAGAGGATGTGAGTGATGGGTTATAAGTTATAAGCCATGGTCAGGCCTGTTTGAATCAGGAAAAAATTTTCTCGCCTCGCGAGCCGGCGGTCATTGCACCAATACTGTTTTCCGTGCCTTGTCAGCTTGTTCCAAGGCGCTTGCCGCTTCCGGCGGCATGTAGTTTTCATCGTGTTTGGCTAGTACTTCGTCCGCGCGGAAAACACCGTTTTCAGCCAGCTTACCTTGAGCCACCACGCCTTTGCCTTCCTTGAACAGATCGGGAAGAATCCCTGTATAAACAACGGGGATCACTTTTGCGGTGTCGGTCACGACGAAGTTTACCGTTACGCCATCGGGCTGACGCTTGACGCTGCCTTCTTCCACCAGGCCGCCGATGCGAAAGCTTTTGCCCAGAGGGGCTTCATTGGCCGCCACCTGGGTGGGGCTGAAGAAAAACACCAGATTACTCTGAAACGCATTCAACACCAATATGGAAGCAACACCCAGCGCAGTCACGCCGGACGCGATTATTGCCAGTTTTTTATGACGCGGTTTCATTTCTCTTCTCTTGTTTAGTTGACTGATGAATCAGACTGAGATGCCGGAGCAAAGTTCGCTTGCGGTTAAAAACAAGAATAATTTCCCCGGCTATGCAAACAAGCGCCACCAGATAGGATCCCCACACGTAAAATCCATATCCGCCCATATCCAGAAAATCCGACATACTGGCCCAGATCACCGCGCCGCTCCTTGTAATTCACCTACCCACGCCGTGTGACGTTCGCGCTCCAGAATGACGGCCCGCGTGCGTATCAGAACGACCGCGATTGCATACATCCAGCACGCGAGCGACATGATCAGCATGCCGGTGAGCATGGTCGTGGCCATTTTGGGAGATTGGGTAATACTGACGGAGGCTCCCTGATGCAGGGTATTCCACCATTTCACAGAAAAATAGATGATGGGTATGTTAACCACGCCCACCAGAGCAATCATGGCCCCCGCTTTGTCGGCACGGCGGGGGTCGTCGATTGCCGCTTGCAGTGACATGAAGCCGATGTAAAGAAATAACAGGATCAGTTCGGATGTGAGCCGCGCATCCCATACCCACCATGTTCCCCACATGGGTTTGCCCCACAGGGCACCGGTCCATAAGGCCAGAAAGGTGAACATCGCTCCTGTCGGCGCAATGGCTGTGGCGATCATCGAAGAAAGCCGCGTATTGAAGGCAAGGCCGATGCCGGCCCACATCGCCATGATCACGTAAAGGAACATGGACATCCAGGCGGCGGGAACGTGGATGAAAATAATGCGATAGGCCTCACCCTGTTGAAAATCGGTGGGGGCTACAAAGAAGCCGATATAAAGTCCCACCGCACACAATACAATCGCGGCGATGGAAAATAGCGGGATCATTTTACCGGCAAGAAAATAGAAACTTGCCGGGGAAGAATATTTGAACCAGTTTATCGCCATGTTAAAAAATACTCATTCCGTATCCCAAGTTTACGCTTCAGGTGTGTAACTCATAATTTTAAACTAAAAACCTTGAATTCAGAATTGGTTTCTTCAGGAACCTGTGAATAAGTTCTTGCGGATCTCCACGGGCTGCTGGCAGGAACGGGCGCTCGCCGCGCTGCACTCCTGACATCATCGGCTGGCTACGACCTGGCCACGACCTTTGTAGCACGTCTCGTGACTATCCCGATTTTGCTGCCAATCCGCTCGTAAATGGTTTGTTCGGAAGCTCCTTTACTCCATTGAAATTCGTAGTGAAAGAGCGGCCGTCCATGGCGCCAGTACCAGAGACGCCAGCAGAAAAGCACCCAGCAGCGACATGTGTGCGCCGGCTCCCAAGCCGGCGGCACTGGCCTCGACCGCGCCCGCACCAAAGATCAATACCGGAATATACAGCGGCAATACCAGCAACGAAACCAGTACGCCGCCGCCTCGCAACCCCAAGGTGAGCGCCGCGCCGATAGCACCAATCAGGCTCAGTACCGGCGTTCCCAGCAGCAACGAGGCAGTCAGCACCAGTAGCGCATCTCCCGGCAGGTCATACTGGATGCCCAGCACGGGCGCCATCAGCACCAGCGGCACGCCCGTTACCAGCCAGTGAGCCAGTGCCTTGCCCATTACCAGAAGAGAAAGTGACTGAGGCGAGATCAGCATCTGTTCCAGTGTGCCATCCAGATGGTCGCTGGCGAACATTCGCCCCAGTGACAACATCGAGGCCAGCAGCGCGGCCACCCACACCACACCGGGCGCCATGGTCCGGAGTATGTTCATCTCCGGCCCCACGCCAAGGGGAAAGAGGCTCACGACGATGACGAAAAAAAATAGTGTCGTCAGGACATCTGACCGCCGCCGCATCGCGAGCAGAAGGTCGCGCTGAATTATCCAAAGAAACATGTCAGGCGAGCTGCAACCGCTGGGTTGCAACGGCGGTTATCTCGATCTCCTGATGGGTTGTCATCACGATCATGCCGCCATGTTCCAGATGCTGTTCCATCAAGCCTTGCATCAGCTTCACAGCGGCGGTGTCGAGCGCAGTCAGTGGCTCATCCAGTATCCATAATACGGTTCCGCATACCAACAGGCGTGCCAGCGTTACCCTGCGCCGCTGTCCCTGTGACAATACCTTGGCCGGCAATAACTCGCGTCCTCCCAACCCCATGTGCTGCAAGGCATCATGGGCTTTGCGCTCATCAATTTCGACACCTCCCAGCGCGCTGGAAATGCGCAGATTCTCAATAGCGGTCAAATCGTCCTTGACGCCGCCCAAGTGTCCGAGATAGGTCATCGCAGCGTAATAACCATCTCCCAGGGCGCGAATTTCAGCGCCATTCCAGCGGATCTCGCCGTGGGCGGGCGTCGCCAGCCCGCACAGCATGCGCAGAAGACTGGTTTTGCCGCTGCCATTGGGCCCCTGAACCTGCATCAGTCCACCGGCTTCGAGGGAGAAATTGACGTCACGGAATAATCGGCGGTCGCCGCGCACGCATTCCAGATTGTTTCCTTCCAGCATGGGTATCTGTCGAGGCCAAAAAAACCGGCATTATAGCGTATCGGGGGCAGGGAGGCGTAGTCTGACAGGTTGCCGGAATTAAAGGAGATCGACGGCAAAGCGTTTGACCCGTCCAGATTTAGCACTACCTTGCCGCTACAGCAGATTGGTTGGACAGATTTGACAGTTAAGAGGTATGTGCACCCGGATGCCAGGCGCGACAACAATCAGGCATGAAACGTTTGCAAGAATTCGCATGCGGCACAATGCCGTTGTACTTATTAGCGATCTGCATTTTATGCGTTTTGCTTGCATTGCCTCGCGCGCCGCTGATTTTATCCAGGGAGAGATCGTCCCTATGGATCGTCCCTTGTTATGTTTGGGTAATTTTTCGTTCCAGCGCGGGACGATCCCAATTCGCCAGCGTAGCGGCAGCGTCGTAAGTAGTCTGGAGAAACAGGAGGAGCGTTTGCGCTGGATTTTCAGCTGTTCGTACAGCTTCGTACGGAAGAATAAAAAAACGGAGCTGGTCATGGAAATAGGCCGCCGCTGGTTGAACGGGATATTTATCGAAACCGGCGGGAAAGGGATAAGCATAAGCGTAGAAAGCAGCCTCGCCTAAACCCATCCCGGGCCAAAATCCCGCGCTCGACACTTCATGCGAATACGCATCTTGCGTTACCCGGATAGCGACGTTGGGCGCGCCCCCGGGATGCTTCGGCGCGGTTCGCCCGGAAAACCGGGTGACAGCCAGATCAATTCCTCCCCAGAAGAATTGCACCGGGCTCACCTTGCCGATGAAGCGGGCGCGGAAATCCTTAAAGATACAATCGGCATGCACGAGCACATGCCAGAAGCGAGCAACGGTATCTCCATCGTAGCTTGCATGCTGATCATCCTGCTCAAATGGGATTGCCACTTCGACCTCAACCGGCCGGGCGAGGATCTTGACTTCGATCCCCAGTTCGCTGAGTGTCTGCATCGTCTTGCGGTAGAAACTGGCGACCGACATAGGCTCGAGAGCAAATGCCTGATCGGCGCCTGATGAGGTAGTGATCCGCAGCACGTGGGCGATAAAATCGAAGTCGATCGCAAACGTAAGCGTCCCGTAGGGGATGGGCGAGGTGGTAAGGCCGCGCGTGGTGACATAGAACGTTGACCCCCAGCAGTGGTTGATGTCTGGCGAAAGCGCTAACCAGATTTTACCGATGACTTATGTCCACATGTGGAAGGTGGTGCAGGTGTCCTGCCAATCCTCCAGCAGGGGCAGCTTGGGCCAAGCGCTGCGGGCGTCAACCGCATAACGGGTTGTCATGGTCATTTTTCTCCGGTTGCCTTCGCGTAGTGCGGATATCGCATGTACCGTCGTTACTCCATTTAAGATTCCGGCTCCTAAATGATATAACCTCCATTATTATTTTTAGGCTACATTGTTATAAGTAGCAAAGCACGTAATAAAATCGCGCTGGACCTACACACCTGCTACGGGTACAAACCCCAATAATGAGTATTTCATCGTGATCGATACATGAACCAATGCCAACCATCGGATATTGACTTCATGCGTTCGGCCCTCGAACTTGCGAAACAGGCGCAAGACGCGGGCGAGGTGCCAGTGGGCGCCGTGGTGGTGAAGAATGGGACAATTATTGGGCGTGGTTACAATCGTCCCATTACAACAGCCGATCCGACCGCCCATGCGGAGGTGATGGCGATGCGCGATGCGGCCCAGTATCTGGGTAATTACCGATTAGCGGATTGCACGCTTTACGTGACGCTGGAACCCTGCGTCATGTGCGTGGGAGCGATTTTTCATGCGCGCATCGCGCGGTTGGTCTATGGTGCGGCGGACCCGAAAACGGGTGCATGCGGGAGCGTCATCGATTTACCGGCGGAGAGTCGGCTTAATCATCATATGCAGGTGACCGGCAATGTGCTGGCGGAAGAGGGGGGCGACAGATTGAAACAGTTTTTCGCGGAACGGCGCAAGGTAGCGGCAAATGGCGGCGATACAGGGCGCTGATGAGAATCATCATCAATATTCCCTCTCAGGAACTGTATCTATATGACGATAACGAGAATATTGTCCGGCACTACCGTATTTCCTCAGCAAAAAATGGTGTAGGACAGGTAAACGGCAGCTTCTGCACGCCCTTGGGAAAACACATCGTTCGCGCTAAGATCGGCGCGGGTCAGCCGGTCAATACCGTGTTCGTCAGGCGCCGGCCCACGGGTGAAATTTACACGCCGGAACTGGGCGCCAGCTTTCCGGGCCGTGACTGGATTTTAACGCGCATTCTGTGGCTTTCCGGCTGTGAGCCGGGTTTCAACCGCCTGGGGCCAGTGGATACCATGCGCCGTTATATCTATATCCATGGCAGCCCGGATAGCGTGGAAATGGGCAAGCCCGGCTCCATCGGCTGCATCCGCATGCGCAACCAGGATTTGCTGGAATTGTTCGATCTGGTGAGCGCCAGAACCGAAGTCGATATTAAGGCCTGATCGCTATGGCTGCCGCGAAATCCGAAATCTTGAGAGGCTTGAGACATGAACAGAGCGCCCAATCTATAAGGGTGATCGCGAGCCAAAGAATTTCACCATAATTAGGGCCTGTTAACACTTATTTCGCACCCGCGTTTTTTGTGTAGCAACCCGAAGGGACTGGACGGATTTCATCCAGCCCTTCGTTACTCGCCGCTTACGGAGGCCTGCTCCGCCGCGCGGCTCATGCCTCGTGCTGGATGAAATCCGTCGCCGTCGCGGGTGCAAAATAAGTGTTAACAGGCCCTAAAGCACATGTAATCCAGGATATTGATGGGTTACGCTATCTCCACTCATCCTGCCTACCTGGCCGACTAGCACGGGTCTTGGCAATATTGTCTATATAGCCAAATGTTTCCGCATCATCCCCTCTGTTTGAGCGCACGGGTTTTGTCGCGGTGATCTCGGCGTCCAGCCGGAAAAACGATAGCGATGAACAAAATCCTGCTATCCCATCATTCCCTCACTATCATTTTTACCCAAAACAGCCGGCAAACCTTTCACTCGCCAATGTACTTTCTGTAATAAATGACGGGTATAAAGGATAGGTTTAAGTAACGAACAGGCGTCGTCGGACGATTTTTTCGTGAGTGAGAAACCCGCTTTACTATTCCGGTTGATTTGTTCGGGCAGGCCTTTTCGGGTATCATTAGCAGCCATGACAAAGTATGTATTTGTAACCGGTGGCGTAGTGTCTTCTCTCGGGAAAGGTATCGCGGGCGCCTCTCTTGCCGCTATCCTCGAAACCCGGGGCATCAAGGTTACTCTGCTCAAGCTGGACCCTTATATCAACGTGGACCCCGGCACCATGAGCCCATTTCAGCATGGTGAGGTATTTGTCACCGAGGATGGAGCGGAAACCGATCTCGACCTGGGACACTATGAGCGCTTTATCAGCGCCAGGATGAGCCGGCGCAACAATTTCACGACCGGCCAGATTTATGAAAGCGTAATCAAGAAAGAGCGGCGCGGCGATTATCTCGGCGGCACCGTGCAGGTCATTCCGCACATCACGGATGAGATCAAGCTGCATATCAGGGCCGGCGCGGGAGATGCGCAGGTGGCCATCGTCGAGATCGGCGGCACGGTCGGTGATATCGAATCGCTACCCTTCCTGGAAGCCATCCGGCAGATGGCGGTGCAACTTCCCCGGGAAGATACCTGTTTCATCCACCTTACATTGCTGCCCTACATCAGTTCGGCGGGAGAGCTAAAAACCAAGCCGACCCAGCATTCGGTGAAGGAATTGCGCGAGATCGGTATCCAGCCGGATGTGCTTCTGTGCCGTGCCGACCGTGAATTACCGCCGGATGAGCGCCGGAAAATCGCGTTGTTCACCAATGTGCGGGAAGAAGCGGTGATTTCAGCGGTGGATGCGAACAGTATTTACAAAATTCCCACGCTGCTGCATGAGCAGATGCTGGATGAAATCGTTTGCCACAAGCTGAGTATTCTCGCAAAAGCGGCTGATTTGAGTGTCTGGAAGAAACTGGTGCATGCGCTGGAACATCCGGAACGCACGATAGAGATCGCGCTGGTAGGAAAATATGTGGATTTGACCGAGTCGTATAAATCCCTCTCGGAAGCTTTGATTCATGCCGGGATTCATACCCGCAGCAAAATCAATATTCACTATACGGATTCCGAGAATATCGAGAAACGAGGAATTGATTGCCTCGCCGGTATGGATGCGATACTGGTTCCCGGTGGATTCGGCAAACGCGGGGTGGAGGGCAAGATCATGGCCATCCGTTACGCGCGTGAAAACCGTATCCCTTATCTCGGCATCTGCCTGGGCATGCAACTGGCGGTGATCGAATACGCCCGCGACAAGGCCGGCATGGAAGGCGCGCACAGTACCGAATTTAATCCGGATACTTGCTATCCGGTCATTGCCCTGACCACTGAATGGCATACCCGGGAGGGACAGTTGGAAGTTCGTGATGCTAAGTCGGATCTTGGCGGCAGCATGCGGCTCGGCGGACAGGAATGCTTGCTGATAGACGGGTCGCTGGTACGGAAAATTTATGGAGCGGATAAAATCGTAGAACGCCATCGCCATCGTTATGAAGTCAACAATGAATACATTCCCCGGTTGGAGCAGGCGGGGCTGCGCATAAGTGGTGTGTCGGCGGGAGAAGCCTTATGCGAGATGGTCGAGTTGCCGCAAACCGAGCATCCCTGGTTCGTCGCCTGTCAGTTCCATCCTGAATTTACCTCCGCGCCCAAATCGGGCCATCCATTGTTCACGGCATTTATCAAAGCAGCCATTGATTTTGCTGAGAAGCGTGTTACATCCGAGGCGATAGCTTCCGGTAAATTGAAGAACATCGCTTAAGCGCTTTTAAGCGCTAAATAGTTTCTTAATAAAATTTATATATTGTTTATGAGCCACTCCCGGTTTGGTGCCCACGCAGGATGGGTAAACATGGCCGTAACCCATCAAACCCCGCGCTCCCCTACCGATTGGCCACCTTGTATGTTTTATTCCGTTGAAACCAGTTTGCCCTCAAGGTTTGAGCTGGAGAGGTAAGGTAAGCGACGGCGGTGAGGGGTGAAACAGGCTGAATGATGGGTTGTGCTTCGCTCCACCCATCCTACGGAAAACTTAATAAAATTTAGATAAATGACCCAGGGAAAAATAGTATGAGTGCAATTGTAGATGTCATCGCGCGCGAAATTCTTGATTCACGCGGCAACCCCACTGTTGAGGCGGATGTATTGCTCGAATCCGGCGTACTGGGGCGGGCGGCCGTGCCTTCCGGCGCGTCTGTTGGTACTAGGGAAGCGGTTGAATTGCGCGACGGGGATGCGCAGCGCTATTTTGGCAAAGGCGTATTGAAAGCCGTGGAAAACGTCAATACCGAGATTGCCGAAGCTATCATGGGGTTGGATGCCATGGAGCAGACTTTTATCGACCGGACGCTGATTGATCTCGATGGCAGCAGCAATAAATCAAGACTCGGTGCCAACGCGGTTCTTGCGGTTTCGCTGGCGGTGGCGAAAGCGGCAGCGGAGGAATCGGGTTTGCCTTTATATCGCTATCTGGGGGGTGCCGGGTCGATGTCCATGCCCGTACCCATGATGAATATCATCAATGGCGGTGCTCACGCCAATAACAGGCTCGATATGCAGGAGTTTGTGATTATTCCGCTGGGGGCGCAAAGTTTTCGCGAAGCGCTGCGTTGCGGCGCCGAAATATTTCATACGTTGAAGGGGTTGCTGGACGGCAGGGGGATTAACACGGCAGTGGGCGACGAAGGCGGATTCGCTCCAAGCCTGGCTAATAACGAGGCAGCATTGCAGTTGATCGTGGAGGCCATCGAGAAGGCGGGTTATTTGCCTGGCCCGGATGTCGCCATCGGGCTGGATTGCGCCAGCTCGGAGTTCTTCCGTGACGGGAAATACCATTTGACATCGGACGGATTGAGCCTGAGTTCCGGACAATTTGTCGATTATCTCGCCACCTGGGTCGACAAGTATCCGATCATCAGCATCGAGGACGGCATGAGCGAGCATGACTGGGATGGCTGGAAACTGCTCACCAGCCGGCTTGGAAAATCGGTGCAACTGGTCGGTGACGACATTTTCGTGACCAATAGCGGTATCCTCAAAGAAGGCATCGCGCAAGGCATAGCAAATTCCATCCTTATCAAAGTCAACCAGATCGGCACGCTTACCGAAACTTTTGCCGCCATAGAGACCGCCAAGCGCGCGGGTTATACCTCGGTGATTTCGCACCGTTCCGGCGAAACCGAAGATACCACCATCGCTGATATTGCCGTCGCCACCAACGCACTGCAAATCAAGACCGGTTCGTTGTCCCGCTCTGATCGCCTGGCCAAATACAACCAGTTGCTGCGCATCGAGGAAGATCTGGGAGACGCAGCAAGCTACCCTGGACGGGGTGCCTATTACCAGTTGCGATAAGGGTACTCCCATCACTTCATAAGCTCTGCGCCAATTCCTTAAAGAAGAAGGGGGGGCGTTTGAAAGTGGCGTGTATGCAAGCAAGTAGGGCGAGCCCTCAATGAAAGCGGGGCAGCCAGGCAGGGATTGCCCACGTAAATGGTGATCTGCGGGATATTCAAGTGAAAGTAATGCTGAGTCTTATACTCATTGCTCTGATTGCCCTGCTGCAGTATCCGCTATGGCTGGGCAAGGGGAGCTGGTTGAAAGTATGGGAATTCGATCAGCAAGTGTTGGCACAACATGAAATCAACCAGAAGCTGCAAATCCGGAATACCACCCTGGACGCGGAAGTGCGCGATCTCAAGCAAGGTTCCGATGCCATTGAAGAGCGTGCCCGCAGCGAACTGGGCATGATCAGGAAGGATGAAATCTTTTTCCACCTGCTGGAAGATAAAAAAAATACTTCGCAAGCGAGCCAGGTTGAAGAAGGAAAACCGTGAAGCGGTAACAAGAAGTAAAATACACCGATTTTCACAGGGTAAAAACGGTACAACGGTACAGATGTCCTATCAGCGGAAGCCGGTATCCAGTGGTTTCCAAAGCATTTCATTGCCGGTTTAAATCGAATTTTCCCAGTTGCATCCGAACGACCCAATTCATCGTATTTTCTCCTCCGCCTCAAGTCCTGTCCTCCTCCCAGCCGTTTTTTGGCTTCGATCTTCAAGCCTGCCGACTGATTGCCAGCATGGAAGAGTCATCGTATTCTTGCTATTCTTGCTTCATGGACAATCTGCCCTATATTCTTTTCACCAGGAAAGCCGGGATAGCTGAAGCCCGTCCAGTGATGCCAATCAAATAGCGGAATAAAACCATGCATCTGCTTCTAATAGTGGGTATCGTCCTCGCCATAGGCGTTGTGGGGTTCTCTTTACAGAACAACGTGCCGGTAACGGTATCCGTTGCCTTGTGGAGTTTTGAGGGCTCCCTGGCTCTGGTGCTGCTGCTTGCAATGGGCCTGGGGGTACTTATTGCCGGGTTGTTGTCCTCGCCGAGTATGATAAAAAGCCGGTGGACGCGTTCGCGGCTTCGGAGTCAGGTTTCGCGCCTGGAACAAGACAAAATAGCGCTGGAGCGGCGTATTGTTGAACTGGAAGCTGAACTTGAGAGACTGGCGCCAAGACCGGTTCAGGAGGAGCCACAACGTTTCCCCGGATTAAGGGCTTTGTTTATAGAAGGCCCTGGAAAATCTAAAGAATGAATGAGTTTATTACATGGGAATAATCGCTCCGCGGTTCCCATGAGAGTGGGCCGCTTTGGGCCGGTGCTGTGAGCGTGGTGCGAGACCTAAGGGTGAAGGGCGCAAAATTGCCCGGATGTGGCGGAAAGACGCACGGATGACTAAGGGTAGTCCATTTCAGGCCGGTAGCGGGCTCTTTAGTGTTACCAGTTCAATCAGTACTGACTCAGTCCCATCGGCAAGCCAAATTTGCTCATCCTGAATAGTACAGTTCAAGCACATGCTGCGTTGTGCCCGTTTTGCAATGGCGCGACTGGCTTCCAAAGGCAGATTGGTCACCGTCAGGTTCTTGATCTGTTCGAGTTTGCCGCGGCATTGACTCCACCACATATCGGCGACACGCCCGCCATAAGTGTAAACGAAGACCCGGCCGGCGCGGCCGCAGGCTTTGCGGATCAGTTTTTCATCCGGGAGACCTACATCTATCCAGAACTCGATAGCGCCCGTTAAATCTTTTTGCCAGAGATCGGGTTCATCATGGGTACTCAGTCCGTTGCCAAACGATAATGCTTCATGGGCGTGGAGCGCGAAGGCCAGTAATCGCACCATCATGCGTTCATCGGTTTCCGATGGATGGCGGGCGAGAGTGAGCGCATGATCCCGATAATAATTGCGGTCCAGATCCGCGATTTGCAGATCGGCTTTAAAAATGGTTGCTCCAAGCGCCATATAGAATGTACGTTGTTATGGGGCGGTTGACTATCCGACGCCTTACCAGCAGGCAATCAAGCCTTGTGCGTCAAGTGCCGCGGCTCAACAAGTTTTTGTTATGCCTGGTAAAAGGATACTTCACATAAACGGAAACAAGCTCATGAGGACGATGTCAGCTGTTGACATGCCCTGAGGTGTTAACAGGATCGATTATCCCATAAGCCGGCCTACTGTCCGGTAGCGTTCATGAGAGTCAATCGTCATGTCTGTGCACAAGCTTTCGATTGTCAACGGGTAATTCCCATAATAAGACTGTGGACATCGCCGGCTAATCCAATGGTACTGGTGTAGGGAATCCCTGACAAGGGGCTCATTTATCTTACAACATGTTCCAGCTCATCCTTACAGACATCTCGGCTGTGTGTGGTATTTTTATTTACCTGCAGTGTTGTCACATTAATGACGAAATGAATCCCCATAAATAAAAGAAATTATTGCAGGAACAAATAATCTGGGAGAAAGTAAATATGGAACGTCTAACTATATCGCTTAATGATCAGCTTGCCGAGCAGTTCGATGTTGTTATGCATAATCGCGGCTATTTCAATCGCTCGGAAGCCGTCCGTGACCTGATACGAGATTTGCTCGACACCGTCCACTCGGAGGAACATGTGGAAGGTCACTGTATTGCCACACTCAGTTATATATACAGTCATCACGAAAGTGAGCTGGCCAGCTCGCTTACCGCGGTGCAACACGACCATCATGATTTAACACTATCTACTATGCATGTACATATGGATCATGATAACTGCCTGGAAGTGGCCGTCCTGAGCGGGACTATCAAGAATGTGAAAAAATTTGCCAATCATATTATCGCTACACGCGGGGTCCGGCATGGCAAACTGCATCTCCTGCCAGTCGATATCATGCAAAAACAATGTATTCCTGAATCCTTACCGCATGCTCATAGTGTCGCGCTTGCATGATTATGAAGCCGGCCATATGGGCGCGCCCACAAGCACCTAATATTGGCCGGATTGCGGATAACAGCAGATCGATGGGACTGTTCTTGGTGAGGTAGGCGGATGCACCTGCACGTATTGTCCTGATGGCGTATTCATCCTCATGATACGTGCTTAACATCAGTATTTGATGCTTCGCATCATCGTTCATTATTTGTTTTTAGTACTTCCAGACCATTCATGCCGGCATGCTGATATCCAGTAATGCCCCGTCCCATCCGCCATGGCGCATTTTTTTTAAGGCATCAAGCCCGTCTGTCGCCTCCGCCAACGACGACGATACCGGTTGTTTCGCCAAGAATCCGTTTCAGCCCATCCCGAAAAAGCCTATGTTCATTAGGTAGAAAGACTATTATTATCACGCCCAGTACTCCACTGAGGACGCCTTTTCTTCTCGCAGGAGGAAAATGGCTCCTCTGGGGCGCCGTGTGGCAGGCAACCCCGGACTATACCGATTGGCAGCCACTGCCCGGTGGATATCCCAATCTCGACAAATCGAGTCAGGTCTTGTCAGACGTCTGAATATTCCACTAGTTACAGTTCTTGGAAACCTGGATCTCGACAAGGTATGGATTCAGGCGATGACATCCATTACTCTGGGAGGCCTGATGACACATTTTTAACGCAACGCACTAATTTTCTCACTATTTCTTATGATTGAGATCGTTCGCGTTGCCCTGCGGCGACCGTATACATTTGTTGTATTAGCACTTCTGCTCCTCATCATCGGTCCGCTTGCAGCGCTTCGCACGCCCACCGATATCTTCCCGGATATTCGCATTCCGGTGATTGCGGTTGTCTGGCAATATACCGGGCTGCCGCCGGATGAAATGGCGGGACGAATTACAACCCTGTTCCAGCGCTCGTTGACAACGACCGTCAACGACATCGAGCACATCGAAGCGAATTCGTACGCGGGCTCCGGAATCATCAAGGTTTTTTTTCAGCCGGGCGTTGACATAGCGGTTGCAAACGCGCAAGTCACGGCAATTTCGCAGACCGTTGTAAGGCAAATGCCGCTGGGTACGACGCCTCCGCTGATTCTCAACTACAACGCGTCGACGGTGCCGATTCTTCAGCTCGCACTTTCCGGCAAGGGCATGTCCGAGCAAACCCTGGCTGATCTCGCGCTCAACTCGGTCCGTACGCAGTTGATTACCGTGGCGGGTGCAGCGATTCCTTTTCCGTATGGCGGCAAGACGCGCCAGATACAGATCGACCTCGATCCGGCAGCACTGCGGGCGCGCGGATTAACTGCGCAGGATGTCGGCAATGCACTTGCCGCACAGAACCTGATCACGCCGATTGGCACGCAGAAGATAGACGCATTTGAATACACGCTGCAGTTGAACAGTGCCGCGTCCGTAATCCAAGACCTCGGTGACCTGCCGATCAAGGTGGTTAGTGGCTCAACGATATATATCCGGGATGTAGCACAGATACGCGATGGTAATGCGCCGCAGACCAACATTGTACATGTTGACGGTACACGCTCCGTGGTGATGACGGTACTGAAGAATGGCGTGACTTCAACGCTCGCCATCGTCGCTGGTATCCGGTCGAAACTGGCCCAGATCAAACCAGCGTTACCGGACAATCTCCAGGTTGTACCCATCAACGACCAGGCCTTGTTCGTGCGTGCAGCAATCAAGGGTGTCGCATTGGAAGGCGCTATTGCCGCGGTGCTGACAAGTATCATGATATTGTTATTTCTTGGCAGCTGGCGCTCTACCGTAATTGTCGCGGTGTCGATCCCGCTGTCTATCCTCGGTGCGATCATCTGCCTGGCGGCACTTGGCGAAACCCTCAATATCATGACTCTTGGGGGGCTTGCGCTAGCCGTTGGCATCCTTGTCGATGACGCTACGGTGACCATAGAGAGCATCAACCTGCATTTAGAAGAGGGGAAGGATGTTGAGACCGCCATCATGGACGGCGCCACGCAGATCGCAACTCCGGCGTTCGTCTCGTTGCTATGCATTTGCGTCGTTTTCATACCCATGTTCTTTCTGGAAGGTGTTGCGCGCTTCCTTTTTGTACCCATGGCAGTGGCAGTGATGTTATCGATAGCATGGTCTTTCCTCCTTTCGCGTACTCTGGTGCCGACCATGGCGAAATATCTGCTCCATCCGCACGCGCATCACGACGAGCAGGAACAGTCGCCGCGCAATTCGCTGGTGCTTTTTCAACGTCGCTTCGAAGCAAGTTTCGAGCACGGCCGTACTCGCTACCGTGAATACCTGACCCTCGCAATGGCGCACCGCCGCATATTCGTCATTTGCTTTCTCGCATTCGTGCTCGCCTCATTTTTATTGTTACCATTTCTCGGCCGTAATTTCTTCCCAGCGGTCGATAGCGGCCAGATCCTGATGCACGCACGTACTCAGGTCGGTACACGGGTGGAAGAAACAGCGAATCAGTTCGCCGAAATCCAGAAAGCAATTCGCAAAATCATTCCACCGCATGAAATTGAAGTAATAGTCGACAATATAGGTCTACCGCCCAGCAGCATCAACCTGAGCTACAACAACACGGGAGTTATGGGTACGCAGGATGGCGACATTCAGGTCGCGCTGAAGCAAGGCCACCAGCCCACTGGCGGCTATGTGCGCAGGTTGCGTGAAGAGCTCCCGCGCCAGTTTCCCGGGGTCACATTTTCGTTCCCGCCAGCCGATATCGTCAGCCAAATCCTGAATTTCGGTTCGCCAGCGCCAATCGAGCTGCAGATCCGCGGCAACGATCTGGATGCGAGCTTTGATTATGCCAACTCGCTGCTGCCGCAAATACGCGCGATCACCGGCATCGCCGACGTGCGTATCCAGCAGTCGCGAAGGAGACCGGTCTTTGATATTGACGTCGACCGTACGCGCGCGCAACAGGTCGGTATTACCATGCGCGACATTACCACCAGCCTGGTTGCCAACCTTGCTGGCAGCAGCCAGGTAGCTCCAACCTTCTGGTTGAATCCGCGGAATGGCGTGCAATATCCAATCGTAATACAGACACCGCAATACCGCCTGGATACACTTGCCGCGCTTGCCAATTTGCCGGTCGGCGGCAGCGATGGCAACTCTCAGGTGCTCGGCGCTCTCGCCGACTTCACGCGTACCAGCAGCAATGCGTTGGTCAGCCAGTACGACCTCCTGCCAATGGTGCAAATCCATGCAACCACGCAAGAGCGTGATCTCGGAGCAGTAGCCGTCGACCTGCGCCGCATTCTCACCGATACCGCGAGTAAAGTGCCAAAAGGATCGACTGTCTCATTGCTCGGCCAGGTACGCACGATGGAGAGCGCATTTTCGGGCTTGTTGTTCGGACTACTTGGCGCAATTGTGCTTATCTACCTATTGATTGTCGTAAACTTTCAATCCTGGACCGACCCGTTCGTCATCATTACCGCATTACCGGCGGCGCTTGCCGGCATCGTCTGGATGTTGTTCGTGACACACACACCAATCTCGGTGCCGGCACTAACCGGCGCTATCATGTGCATGGGGGTCGCAACCGCGAATAGCGTACTTATGATCAGCTTTGCGCGCGAACGTCTTGATGCGATCGGCGACGCGACCGCCGCCGCACTCGATGCCGGATTCGTGCGTTCGCGGCCGGTTTTGATGACAGCTCTGGCGATGATCATCGGCATGGTGCCGATGGCGCTGGGCCTCGGTGAAGGCGGCGAGCAGAACGCACCGCTCGGCCGCGCGGTCATCGGCGGCCTGGTCTTCGCAACAGTCACAACACTGATATTTGTCCCGATTGTTTTCAGTATCGTGCACGGCAGGCCCGGCAAAAAGCCAGCCCCGGATTCCGTTGCCGGAGAAATCCATGCCGCCTGACACTTCAGCTCCTGATGTGGCGCTGCGCAAACTGCGCCTCGTAGGTATTGTTGCCGCGGTCATCGTTTTAATCATCGTCATCACCGGTCTTACTTTGCGAGCCTTTGATCACGAGCGAATGCGCGAGTGGACCAATGAGCAGGCTATCCCGTCCGTAACTATTCTCAAACCCGGCAAGCAGGGCGATACCCCAACTCTTGAGCTACCCGGCCGACTGGAAGCCTATTCGCGTGCATTGCTATATGCTCGTGTCAGCGGTTATCTGAAAAGCTGGAAAGTCGATATTGGTGCTCCAGTCAAAGCGGGTCAATTACTCGCCGAAATCGAGACTCCGGACCTTGACCAGCAACTGTTGCAGGGGAAGGCCGATCTTGCCAGCACACGGGCGAACGCTTCGCTTGCTGAAGTCACCGCCAAACGCTGGCAGCTGCTGGTGGATTCGAATTATGTGTCGAAACAGGCAGCCGATGAGAAGATTGGCGACTTCATGGCGAAGAAAGCATTGGCAGACTCTGCACAGGCGAATCTCGATCGTTTGCAAGCGCAGAAAAATTTTACCCGCATCGTTGCACCGTTCGATGGCCTCGTCACCGCGCGGGGAACTGACATCGGCGCGTTGATCAATGCCGGCGACGGCGTGGGGCAGGAACTCTTCGAAGTATCCAAGACGAGCACGTTGCGCGCCTACGTCAACGTGCCGCAGACCTACGTACCCAGCATCCCGCCGGGGACCAAGGTGAGAATCACGGTGCCGGAGCGCCCGGGCAAGATTTATGCTGCAGCTGTTGCCTCGTCGGCGCAGGCGGTCAATATCGCGTCAGGCACAACATTGATGCAGATTCTGGTCGATAACGCGGACGGAGAGCTGATGCCCGGTGCATTCGCCAACGTAAGTTTCGATCTGCCTCGCAATATTGTCGTGCTGAGCGTGCCGGCGAGTGCACTGATGTTCGACAAAGCAGGTCTCCGCATTGCCACGGTTGGGCCTGGCAGCAAGGTTATACTGAAGACGGTCACGATCATGCGCGATCTGGGCAAGGTCATCGAATTAAGCTCGGGTCTTGCCGCCGATGATCGCATCATTGAAAATCCGCCCGATGGTATTGCTGAGGGTGATCTCGTGCGCATCGCCGACATCGTTAAAAAGGAGGGTAGCGAGGAGGGTGCATCCGGCAGTAGCAAAGGCCTCTACTGAGATTTAGGAACTCATATATAGTGGTATAGTGGTCAGGAAAGATCAACATGGGTTGGCATAAACCGGCTACTCCATTAATTTGTGTTCGGTTACGTAGCGGACTAATTGAGCATTGTTCTGCATATTCATTTTTTCCAGAATACGGGTACGATAAGTACTCACGGTTTTGGCACTTAATGCCAACTTTTGCGAGATTTCCGTTAAGGGTATTCCAACGGCGATAAGCTTGAGGACATCGAGTTCCCGATCGGAAAGTATGGAATGTGGCGGTATTGAAGCTGCTGGACCGAGGTCGAACAGTAATTTCTCCGCCAATTCCGGATCTATATATTTTCCTCCGTTTGCCAAGCGCCGGATAACAGAAATCAGCAGATCGATTGGACTGTTCTTGGTGAGATAAGCGGATGCGCCTGCGCGTATTGTCCTGATAGCATATTCATCCTCATGATACGTACTTAGCATCAGCACCTGATGTTTTGCATCATCGGTCATTATCCGTTTTAGTACTTCCAGCCCATTCATGCCCGGCATGCTGACATCCAGTAATGCCACGTCCCATCCGCCATGGCGCATTTTCTTTAAGGCTTCGAGTCCGTCGGTTGCCTCGCCGACGACGACGATATCCGATGTTTCAGCAAGAATCCGTTTCAATCCGTCCCGGAAAAGCCTATGGTCATCAGCCAGAAAGACTCTAATTATCATGCCTGTTACTCCATCGGGGACAAGTTGACGCGAGGGGACTCTGGTCGATTTGCCAATGCCGGGTAAAATATATCCAATAGAATGTCAAGAATGTGCCGTCAGATTAGAAGGTTGCTTGTTCGGCTTGATTCGTCAGGCCGGGCGGCCAGCATGAGATCATTCACGAAACCCCTTTGCATCTTTCACCGGCAGGCGTACCTTGACCACGGTTCCTTGCTGCGGCATGCTGGAAATATCGATACGGCCCCCCAGCACCGCTGCCCGCTCGCGCATTCCAACCAGGCCAAATGATTTTTTCCCTACAACGCCTGTCGCATCAAACCCCTTGCCGTTGTCGCGCACCTCAATCAGGAGGTCACCCGCCTCCTGCGACAAGATGATCTCGACATGGCTTGCCGCGGCATGACGGGTCACATTGGTCAGGGATTCCTGCACAATCCTGAATATCGCCACGGTCTGATCTTCATCCAGCTCAACGGGTTCCTTCATCAGTCGCAGTACGCAGCTTACGCCGCTATGTTTCCTGTACTCATCGGTCAATTTTTTGAGAGCCGAGATGATGCCCAACTCCAGTGAAGCCGGGCGCAGATGCTCGGCCACGTTGCGCACGCTCTGATCCGCTTTGTCCACCAGCTCCGACATGTTGCGCCTGACGATTTCCACCCTTTTTCTATTGTCTTCCACACCCTTTAGCAGCGAGATTTCCAGGTGCAATGCCGCCAGGAGCTGGCCCAGCTCATCGTGAATCTCGCGGGCAATGTATTTACGGTCTTCTTCCCGCATCCGCTCCACGTGCGCCGCAAATTCCCGTATCGCGGCATCGCGCACCCGCAGCTCCCGTTCCACCAGGATGCGTGCCTCCGCCTGCTTGCGTTCCAGCCATTTCCCCAGATCGTCCCCGATGACGTCGATCAGATTCTGCTCATCGGGCAGCAGGAAAGGCCGGTCCTCGCGGTAGAATACGATTATCCAGCCGTATGCCTTGCCGTATACCATGATCTGTTTTTGTAACCGGCGCGCATGATCCTGGTCATACTGGTTGGAGACAAACTGCTTGCCGTCGAGCTCGATTCTGATGCTGGAGATATGCGGAAACCGCATCGCCGCGATCAGGTGCACAAAAATGGTGCCGCAAACTTCCTCCAGCGACCCGGCCTCCATGCCGCGCCGGATTGAATAGAAACAGTTGAGCTCCTTCAGCCGCTCGTGTAATGACTCTTTGACCTGCTTGAGTTTGATGATTTCATGCTCAATAGCTTCCGCCATGGTATTGAAATCGGAACCGAGCTCGGCGATTTCGTTGTGCGTGGAGATGTCGCAGCGGGTAGAGTAGCTGCCCTGTGCGATGCTGCTCGCCTGCCGGCTGAGATAATTGAGCGGGTGCAGGATATTGCGGCGCATGTAGGCAGTAGCCACAGCCACGACGAGCAATCCGCTGCAAAGCATTCCTAGTATCAGCAAGATCTGCTGCTGGAACTTTGACTGCAGATTCTTCATCGTGGTTTGGGTGCGATGATCCAGTTCCCGCATGAACTGACTGATGGGCGCCATGATCCTGGCTTTCTCGGCGGTATAGCGTTCGCCAAACAGCAGGTCGATGGCAAAATCGCGGTCAGGCGTGTGCGACCGGGTGAAATTTCCGTGCCCATCGTCGTACAAGCCTTTGATGGCAGCGAAGGCCTGTTTTTCCAGATTGACCAGATTGTCGGAATTCCTTTGCGATTGCCGCAGCAGGTCGAGTTCGTGTTCGCTGAATCCTTCACGCTGCATCAGCTCCATTAAGGAGACGGCACTATCTCGCGTGGGCGAGGGCATATTGTTTACATCCCAGTAGGTGATCGGATAATCCCGAGGGCGGGGCAGTTTGCCGTTCCGGATGTCGAGAATTTCGAAAAAGAATCGTTCATAGATTGGGTCGCCGGTGGTGACGTAGCTGCGAGCCATCTTGGTGAGATCCTCGGAACTCCGGAATAACTCATTTGCGAGCTGCAGGGATTTGTATTGCTGGCGCTCGGCGGCGGTGATCTCATCCAACGTGCCCAGCACCTGGGAGGAAAGAAAGATCAGCAGGCTGAGTCCCAGTACGGTGACGATAAGGCAAAAATTGATAAAAACACCAATTCGCATGTATTTCCTTTGAATCTGGTTGGTGCAGGCCACTCGGGCCCGTAAGGCTATTTTCTAATCGCACTCTGATCGCGTCACTCATGATGGAGTGCGAATTCATTCCGTATATATGCCGCCAAAGGCAAACCACGTCACATCCTATTGACAAACTCCAGCCCACGGCGGAATCTTACGGATTCTACGAGAGTTTCCTATTGGACAGAAGTACGGTTCCATGGGAGATTAATAGATATGTTTTTAATCATAGGGTTAAAAAATTAATCTCCTTAACCGGGTCTGTTAGGAGATATTTTTCGTTTGACTTTTCAGAACCAGCGCGACTGTCAAGTTTCATCCGCATCCTATCTGTAATACATTTAAGAACAGTTCTCCTACACAAAATTTATAATTTGTGGGTATTTAGTAATGACTTATGGAAATAAACAATGCATGATCCAAAACGTCAGGTTAATAAATATAAAGGAAATTTTCAGAGATGAAATATTTTGAAAAAATAATACATAAAATGATAGGCCATGAAACAGCATTGGTCGAAAATGCTTCACAAAGAAATGATCTTGGGAAACAAAGAGAGAATTTCTTTGTCCAGGCAATGTTGCTGGCGGTATTGATAGTCGGTTATTTGTTTTTGTCGCCTTCAGCGAGTGCAACAGAGATTCAGCCCATGACAAGCGCAACGGAGGTGAAGCCTGCAGCGGGTCCAACGGATTTCAAGCTTCCGAGCGGGCCGAAATGGGCGCTTGACGAGACCCGATGGTTTACTGCAGGCATTGGTTTCCGCGGTTCGGGCATATGGGCCCAAAACAAGGCGACCGACAGTTACAATGATTCTTTCAGCATTGACAATGCTCGGGTGTATTTAAACGGGCAGGTTCATAAATATCTCAAATTCGAAGTCAACACGGAATGTTTTTTCTGTAACAACACCAGTTCGGCGGATAACCCCAAGATGTCCTATAACATTCTGGACGCTATCGGGAAAGTCGAGATCAACCGGTATGTGAACATCTGGGGCGGACGCATGCTGGTGCCGACGGAGCGGGGCGAATTGAGCGGTCCTTTTTTCCAGGCGACGCATGACGCCTTCAAGACACCGTTTTTTCCTCAAGACTTCAGCGTTAAATTCGGCAGCAACGGCGCAGGGCGTTACGGCCGTGACGACGGCGGCACCTTCTGGGGCAGCGTCGAACCGGGCTTCATCAAGGGTACGCTGGGCTATGCGGTGGGCGTATACCGGGGGTTGCAGTCATCCAACACAATTGGACCCAACCAGGGAAATGACGTGTCGTGGGCGGGACGTTTCACCTACAATTTTCTGAATCCTGAAAAGAATCCGGGTTATTACACCAGCAGTACCTATTTTGGCAAGGCGGGCGACATCCTGGCGCTGGCGTTCGGGGCAAATTACCAGAAGAATGGCGCGGGATCATTTGCCAATCGCAGTGACTTCCTTGGTTTGGTTGGCGATCTTCTGTTCGAGAAAGTCTTGCCGAGGAACCTGGGGGTAACCACGTTAAACGCGGAATACAAGCAGTTCTACGCTAATTATAATTCTCAGGCTTTTGCCGATCCGGGTTGTTTTTGCGTATTCGATGGAAAATCCTGGACGGTTACCGGGCTTTATCTGATACCGGTCAAGGTGGGTATCGGCAAATTCCAGCCGTATGGCAGATTCACCAGTATCCAACCGAATCATAGCAGTAACCGTGAAGAGATCGAGGGGGGCGTGAATTACATCATTGATGGCTTCAATGCGCGTATCTCGGCGTATTACCAGCATGGCGACCTCTTCACCAAAGGCTTGAATTATGCACCCGGGGTGATAGGCGACAAGGTGGATGTCTTCAAACTATCTTTCCAGTTGCAGATGTAAACGCCTAATACTTCATCAAAACCATAAAATGATCGATAACAAGACATGCATTTAATACCTAACGCGGAAGAATCCATCATCAGACGGGACCCTGCCGCTTCAGTTCATCACCTGTATCCCACGCAAGATTCGCCGGACGTGAAGCTGGATTCAGGCTATACGCCTCTGCAGGCACGGTTGTCGCTGGGTTTCCGCAAGGAAGAAGGCGCCACCCGTTTAGTGGAACGGGAACATTTCGGTCCGCTGCTGGTGCAAAAACCACTCTATCCCGAAGGGCGGGAGGTTTGCCAGGTTGTCATCGTACATCCGCCGGGCGGTGTCGTGGGCGGCGATCAGTTGGAGATTTCCGCTCGCGTCGGCGCAACAGCCAGCACCCAGGTCACCACCCCGGGTGCGGCCAAATGGTACAAGGCTAATGGTCATGTCTCGCACCAGGCTATAAGACTCGATGTCGGTGTAAAAGGCGTGCTCGAATGGGTGCCGCAGGAAACCATTTTTTTCGATAATGTGGATGTGAAGCTTGAGCATCGCGTCGTGATGGAAAAAGAGGCAAGCTATATCGGTTGCGAAATTCTTTGTTTTGGCCGTACGGCCTCAGGAGAATCATTCACCAGCGGCCGGATCAGGCAGCGCACCCGCATTCAATACGAAGGCAAATTGATCTGGTTCGAGCAACTCCGGTTGGCAGGCGGCAGTGCAGGCATGAAGAGTCCTTTGCTACTCGGAGGAAACACTATCTGTGCCACCCTGATCGCGGTGGGAAAGGCCGTGTCCCCCACCGTGCTGGCGGCTGCGCGCGAAGAGGCGGGAGAAATCGCAAAAGGGGCCGGCCATCTCGGTATCTCGCAGCTGAAACCAGTGATAACGGCGCGTTATCTAGGAAACTCGAGCGAGACGGCACGACAGGTAATGCTGCATATCTGGGGTCTGCTCCGCCCGGCTATGCTTGGCCGTGAGGCAATGGTTCCGCGTATGTGGAAAACGTGATGTCTTTTCAGTGAAACGGCATGTTTTTGGTATCCGATAAGAGAAGCATCAGGTGGTAGCGGTGTTAAAAGAAGTAGAAGAAGTAAAACAATTGTTAATTTAACGAGGAGGAAGCAATGGACCTTACACCAAGAGAGAAAGACAAGCTGCAGATATTTACTGCCGGATTAGTTGCGGAACGGCGCAAGGCACGGGGCCTGAAGCTCAATTATCCGGAGGCGGTTGCGCTGATCACCTGTGCGGTGATGGAGGGGGCGCGAGACGGGCATTCCGTGGCGGCGCTGATGGCGGAAGGCACGCGCGTGCTGAAGCGAGGCGAGGTGATGGAAGGGGTTCCCGAAATGATCCCGGATATCCAGGTTGAGGCGACCTTTCCGGACGGCACCAAGCTGGTGACGGTTCACAACCCCATTCCCTAAAAAATCAGGAGATCATGATGGCAAGATTACCCCTAATTCCGGGAGAAATATTTACCCAGCCCGGTGACATCCAACTGAATGTTGGCAGAAAGACCAAATCGTTGAAGGTTTCCAATGGCGGCGACCGGCCCATACAAATCGGTTCACACTTTCATTTTTACGAGGTCAATTCCGCGATGAACTTTGAGCGGGAGGAGGCCTACGGCATGCGCCTGAATATCATGGCGGGTACGGCTGTGCGTTTTGAGCCAGGCCAGGAGCGCACCATCGAGCTGGTCGAGCTGGGCGGGGACCGGGCGGTATACGGATTTAACCAGAAAGTGATGGGCAAGCTGAAATAGCGCCACGCCCGCCAATAACCTACAGAGGAGTAAAAAATGACTTTTAAAATATCCCGCCACGCCTATGTCGAGATGATGGGCCCCACGACAGGGGATCGCGTTCGCCTGGCCGACACGGAACTTTTCATTGAAATCGAGAAGGACTTCACCACCTATGGCGAAGAGGTGAAATTCGGCGGCGGCAAGGTGATACGCGACGGCATGGGCCAATCGCAGCGCAACCACGCCGACGTAATGGATACGGTGATTACCAATGCAGTCATTATTGACCATTGGGGCATCGTCAAGGCTGACATAGGCCTGAAAGGCGGCAAGATTGGAGCAATCGGCAAGGCGGGCAATCCGGACATTCAGCCCGACGTCACCATGGCGATCGGTGCTGCCACGGAAATCATTGCCGGCGAGGGTTTGATTGTCACAGCCGGCGGCATCGACAGCCACATTCACTTCATCTGTCCGCAGCAGGCCGAAGACGCGATGATGAACGGCATCACCACCATGCTGGGCGGCGGTACTGGTCCGGCAGTGGGCACGGCGGCCACTACCTGTACGCCGGGTCCGTGGCACATTCACTCCATGCTGCAGGCATCCGACGGCCTAGTCATGAACACCGGCTTTTTCGGCAAGGGCAACGTCAGCCTGCCCACGCCGAATGAAGAACAGATTCTGGCCGGTGCATGCGGGCTCAAGCTGCACGAGGACTGGGGCACGACCTATGCGGCGATCGACAACTGCCTGAACGTTGCGGATAAATACGACATTCAGGTCGCTATCCATACGGACACCATCAACGAAGGCGGTTACCTGGAGAACACGGTTGCTGCATTCAAGGACCGGACCATACACACGTTCCATACCGAAGGCGCCGGCGGCGGTCACGCACCGGACATCATCGCGGTCGTAGGCCTGGACAACGTTTTGCCGTCATCCACCAACCCGACCCGGCCCTATACCGTCAATACGCTGGATGAGCACCTTGACATGCTGATGGTATGCCATCACCTGCATGCGAATATCGCCGAGGATCTTGCCTTCGCCGAATCGCGCATTCGCAAGGAAACGATTGCGGCCGAGGATATCCTGCATGACATGGGCGCGATTTCGATGATGTCGTCGGATTCCCAGGCAATGGGGCGCATTGGCGAAGTGGTAACGCGCACCTGGCAGACCGCGCATAAGATGAAGACGCAGCGCGGCTCGTTGCAGGAAGACAACTCGAAGAACGACAACTTCCGGGTCAAGCGCTACATTGCGAAATACACCATCAACCCGGCCATCACGCACGGCGTTGCGCACGCGATTGGTTCGGTTGAAGTGGGCAAGTACGCGGATCTGGTTCTATGGCGGCCCGCGTTCTTTGGCGTCAAGCCTTCCATGATCCTGAAAGGCGGCATGATTGCGGCGTCGCTGATGGGCGATCCGAATGCTTCGATTCCCACTCCCCAGCCCGTGCACTACCGCTACATGTTTGGCGGATACGGCGGGGGCATCAAGACATCGTGCTTCACCTTCACATCGCAAGCGGCCCTTGATAAAGGTCTTGTCGACACCCTGAAACTGGACAAGAACCTGATTGCCGTCAAGAACACGCGGAATCTGCGCAAGAAGGACATGATTCACAATGGCGCGACCCCCAAGATGGAAGTTGATCCGGAGACCTACGAAGTAAGGGCGGATGGTCAACTTCTGACCTGCGGGCCGGAAGATGTTCTGCCGATGGCGCAACGCTACTTTCTGTTTTAACAGATATGCTTACGCTAAATACCAAGATAGCGCAAGCGGATTCGATCTTCGCGCAACTCGTGCTTCCTTACGAGTTGCGCGAGAACAGCCGTCTGCGTACCGCGCTTACGTCCGGTGAGGAGGTCGCCATCCTCACCGCGCGCGGGACCGTGTTGCGCAACAATGATCTGCTCAGGGGCGATGACGGCAGGGTAGTGCAAATTGTCGCGGCACAAGAGCCCACTTACCGGATTACGTGCCAAACCCCGCACGATTTGATGCGCTGTGCGTTTCACCTAGGCAACCGTCACACGCAGACCCAAGTGGGAGACGGTTTTCTGCGTATCTGCCAGGATAGCGTGCTAAAGGGAATGCTGGAGGGATTGGGTGCGACGGTAGGGGAAGAAAGTGCGCAATTCGAACCGGAAGCGGGGGCATACAGCGGCGGGGGCCATCATCATCATGGTGATGGCGATGGTCACGGCCATTCCCACGGGCATGGCCCGCTGGCCCCGATTCCGGTGCGCCAGAAGATTCACCGTCCGTCGGACAAACAGTAGAAATAGAGGATCGGAGATCATGATGCAAGCAACACTCCTGTTACGTTTACTGCAGCTGGCAAGCCCCTCACTCCCGGTTGGTGCGTATACCTATTCGCAGGGTCTGGAAGCAGCCATCGAGGCAGGCGCGGTCCACGACGAAAGTTCGGCCCGCGCCTGGATCACCGAGGCGCTTGGCGTGGTAGCAGATTTCGAAGCACCTGTGTTGTGGCGGCTGTTGAAAGGGTTTGCGGCGCGGGACCGGGCGGCGGTTACCTATTGGACAGAGTGTTTCGTCGCTGCCCGCGATACTGCCGAGTTCCGTGCGGAAACCATCCAAATGGGATATTCGCTGAGTAAACTGATGGGGGAGTTGAAAGTGGCTGACGATGCTCTTCTGAAGATAATGGCCAGTCAGCCAGAGATTCCGTTGCCGACGGCGTTTGCGTTTGCAGCAGAAGCGCTGGACGTGTCGCATGAAGCTGCATTGCTTGGCCTGTTATTTTCAATGGTCGAGAACCAGATGCTGGTATGCGTGAAATCCATTCCGCTTGGGCAGGTTTCCGGTCAGAGATTACTGCTTTCCCTGCATCCTGCAATCGAAGCGGCAGCCCGCCACGCCCAGGTGCTCGAAGACGACGAGTTGTCCAACTGGGCGCCGGGGCTGTCGCTGTTGTCCATGCAGCATGAAGTGCAATATAGCCGTATCTATCGATCTTGAACGGCATTGTTAAATCCAATTATTTACGGGAAATAAAATGAAAAATGCATCCAATCCCCTGCGTGTCGGAATAGGCGGGCCGGTGGGCTCAGGCAAGACGGCCTTGTGTGAAGTGCTGAGTAAAAAAATGCGCGATCGCTACGACATGGCCGTTATCACCAATGATATATATACCAAGGAAGATATGGAGATTCTGCTGCGTGCCGATGCACTGCCGGCAGAACGCCTGATGGGTGTGGAAACGGGTGGTTGTCCACATACCGCGATCAGGGAGGATGCGTCGATCAATCTGGAAGCGATCGCGCGCATGTCCGCAGATTTTCCCGATCTTGATCTGATCCTGGTCGAATCAGGCGGGGACAACCTTGCCTCGACCTTCAGCCCCGAGCTTTCCGATCTTACTATCTATGTCATTGACGTTGCCGCCGGCGAAAAGATCCCGCGCAAGGGAGGACCCGGCATCACGCGTTCCGCGCTGCTGGTCATCAACAAGATCGATCTCGCACCCCATGTGGGAGCCAGCCTCGAGGTCATGGCCCGGGATGCGAAGCGGATGCGCGGCGAGCGGCCATTCGTATTCACTAATATGCATACCGGCGAAGGTGTCGATCAGATTGTCGAATTCATCGTAAGGCAGGGATTGCTGGACGAAATCAAGTCACAGCGTATTCCCAGCCATGCAAGCATTTAGGTGTTTCCTGACGAAGAGTCTCGAGAAGATCGGGTTTTCAGTCGAATTACCGGGATGACCGTACTTTCTGGGTAGCCACATTACTAAAAATAGCTCGTTATCATAAAGAAACACAGGAGGGAATTAAAATGGAATGGTCATTAACGATAGATAAGGCAATGCCCCGACCGCTGCGCGTGATTCTGAGAGGCGTGGGCCAGGTATTCTTCTGCTGCAATGCAGTGACAGGACTCATTTTCCTGGTGGCACTTTTCATCGGCGGGGTAACCGCAGGCGCCGCGGCCACGGTTGGGGTGATAAGCAGCACCGTTACCGCTTATCTCCTCGGTTTTTCCGAAGACGATATCGATGCGGGGCTGTACGGGTTCAATGGCACCTTGGTCGGTCCTTGTCTTTTTCTGTTCCTGGAGAATTCTCCGCAGCTGTGGCTGTATGTGGTCCTTGCCTCGGCCCTGTCAAGTATCGTGCTGGCGGCCCTGATGAGGATACTCGGGCCCTACAAGATTCCGGCCTCGACGTCCCCCTTTGTGCTGACCTCCTGGATGTTCCTGGTTGCCGTGTATGCGTTCGACAGTTTTTCGCGTGGCCCCGTTTTGCCGCCGCCCGGCACGCCTGCCGCGGTAGCCGATGCGGTGGCGATTCCGGCTGAGATGTGGTTTACCGCTCTCACCAAAGGGGTTGCCGAAGTGATGTTTGCAGACAGCGTCATAGTCGGCATTCTGTTCTTAACCGGCATCGCCATTGTCTCCCTGCGGGGCGCATTGATGGCAGTGGGGGGAACGATTATCGGCGTGGCATTTCCGATTCTGCTGGGTGCGAACCAGGGCATGATCGAGATGGGGCTGTATTCATTCAACCCGGTCCTGACCATGATGGCGGTGGGGTGGGTTTTTCTGAAACCGGATGGAAAAAGCGCAGCGCTGGCGGTTCTGGCGGGGTTTCTTACCGTGATTTGTCAGGCGGGGCTTGCGAACTTCCTTGCGCCCATAGGCTTGCCTACGCTTACCTTCCCATTTGTGCTGGTGATGTGGATGTTCCTGTTTGCCGCAGGAAAATCAAAATACTGGGCGGAGGCCGACGCATAGAGATAAACGCTTAATGGCTAATCGGCCCCTTCCCCCTCATGTCAAGTTTCACTCATCAGGGGCCGATTAGCCAGGTTTTGAGGCGATACATCCTCAGGACAAAGATCTTTCTTTTCGAGTCGAATTTTCTCAGGATGGGGGTTATTTTCTCAGCGTGTTCACATTGCGGATGACTTTTCATCCAGGTGACATTATTAAAACGCTGGTTCCGGATATTCATGACTATCCGCACAACGGATCATGTGGATGCGGCAACATTATGTACGCATTATTTTCAACGGAAATGCGGGTAATTTACCATGCCGCATGCCATGTGCGATGACGAGAGTGGCAACGTTTTTTACGCTCTAATTAAACTTGCGGAGGATGGCGACAAAGAAAAGTCATTTGGCTGCCAATCGGTAACTCTTCACTCGAATACCGGTAAGTCGACCTGACTCTCCGATGTCAACCGATCTCAATAGGGTATTGAGCATGATCATAAAGGTCTTTTTAGCTGATGACCATAGGCTTTTCAGGGATGGGCTGAAAAGGATTCTCGCCGAAACGGCTGATATTGTTGTCGTTGGTGAAGCAAGCGATGGAATTGATGCCCTGGAAAAAATGCAGCTTGGCGGATGGGACGTGGCATTGCTGGATGTCAACATGCCGGGCATGAATGGTCTGGAAGTACTGAAACGAATAATGAACGATGACGCGAAGCATCAAATATTGATGTTAAGCACGTATCATGAGGATGAATATGCCATCAGGACAATACGTGCAGGTGCATCCGCCTATCTTACCAAGAACAGCCCCACCGATCTGCTGATATCCGTAATCCGGCGCCTCTCCAAAGGGGGACGATACATAGACCCGGAACTGGCGGAAAAACTACTGTTCGATCTCGGCCCAACCTCGGCAATTCTCCCGCATTCCACACTTTCCGATCGGGAGTTCAACGTCCTCAAGCTTATCGCTGCCGGGGTATCTTTAACAGAAATTTCGCAGAAACTGGGATTAAGCTCGAAAACCGTGAGCACTTACCGCGCCCGTGTTCTGGAAAAAATGAATATGCAGAACAATGCTCAACTGGTCCGCTATGTAACCGAGCACGACTTGCTGGAATAAGACGGGCTATGTCATCCAATTTCTGGCAGGCTCATTTATCTGATATCAGGGCCAGCATTGCATTGGAGAGGCTACCGATGATTCCGGAATAAACGAGTGCATCGGCAAGCCAGGAATGGTCACGAAACCTCTTCGCATACCTTCACCGGCAGGCGAAGCTTGACCACGGTTCCTTGCCGCGGCAGGCTGGCGATATCGATACTTCCCCCCAGCACCGCCGCCCGCTCGCGCATCCCAACCAGGCCAAATGACTTTTTCCTTGCGGCAGCTGTTGCATTAAATCCTTTGCCGTTGTCGCGCACCTCTATCAAGAGATCACCCGCCTCCTGCGACAGGATGATCTCGACATGGCTTGCCGCGGCATGCCGGGTCACATTGGTCAGGGATTCCTGCACAATCCTGAATATCGCCACGGTCTGATCTTCATCCAGCTCAACGGGTTCCTTCATCAGTCGCAGTACGCAGCTTACGCCGCTATGTTTCCTGTACTCATCGGTCAATTTTTTGAGAGCCGAGATGATGCCCAACTCCAGTGAAGCCGGGCGCAGATGCTCGGCCACGTTGCGCACGCTCTGATCCGCTTTGTCCACCAGCTCCGACATGTTGCGCCTGACGATTTCCACCCTTTTTCTATTGTCTTCCACACCCTTTAGCAGCGAGATTTCCAGGTGCAATGCCGCCAGGAGCTGGCCCAGCTCATCGTGAATCTCGCGGGCAATGTATTTACGGTCTTCTTCCCGCATCCGCTCCACGTGCGCCGCAAATTCCCGTATCGCGGCATCGCGCACCCGCAGCTCCCGTTCCACCAGGATGCGTGCCTCCGCCTGCTTGCGTTCCAGCCATTTCCCCAGATCGTCCCCGATGACGTCGATCAGATTCTGCTCATCGGGCAGCAGGAAAGGCCGGTCCTCGCGGTAGAATACGATTATCCAGCCGTATGCCTTGCCGTATACCATGATCTGTTTTTGTAACCGGCGCGCATGATCCTGGTCATACTGGTTGGAGACAAACTGCTTGCCGTCGAGCTCGATTCTGATGCTGGAGATATGCGGAAACTGCATCGCCGCGATCAGGTGCACAAAAATGGTGCCGCAAACTTCCTCCAGCGACCCGGCCTCCATGCCGCGCCGGATTGAATAGAAACAGTTGAGCTCCTTCAGCCGCTCGCGTAATGATCCTTCTACCTGCTTGAGTTTGATGATTTCATGTTCAATGGCTTCCGCCATGGTATTGAAATCGGAACCGAGCTCGGCGATTTCGTTGTGCGTGGAGATGTCGCAGCGGGTGGAGTAGCTGCCCTGTGCGATGCTGCTCGCCTGCCGGCTGAGATAATCGAGCGGGTGCAGGATATTGCGGCGCATATAGGCGGCGGCCACTGCCACGACGAGCAGCGCACTGCAAAGCACTCCCGGTATCAGCAAGATCTGCTGCTGGAACTTTGACTGCAGATTCTTCATCGTGGTTTGGGTGCGATGATCCAGTTCCCGCATGAACTGACTGATGGGCGCCATGATCCTGGCTTTCTCGGCGGTATAGCGTTCGCCAAACAGCAGGTCGATGGCAAAATCGCGGTCAGGCGTGTGCGACCGGGTGAAATTTCCGTGCCCATCGTCGTACAAGCCTTTGATGGCAGCGAAGGCCTGTTTTTCCAGATTGACCAGATTGTCGGAATTCCTTTGCGATTGCCGCAGCAGGTCGAGTTCGTGTTCGCTGAATCCTTCACGCTGCATCAGCTCCATTAAGGAGACGGCACTATCTCGCGTGGGCGAGGGCATATTGTTTACATCCCAGTAGGTGATCGGATAATCCCGAGGGCGGGGCAGTTTGCCGTTCCGGATGTCGAGAATTTCGAAAAAGAATCGTTCATAGATTGGGTCGCCGGTGGTGACGTAGCTGCGAGCCATCTTGGTGAGATCCTCGGAACTCTGGAATAACTCATTTGCGAGCTGCAGGGATCTGTATTGCTGGCGCTCGGCGGCGGTGATCTCATCCAGCGTGTCCAGCACCTGGGAGGAAAGAAAGATCAGCAGGCTGAGTCCCAGTACGGTGACGATAAGGCAAAAATTGGTGAAAACGCCAATTCGCATGTATTTCCTTTATGTCTGGTTAAATTACTGCTACCTACATTGCTAGTACCCGTGATTCCCAATCAGCGGGTCCAAGCATCCCTGTGTTCAGCAATCAAATAATTCCCGTAGGGCATGTGCAGGATAATGGGAAGCGTTCTTTATGACAGGGAAATCAAGCCTTATAGCTGGAGCAGCAGTGACGGCTTTCAGAAGATCGGGCGCTCGCGTTTTCCCTTATCTCCTCGTCCTGTAATTCCAGTTTAGAGAAATCGTGCCTGAGCAAGAAGAAAAAATGAACAGACGTTAGCATGCACATATGTTCGTCCTCCATTTTCGACCAGATGCATGGAAACTTTAGCATACGCAGCTGACATGTCTGTCAACGAATGCCGAAACATGATGTAAGGAACACATGAACATCATGTCAGGAAAACCTTACTTCTTTTCTGCCGGATTCGATAATCAATGTCATGCATCCAAAACCTGTGAGATATATGTCGATGAGATAGCGTATGTGTGGCCAGGCTATCCAATGGGATCGGGCAGAAATCGTCCGGTTAGTTAGGAAAACTCAGAACGGCGTTCCAACATCGCGGAAAATATTCTTAACCATTTACAGATAGGTAAGCGCTCTCCTTTGCGCAGACCCGAGGCGTATTTATCAACGACGCTATGTTATCTGGCTGGAACTTGGATGTTCTGGGAGCACATGCAACCGGGGTAGATGGGGAATCATATATGACATAACATTATCATGTATGCCTAACAAAAATAAAGATCATTGGACATTGGATAACATCCACGCGTAACGGCATCGCAAGATCTATGACTAAACGGGGTTTCTGTAGGGAAAGCAGAAGATATCTGTAGGAAATATTGAGACATGGCGTAGGAGTAAAACGAACAGCCAGTAAGGAATCTCCTGCATTTTTTTTATTATATCAATGATAGGATTCTTTAAGCATTATGATTATTTCATGTTTATGTGAGGAAAAAGGAAATGATCTGTAGGGAATAACGAAACATGGCGTAGGAATGAGCTGAATAATTTGTAAGGAAATTCCTCAAATTTCTCGCATAACTAAGTTATCGTCATTTTTACGTATTATGATTAAACGTTATTCATGTGGGAAAAGCGGAAAATATCTGTAGGGAATATCGAGACATGATGTAGGAATGAAATGAACGGCCTGTAAGGAATTTCCTGCATCTTTTTCAATTAATCGATGATACTCTTTTTCCAAGTCATCGAAGATTAGGTTGACTGAGGAATCGAGCACCAGTTGGCGAAGCGGTAGAAGGAACTGATGTACTTAATGATATATCGGTAGAAGGAATTGATGTACTTAATGATATATAGGAGTTCATTGTCATGAAAAAACAAACTGGTAAATTCATAGTGGTGGTGTCCATGCTCGGCCTGCTGGCATCCTGCGCACAGATGGCGCCTTTTGAAGCACAGAATGCTGATACGCGAAGAGTTGCGGAGAATGCCAGAACCTACTTCGATCACGATACCGTGGCCAGGCAGTATGAAATTACAGCTAGGGAGTTACTGGCAGAGGTAGAGAGGCAAAAGAAACTGCTGGAGCACTACGAGGATAAAAGTTATCTCTATGGTAAGCGGGCCCAGGATATGCGAGCCCATACCTGGGCTTTATTGCGCAGATATGAGATGGCTGCGGAGGAAACGGTAAAGCGGGCTGCTCTTCATCAGAAAATCTCATCGGAACTTGCAAGAAACGATCATGCCAAGCGAGTTAATTAAGACAGAAGGAATTTTCAGAGATGAAATATTTTGCGAAAAGGGAACACAAAATGGCTGATTACGAATTTATTTCAGCTGAAAGTTCCTTGCGAAAAAATGACCTCTGGAAGAAGACGAATAACTTCTGTATCCAGATGGTGTTGGTGGGGCTCTTGGTGATCGGTTTTCTGTCCTTATCTTCTGCGGTGGGAGCATCTGATTTCAAGCTTCCGAGCGGGCCGAAATGGGCGCTTGACGAGACCCGATGGTTTACTGCAGGCATTGGTTTCCGCGGTTCGGGCATATGGGCCCAAAACAAGGCGACCGACAGTTACAATGATTCTTTCAGCATTGACAATGCTCGGGTGTATTTAAACGGGCAGGTTCATAAATATCTCAAATTCGAAGTCAACACGGAATGTTTTTTCTGTAACAACACCAGTTCGGCGGATAACCCCAAGATGTCCTATAACATTCTGGACGCTATCGGGAAAGTCGAGATCAACCGGTATGTGAACATCTGGGGCGGACGCATGCTGGTGCCCACGGAACGGGGCGAATTGAGCGGTCCTTTTTTCCAGGCGACGCATGACGCCTTCAAGACACCATTCTTTCCTCAGGACTTCAGCGTTAAATTCGGCAGCAACGGCGCAGGGCGTTACGGCCGTGACGACGGCGGCACCTTCTGGGGCAGCGTCGAACCGGGCTTCATCAAGGGTACGCTGGGCTATGCGGTGGGCGTATACCGGGGGTTGCAGTCATCCAACACAATTGGACCCAACCAGGGAAACGATGTGTCGTGGGCCGGTCGGTTCACCTACAATTTCCTGAACCCTGAAAAGAATCCGGGTTACTACACCAGCAGTACCTATTTTGGCAAGGCGGGCGACATCCTGGCGCTGGCGTTCGGGGCAAATTACCAGAAGAATGGCGCGGGATCATTTGCCAATCGCAGTGACTTCCTTGGTTTGGTTGGCGATCTTCTGTTCGAGAAAGTCTTGCCGAGGAACCTGGGGGTAACCACGTTAAACGCGGAATACAAGCAGTTCTACGCTAATTATAATTCTCAGGCTTTTGCCGATCCGGGTTGTTTTTGCGTATTCGATGGAAAATCCTGGACGGTTACCGGGCTTTATCTGATACCGGTCAAGGTGGGTATCGGCAAATTCCAGCCGTATGGCAGATTCACCAGTATCCAACCGAATCATAGCAGTAACCGTGAAGAGATCGAGGGGGGCGTGAATTACATCATTGATGGCTTCAATGCGCGTATCTCGGCGTATTACCAGCATGGTGACCTTTTTACCAAAGGCTTGAATTATGCACCCGGGGTGATAGGCGACAAGGTGGATGTCTTCAAACTATCTTTCCAGTTGCAGATGTAATGCCTGGGAATAGATGAGGCTCCCATCAGCCGCGTATAGGGGAAGTCCCTGGGTTCTTTGAAACGGATGGTGTCAGGTTGGCTGTAACCAGAACATAGAAGAAGTAAAACAATTGTTAATTTAAGGGGAGGAAGCAATGGACCTTACACCAAGAGAGAAAGACAAGCTGCAGATATTTACTGCCGGATTAGTGGCGGAACGGCGCAAGGCACGGGGCTTGAAGCTCAACTACCCGGAAGCGGTGGCGCTGATGACCACTGCGTGGGAACTATCGGAATGGTGAAAGCAATGGGTAAGACCCCTGTTGCAGGACCCGGCGCCAGCCAGAGCTCAGCATATCCTGAGCACGAGAAACGTGGCAGCCCCAAAAAGGTTGCCACGTGCGGGCGCATACAGTCATGTCACAACTGCCGGCATGAAGGGATATTTTATCTCGCGGAAAATTCCCTTGTTTGGGAACAAATGAAATATTGCAGAAAAGGGGGCAAATATGGCAGATGTTGCGAGTCATATCAACATACTGGATATGTAAATGGAATTCATAAACCTGCAATGCAGCCTGAAATGAGCATATGCGTCCTCGACAACAGAGTTGAGTGACCATGATGCAGCCAGCTTCCCTATTAGGCCGGCTGCATTTCCCGGCGCTCGAAGAAGATGAGCGCCGGGGCTGTCACTGTTATCCATGCAGCATGAAGTGCAATACAGTCGTATCTACTGATCTTAAATGGCATTGTGAAATCTAGTTATTTAAGAGGAAATATAAAGAGGATTGCTGGACGAAATCAAGTCACAGCGTATTCCCAGCCATGCAAGCATTTAGGTGTTTCCTGACGAAGAGTCTCGAGAAGATCGGGTTTTCAGTCGAATTACCGGGATGACCGTACTTTCTGGGTAGCCACATTACTAAAAATAGCTCGTTATCATAAAGAAACACAGGAGGGAATTAAAATGGAATGGTCATTAACGATAGATAAGGCAATGCCCCGACCGCTGCGCGTGATTCTGAGAGGCGTGGGCCAGGTATTCTTCTGCTGCAATGCAGTGACAGGACTCATTTTCCTGGTGGCACTTTTCATCGGCGGGGTAACCGCAGGCGCCGCGGCCACGGTTGGGGTGATAAGCAGCACCGTTACCGCTTATCTCCTCGGTTTTTCCGAAGACGATATCGATGCGGGGCTGTACGGGTTCAATGGCACCTTGGTCGGTCCTTGTCTTTTTCTGTTCCTGGAGAATTCTCCGCAGCTGTGGCTGTATGTGGTCCTTGCCTCGGCCCTGTCAAGTATCGTGCTGGCGGCCCTGATGAGGATACTCGGGCCCTACAAGATTCCGGCCTCGACGTCCCCCTTTGTGCTGACCTCCTGGATGTTCCTGGTTGCCGTGTATGCGTTCGACAGTTTTTCGCGTGGCCCCGTTTTGCCGCCGCCCGGCACGCCTGCCGCGGTAGCCGATGCGGTGGCGATTCCGGCTGAGATGTGGTTTACCGCCCTCACCAAAGGGGTTGCCGAAGTGATGTTTGCAGACAGCGTCATAGTCGGCATTCTGTTCTTAACCGGCATCGCCATTGTCTCCCTGCGGGGCGCATTGATGGCAGTGGGGGGAACGATTATCGGCGTGGCATTTCCGATTCTGCTGGGTGCGAACCAGGGCATGATCGAGATGGGGCTGTATTCATTCAACCCGGTCCTGACCATGATGGCGGTGGGGTGGGTTTTTCTGAAACCGGATGGAAAAAGCGCAGCGCTGGCAGTTCTGGCGGGGTTTCTTACCGTGATTTGCCAGGCGGGGCTTGCGAACTTCCTTGCGCCCATAGGCCTGCCTACGCTTACCTTCCCATTTGTGCTGGTGATGTGGATGTTCCTGTTTGCCGCAGGAAAATCAAAATACTGGGCGGAGGCCGACGCATAGAGATAAACGCTTAATGGCTAATCGGCCCTTTCCCCCTCATGTCAAGTTTCACTCATCAGGGGTCGATTAGCCACCCGTTATATCCTCCAGGTTTTGGGGGGATATACGGTCTTAAAGGAAACGGAAAATTTTACGCTATCAAGACGTTTAGGTGCTTTAAATCGGGAATGCTGGGGCAGTTTCAATATCCTCAGTCATTATTCATGATCAATTTTTATGCAACATAAAAATCTCATGTTTACCAAACCTCAAATGTTTCATTTTGCCAGGGGAACAAGGCTTGCAGAATTAAGATGCAGATGCGCGCTTACCCAAAGTCAGCTGGGTGAGCTTTGCGGCGTTCCCCGAACCATTATTTCACAATGGGAAAGCGGCGTTTCCAAGCCGGAACTCAGCAAGCTTATAGCGCTGCGTTCAAAACTCGATTTCTCCCTTGCGTGGCTGCTTACTGGTGCCGAAAGTAACAATGGCAATGGCTCCGACGTCATGTCAGAGATAAAGGGGAGGAGTCTTCTTGACGGACCTTAGCCGTGCATGGATGATCTGGCAGCCGCAATAAGCCAATAGTTCGCCAAATGCTGTCTCATGTCAGCGCTGCTTGAGGGTGAATTCCTGGGGAAACTTCAGATCAACTCTTCCGGTTTTAAGGCTATACACGCCGCCTACTACGAGAAGTTTCTTAGCCGCCACTAATTTACTCAAAATCGGCGGTTGTTTCTTCAGTTTATCCACGTTGCGAATGACATTCATTTTGATCGCATTGTTATAACGGTCACCTGGCATATCTTTTGCTGCCCTGACCGCGGGCAACAATGCGCTCGCCAAGGTTTGAATGTGCCCGGGAAATTGTTCATTTTTATCGAGGGCATCGATGGCGGCCTTGACGGCACCGCAGCTCTCATGACCGAGCACCATGATCAGTGGTGTATGCAATACGGCAGCCGCATATTCGAGCGTGGCCACAAAATCGGTAGTTAGATAATTGCCGGCGACACGGGCCACAAAAAGATCGCCGCGCTGTTCATCAAAACAAAATTCAGGGCTGACTCTTGAATCGGAGCAACTTAAAATACAGGCATAGGGGTTCTGCCCCGAAACTAGCGCCGCTCGCTCTTCGCTGAAATCCAAAGGCGTGGATCGTCCCGTGGCATAGCGCTCGTTTCCTTCCATCAACCTGTCCAACGCCTCATCAGGCGTCATTATGTTTTCCGGAATGGGTGGCGCTTTGGTGTCTGCGGCGAAAGCCGTCCTCCCGGTTGTTCCGGCAACACCCCAAGCGAAAGCAGAGGCCGCAGCCAGCTTCAAAAAGCGGCGTTTGTCCGGATCCTGTTCAGGCTTCTCATTTCTTTTATCAGATAGTTTGCACATACAAAAATTGTATTGGGTGGACCTGGTAATCAGGTAAGAGGGTTGCTGTGGATATGCTCCGCCGTCGTTGGTGAGTGCCGCACTTGCTTGATCTCTACTGGAACCATGTGCAATTTGCCATGCCGCACCCCGCGTGCGGACATGACAAGGTTAGCAAAGCTTTTTACCTGCCCAACCGGCCCGCGGAGAATGGCGACTTCGAGACAATCACTATGGTCCATATGCACATGCATGCTGGAGAGAATGAGATCGTGGTTATCATGTTGTACCGCAGCGATACGATTGGCCAGATCGTTCTCGTGATGATTGTAGATGTAGCTGAGCGTGGCGACACAGTGACCTTCATTCCAATCTTTCAATCGCTCGGTTTCCAGTTTCTCACGTATAAGGTCGCGCATCGCCTCCGAGCGGTTGGTATAGCCGCGTGCGTCCATCAAATCGTCGAACTGTTTAGAGAGCTGGGTATCCAGCGAGATAGTGAGGCGTTCCATGCTATCCAGTGAAAATAGAAGATAACCAACCAGAACCGCAATCGCGGGGATATGAGTATTTTATTATAAGTGATCATGGCCATGGAAAGAAATAATCCGGATAGAATAGTTAGCTTGGCAATAACACACCGGCCGAATTTGCGGCGCAACACCCATTTACAGCCCAGGATTCTACTGCACCATGTCGCTAATTTCAGGGAGCAGGTCAGGAGTACTCAATGTTCTGAGAGATAAAAAGAGGGATCTGAAAAAACATTCTCAGCTCCCTTTCTATGATCGGGATGTGCGATTTCGCATTCATCGTCGGCATTAACAAGTAACTTTGATAGTTCCTGTATTTACAAACAAATGTCTATTATGCTTTTGGAGGTGTTCCTTCTTCGTTTCCTACAACTGCATCGATTTGGATTAAAGCATCATTAAGTAAAGCTGATACGCCAATTATTCTTCGTGCAGGAATACCGCCTGGGAAGAATGTTGCGTAAGCTTCGTCTATAGCATCAATATCTGCGATATTTTTAAGGGCGATATTTATTTTAACTACATCGGCCATATCGTGGCCGATACTCTCTAAAATCGCCTTGATATTTTTCAAGCACTGTCTAGCCTGCTCCTTTACACCACCCGCTACCATTCTTCCAGATTTTGGATCGATACCCAATTGAGCGGAAATATGATTGTAATGAGAAAAAGCTACAGTTTGGGTAGATAGGGAATTTTTTGGTGCATTTTCCGTATTGTTCGCTTCTATGATGATTCCATGCCTGTCTTCAACAGCTTGCGGGGGTGTGCCGTCTCCATGTGACACAACTGCTTCAATTTGTACCAAAGCACGCATGGGTAAAGCCGCAACTTCAACTGTTGTCCGTGCAGGAAAATAGCCTACGGCCCTGGCCATACCTGAGTCTGGGAAAAATGTTGTATAAACTTCGTCTACGGCTTCAACATCCGAGAGGTTTTTAAGGAATATAGTGGTTTTAACAATATCGTCAAAAGGAACGTCGATACTTTCTAAAATTGCCTTGATATTCTTTAAGCACTGTCTAGCCTGCTCTTTCACATCACCCGCTACAATGATTCCCGATTTTGGATCGATAGGTAATTGAGCTGAAATATTATTGTAATGAGAAAAAGCGACGGTTTGTGTAGATAGAGAACTTCTTGGTGCATTCTCCGTGTTATTGGTAAGTTTTATGAGGTCGCCTGCCTGTGGTGCGTTTGGAATTGAACCTACACCGTTTGAAACAAGTGCTTCAACTTGTACCAAGGCATCCATAGGTAAAGCTGCAACTGCGACTGTCGTCCGTGTAGGAACGTAGGTTGGGAAGAATGTTTTATAAACTTCGTCTACAGCGTCAACATCGGAGATATTCTTAACGAATACAGTGATCCTGATAACATCGCTCATGGCATGGTCGATGCTTTCTACGATTGCCTTGATATTTTTGAAGCACCGTCCAGCCTGCTCTTTTACACCACCCGCTACTATTTCACCAGATTCTGGATCGATAGGTAATTGAGCTGAAAGATTATTGTAATGAGAGAAAGCGACAGTTTGTGAACATGGACCTAACCCTTTTGGAGCCCTATCCGTATTTCTTGCTAATACAGCGTTATAGCCACTCATGACAGTATTCCTCTTGTTTAATTATAATTTAAATAGTGTATAGGAAAAACGAACCCTACTAAATTCCCCCGGCACGTTTTATTGGGAGCACATCATGGCAACCCTGTGTCTAGATGTCGGGTGCGTGGGATGCATACTCCCAGCCTTTCCCCTCCACTCAATTGATAGGGACAAGCGCGAGTGAGCCGCTGATGGTACTGGCCCCCACTTGCATAGGGATCCGACATCAAAGGATGTCGTATTTTGCGGCATGTTGGGATTTTACTTCACTAAATAGCTCTGCTGTGGAAGATTCAGAAGTTGGCGATAAGACTGACGCGGAACGAACGGGTTTCCATAGGATGAAAGTGTTTGTCATCCACACCGGCGGCCGGTTCGCCCGGCAGTCTGGACGTGTAGAAGTAGTCGATCGCGTGTCCGTGGGTGTTCAACAGATTGAAACCTTGCAATATTACCCGCACCTTTTTGTCGATCTTGAAACCGATCTGGCCATTAAGCGTCATGGTATTGTCAGAATGAACGCTGTTATCCTCGGTCAAGGGACGCTTGCCGAAATAGCGGAACTGCATGCTGCCGAAAAGAGGGCCGATATTGTCTATCGCGATCGCCGCCTTGCCTACCCCCTGAATCGCGCCCGGAATATAATTTCCGGCAGGGTCCGAACCAGTAAAGCGGGCTTTAGCCAAGGCATAGTCCACATCAACCGTCAACCAGTTATTTGGCATATAAAAAGCGGAGATTTCCACCCCCTCGCGTTTGCTTGGACGACTTGGCTCAGTGGTGCCGGCGTCACCGACGAACAACAATTCAGAATCCATATCCAGCCGGAAAAATGCCACCGAGCCCTGGAGTCCGGGAAGAATCGCAGTGCGAAACCCAGTCTCATACCCGGTGGAGCGTACAAGAGGGGTGACCGGTTTCAACGGATCGCCAGACCTGGGATCTATGGTAGTGGTGGTGCCGCGGGCATCGTTACTATGAAAGCTGCTTCCATAGTTAATGTAAAACTCGGTTTTGGCCCATGGGCCGAAAATAAAACTGAGTTTGGGATTAGTCATGCTGTCGTATTGCTGGCCAGAGTTGACGCTGTTGTTGCTCTTGACGTCAAACCAGTAGTAATCACTCCGCACGCCGGTTACGCTGCGAAACTTCTCCAGCCATTGCACGCTATTCTGATAATACAGCCCCACGCTATTTTCAACAATATGATCCCTGCGTGTTGTCGATAGCGTTTGCCGTTGCTTCGTGCTCAAGAGGCCATTATCGATAACATCGTTCTGAAACTGGACACCCACCGTATTCTCCACTGCAAAGCCAGCAATATCATTTACCCACGCGTGGCTCACGTTGAATGCCGACTGAAACCGCTTATCCAACTGTGAAAACTGATCGCCGTTTACGGGGTCGTCCAGGAAGTAGGTAAAATTCGAAAAAAGAGCGAGATTACTGTGAACCATATAAAGGTTTGCCTTGGTAATTCCGTAATCACTGGCGTGCTGCAGCGCACTGGACAGGCTGAAACGGTGTGATTCACCGCCGTCGCTGGGATCAATGGCACCGAGACGTGGAACGAATCCACTGGCTACGCCGCGTTCGGGGATTTGATCGGTGGAGTTCCAGTTGGCCCCGTACCCCATGGCAGTGATATTGAAGCGGGTATTACCCGTATTTTGGCTATAGCGCAGCACCGTATTGAATTTTTTATAATTTTCTGCCGTGACCCATGGCCCATCCTTGGTGAGGAGTTCACCGGCAAAAAGAAGGGTACCGGGCCCAAAATCTTTGGATTTAGCCACCAGCCCCCGCATGTAGCCCTGGTTACCCACGGTGTAATTGGCAATGCCTGCCGGCAATTTGTCCACATATCCAATGCTGACGGCACCGGCTGATGAGAAATCGCCTTGATCGGCGTAGTACGGGCCTTTCTGATATTGAAGTCCGGATGCAAGTTCGGGTATCAGGAAATTGAGATCGGCATATCCCTGGCCATGCCCGTGGGTGCGCTGGTTAACCAGCATGCCGTCGACCGATATCCGGAGGTCGGTGCCATGGTCGAGATTGAAGCCTCGTGCAAAATACTGGTTTGCTTTTCCCTCGCCACTGTGTTGCGAGACAATCAACCCCGGAACGGTCTCAAGTAGTTCTCCCGGACGATAAACTACGCGTTGATCGAGCTGTTGCTTGAGAACTGTGCCTTCATTGGCTGAATTTGCCGATCCGATCAGATTGTTGCTTTTGCCTTTTACCACGACTTCATTGAGCGTCGGTACTCCGGCAGCCTCGGTTGCGGACGCTGATAGCATTCCAGCCAGTATCAATATTGTTTGAGTGAGATGTCCCCGGTTTCGGCAGGCGCCGTGGTTTGCGGTTGTTGCTGATTCGAGGAGTCGAGGATTCCGAGCCAACTCATCCATGCAACAGAATACGGCGAGAGAAAAGTGCCTGAGTCCCAAACGTACAGGCCAAGGAGGTTGCATCCAGCGGGAGCCCATGTGAGGGATCGCGCTATGTATGGGAGTGGAAGGGGGCATTGGTTTCAACGCTTTTATAAAGAATTATCGAAAATCTATTCAAAAGAGATCGAAGTACTCCTCTATTTGTGTATAGTATGAGATATTTAAAATTCGTCATACCGATAAAGAAAGAGATCCCGGTATGATGCAAAAGGAAATTCTTCATAAGATTGTAAGACGAAAATAAAAAACTTCATACATTATATGCATGGTGACAGCCGTCTTGTCAAACCACTTATTAATACTTTCTTTGTTTATTTGCTCAGAGCGTAAGCAGGCTTGCTTGCACCGCAAACGAGTTATCAGGGGATAGGAATGAAATCAATCCGCTTTGCCATCAAGTTCTTATGGTTCTCGATCATCCTTTTCTTTTCCCAGGTGACGTATTCCGCGGATATGGATAAAAGAATCAATGTCGTTACCACGGTCGCTCCCATCACTAATATTGTGCGGAATATCGGCATGGGATATATCGATGTGACGGGGATTGTTCCTGATGGAACCGACTCCCATACCTTCGAACCGGTGCCGTCGGACGCGAAAATCCTGGCGGCGGCAGATATCATTATCGTAAATGGGCTCGACCTTGAACTGCCCACGGTGAAACTGGCTGAAAAGGTCAAAAGGGCAAAAACCCCTGTTGTGCGGCTGGGTAATCGCACATTGCGGAAGGAGGATTGGCGATATGACTTCAGTTTTCCTCGTGAGCATGGCCATCCCAATCCACACCTGTGGCCCAACATCGCGCTGGCGATGCGCTATGCGGAGATTACACGGGATAGCCTGATCGCACTCGATCCGCGGAACAAGGAGGGCTATATTGCCAATACGGCGGCTTATCTGGCCCGGCTCCAGAAGCTGGACGACGCCATCTTCGAGTGCGTAAAAAGCATCCCTGAAAAGAATCGTAAGCTGGTTACCTATCACGACTCCTTTGCTTATTTTGCTCCGCGTTATGGCATGAAGGTCGTCGCGGCTATTCAACCATCGAGCTTTTCCGAGCCTCGTCCGCAGGAGATGATTCGCATCATCAAGCAGATAAATAAGGAAAAGGTGCCGGCTATTTTTGGTTCCGAGGTTTTTCCGAGTAAGGCAGCGGAACAGATTGCCCGGGAAACCGGGGCGAGGTTTATCGATCAGCTCTCCGATGACGAGCTGCCCGCACCGCCCCATGACTCCTTTATCGGCATGATGGTCAGTAACATGTCGATCATGACCGAAGCGCTGGGCGGCAACCCTGATTGTGTGGCGAATGTCGACACCCGTAATATCACACCCTGAGCCACCCATGAATTCCGCCGTTTGCTTAAGCAATGTCACTGCTGGTTATGCGCATAATGTGGTATTTGCACGCCTGTCACTGGAAATTGCCGCTGGGCGGTTCTTGGGTATTGTCGGTCCTACGGGGTGCGGCAAGACCACCCTGCTTAAAACCATTTTAGGCACGCATCCAGTCTTTTCGGGCAGCGTACTTTTGAATGGGTCACCTGTAGACAGCGTACCGCCGGGTACTATCGGCTATGTCCCGCAGTTGGGGAGCGTGGATTGGAGTTTCCCGGTTACAGTGGAAGAAGTGATCACGATGGGTCTCTACACCAATCGGCGAATCTGGCCCTGGGCCGGCAAGGAGGAACGCGAGCGTATTCATGATCTCGCTCACCGGTTGGGTATTTATGATTGCCTGCATCATCATATCGTGCATACCTCCGGCGGTCAGCGCCAGCGTGCGTTCCTTGCACGCGCATTGATAAATAATCCAAAACTGCTGGTGCTGGATGAGCCAACCTCCGGCGTCGATATCAAAACCCAGCATGAGGTGCTGCATTTGCTGGGCGATATCAACAACGAGGGCATGACCATTTTGCTCACCACGCATGATCTTAATGCTGTGGCTTCACACCTTCCTTGGGTGATTTGTTTTAATAACGGCATCGTGGCGCAGGGGCAGCCGCGTGACATTTTTACCAACGAAATACTGACCAAGACCTACGGCGGCGACCTTGTCATAGTGCGGCATGAGGGTCACTATCTGATTGCCAACAACACGCCTTTGCACCTTACGAACGGCCCTTCTTGAATGGAATTCCTGCTCGAGCCGCTAGAGTACGAGTTTTTCCGGCACGGCCTGCTGGCCGCGCTAATGGTGGGTTCATTATGCGGTATGATTGGTGTGTATGTAATACTGCGTGGTATGAGTTATGTGGGTCATGGATTGTCGCATGCCGCGTTTGGCGGCGCGGTCGTAGGCTTTACACTCAATTTCAATTTCTATGCTGGTGCGGGCGCGATGGGCCTGCTTGCCGCATTACTGATTAACCGGATTACCAAAAACGGCAGAATCAAATCAGATGCCGCCATCGGCATCGTAACGACCGCCATGTTCGCCCTGGGTGTAGTCATTATCAGCCGGGCACGCACCTTTACTCAAAGCTTCGAAGCGGCTCTATTCGGCAATATTCTGGGTATTACCAGCGACGATCTCCTGGTTATCGGACTGGTCACCGCTTCCACCATGATCGCGATGTTTTTCATGTATAGACCCCTGCTCTTTTCCACTTTCGATAATGAAGCGGCACGGGTGTTCGGCATCAGAACGGGGATCGTACAGCTGGTATTTTCGCTTCTCCTCACATTGTCCATCATTGCTTCCATGAATGTCGTCGGCGTCACTATGATCGCCGCCACGCTTATCGCACCCGCGGTGACGGCACGCATGATGACGGATAGTTTCAGCCGCATGCTGATTTATTCTCTCATCATAGGTGCGGTAACCGGCGTGGCGGGCATGTACCTGAGCTACGTCTTTAATGCGGCCTCAGGAGCCACTATCGTGTTGTTTGGCGCGTTGCTGTTCTGCTTGTCGGTGCTGATCAAGTATGTTCGGGAAAAATTCATACTGCGTGCCAATCTTCACCGCCATGGTGATCTGATGCATGCCCATCCGCATGGCCAAGGGCATGGCGTGCCGGATCCTGAGCGCGCAAGCGAAAAAACGGATAAAAGTGAACCGGCGTAAAAAACCGGGGCGACCCTGGCCGGGTGGTATTAATCCGTATTTTTCCGCGTGATTTCATCGCATCCTTCGAAGTTTGCCATCTTTCGCCGGGTGTCTGGGTTGTACCTGAGTCCAATACCCACAATTATCAAAATGCGTAAGATGTGATTACCGCTGGGCTACCGGTTGTAGCTCCGATCACAGGAAAATCATGCACAGAATCATCGGAAAGGTATCGCTGGATAAGTTTTTCCACGAGATTATCAGCCTGATTGGGCGGACCTGGTTCCGTTCATGGTGTCGCAAGTTATCTCTCATTGCTCAAGGGTTGCGGGAATGGCGCAATGGGATTCGCCAACGTCACGTTGCGAGCGAGGCTGAAGGGTTAGGCTCGACCTACGACAAGCGCAAGTGGAGTGAAGCCTATTATGCAAAACCGGACAAGGCAATGACCGGGTACTCGAAAAGAGACCTGAATAATGCATGAGGATTACTTTCCAGCCGCGCTACAGTAGTTCGGGAATATAAGTAATAGTCGTTGCATATAGCTTTCGGATCATCTTTTTATCAGGTTCTCGAATTCATCCGCTGGTACCGGTTTGGAGAACAGGTTGCCTTGTCCGTAATCACATCCGGAAAGGGCAAGCAGGTCACGCTGTGCTTCCGTCTCAATTCCTTCGGCGATCACCTTTATACCGAGTTTGTGCGCCATCACGATGATGGCCTCGCATAACGCCAAATCGTTGGATTCAGGAGCCAGACTCTGCACGAAGGATTGATCTATCTTGAGGTAGTCAATATCAAATCTCTTGAGATAGCCCAGGGAAGAATAACCGGTACCGAAATCGTCCATGGAAATCTGAAGGCCCGCATTTCTGAAGGCAAGAAGTTTGGATGTCACGGCGGGACTGGCGTCCATCAATAAGCCTTCGGTGATCTCGATGACGACACTTTGCCCCGGTAATTCCAATTCCTGTAAATATTCAAGCCATGTTTCATGGAGATCAACATCCTTACGATACTGCACGGGAGAAGTGTTGATGCTGATCTGAAATTCAGCGCAGTGCGACATGCGCCAATCCTTTGCCTGCTGTACCGCCGTCCGGAAAACCCAATCACCGATATCGACGATCATTCTGGTTTCCTCGGCGATGGAAATGAAATCTGCGGGATTTACCAGACCAAGCTTCGGATGGTGCCAGCGCAGCAACGCTTCCGCCTTGTGCACACTGCCAGTCGCAAGTTCCAGGATGGGCTGGTAATGCAGCTGAAACTGACCGCCGGCAAGGGCGCCACGTAAATCGCTGGCCAGCCGCATGCGGGTCTGGGCAGCCTCATGCAGGGTGCGGGTGAAATAGCTGGCACAGTTCCGGCCCTGGTTCTTGGCGGCGTACATCGCCTGATCGCCGTTTCTCACCAGCGCTTCTATATCGCCGGCATCCTGTGGGTAAAACGTGACGCCTATACTGGCTGATACATAGGCCACTTCATTTCCCAGCCGGAACGGCTCGGCCATCGTATGCAGGATGTCCCGGACAACACGGTTGATGCTGATGGTATTATTCAGGCCGCCAAGAATCACGGTGAATTCGTCGCCACCCAGGCGTGCCACGATGTCGATCCCGCGTACGCAACTGCTCAGGCGCCAGGCTGCTTCCTTGAGCAGGAGATCGCCGATATTATGTCCATACGTATCGTTGACTTCCTTGAAATGGTCCAGGTCAAGAAGAATCAGTGCGATCGATGATCCGGCGCGACTGGCTTTCTTGATTTCCTGCTCCAGACGGTTGTGGAACATATAACGGTTGGGCAGACTGGTCAGAGAATCGAAATTGGCCTGTTCCCAGATCAGTTCATCAGATTTTTTCTTCAGGGTGATGTCCGAGAACAGGGTGATCCATCTATGTACCGAACCCTCTTCATCGTAGATAGCGTTCACCTTGCGCCACTCGGAATAGATTTCCGTGTTTTTCCGACGGCCCGTTATTTCTCCTTCCCAATGGCCGGTGGCCTCAAGCGAAGTTCGTATCGCCTGGAAAAAGAATTGATCGTGAAGGCCGCTATCGAGAATACCGGGATTCTTTCCCAGCACTTCATCGGGGGTGTAGCCGGTCACACTGGTAAAAGCCGGGTTAACGCTGATAATGATATTGTCCGCGTTGGTCACCATCATCGCCTCACTACTGTTCTCGAACACCATCGAGGCCTGGCGCATGGACTCTTCGGTCAATTTCCGCGCGGTGACATCCCGCTCAATTGCCGAAGCCATGGAGTTGAGTGTGTTACTGAGCTCAGCTAATTCATTTTTTGTATTGATATCGCAGCGCGCGGCATAGTTGCCCTGTGTGAGCTGGATTGCCTGGCCACGAAGTTGAACAAGTGGCCGCAACATGGTGCGGCGCATATAGAAAATGGTCACTGCAAGAGCAGACAGTGCGATAACGATAAACACCATCACCAGCAGAATCTGACGATGCAGACGGGCGAGCTCGTCATTGACTCGCGCCCGCGTTCGTATATCAAGCAACTCAGTAAATTGCTGGATTGGCGCCATGATGGCGGCTTTCCCGGCGATATACTGCTCTCCGAACAGCAGATCGATGGCGAATTTCCGATCCGGGGCGTGGTGAATGGTAAAGTTGCCATGGCCGTCGTCGTATAGCCCGCTTAAAGCTGCAATTGCCTGTTTTTCCAGTCTGGCCAATTTATCGGAATTCACTTTGGCTTCCCGCATCAGGGCAATCTCTTGCTCGCTAAAGCCTTCGTTATCCATCATTTCCAGCAAAGAAACGGCTTTACCCTGCCCGGTAACGGAATCTTTTTCCGCATCCATAAGATGCCAATAAGTCGCTGAGTAGTTTTGGGGACGTGGCTTGATGCCTTCGCGGATATCAAGTATCTCGAAAAAATGATGCTTATAAACCGGATTGCCGGTGGTCACATAGGTGCGTGCCATGCGGGTAAGATCTTCCGAACTTTGGAATAACTCACTGGCAAGCAGTAGAGAGCGGTAGCGATGGTGTTCGCTGATGGCGATATCATTCTGGATGCCGAATGCCTGATAAACCATTGTTCCGATCGCAAGGAGAAGCAGCATCAGAATAGTGGTGAAAAATTTTATAAAGAAACTTATTTTCATGGGGTCCTTTCATGATTCGTGAAACGAAGACCTCTGAGTGCCCGTTACGGACGACGGCTTCTTGCTATCAATAACGGCAACTAATTTCGTTTCATAACCCGGGCGGTTAGTTCATGGATGCGCTGATTCCGGAGCACCGTGAGCAAATAGAACTTGCCGGTGACTTTGCGCTGATGATCAAATGCTTGTTGCTGTCAAACGGTTTCCGTCATAAACAGGATAATTGTACTGAATTGTACTGAATTGTACTGAATTGTACTGAGTTGTACTGGAGACTATGGATAATCAACCCATCCGGCAGGAAGAATATTTCAAGTTTGCCGGGTGGTGGACTGCCGCCATAGCGAGTTCATGATGAAACGTGATTCCGGATCAAGCCTGGAATGGCGGAGTACTTTTGCTGGATGAATTGCTCTGGAAGCTATTGCCGGCCTGATATCATCACTCTCCCTTCAAATGGCTGCAATTGATATGCCTCGCTTTGAGGGTGTGTCGATAGCAATATCTCGGCATTACTCACCGGATTCTTTACTCGTGCCCGGGACATGTTAAGAAGTATCATATATTTTTCGCCATTGGCTATGCGATAGTATGCCAATATTTTTTTATTGCATAAGTCGTGGGCGATTTCAAGACTTCCATTATGTAATGCAGGCGTTTCATTTCGAAGGCGAATCACTTTTTTGTAAAAATTGAGAAGTGAATGGGGCTCCGCCAACTGCTTTTCCACGTTTATCTCCTTAAAATTTCCGGCTATCGGCAGCCAGGGGCTCGCCGAATCGGCACAGAAACCGGCATTCGATTTCTCGTTCCATAGCATGGGTGTGCGGCATTCGTCGCGATTAAGTATCTCGACACTTCGGTCAACCAGGAATTGTGGGAGCCATCCGTGCTGAATAGCTATTGCGTCTTTTCCCTGTTTCAGCGGAATCCTTACTCTGGGGATTCCGATCTCATCCCCGAAATAGGTAAACGGAATACCTCTGCATGTAAACTGAAACAGTGCCAGCAGTTTTGCTTTTTCAATACTTCCCCCCAAACGGGTAATGATACGCGTGCGGTCATGATTGGCGAAAACGAGGGTAGGTATCAGCGGCTCCGGAAAGTGTTTCTCGAACGTCATTAGCATCTCACGGTAGCTTTCCGCTTTAAACGGTGTTGAAATAGCTTTGAAAAGGAAAATGGCGTTCAATCCATTCTTGCCATTGTGATAGCAGAATTGTTTGATCAGCTCTTCTTCGCCATGCGATTCGCCGATCAGAATTCTCGTGGGATTATCAAACTCGTCCACTACGTTTCGCAGCTCAGTGGCGAATTCAAAGCTTTTTTCCTGAAGAAAGTTGTTTTTCAAACCCTGGAAAAAAATGGTCAGCGATTTGTCCGATGGCACTAATCGCAAACTGGGAGGGTTTCTTCGCAGTTCCGGGTCTTCATAGATGGCGCTGATGATATCCAGCCGGAAACCATCCACTCCTTTGTTGAGCCAGAATCTGGCAATATCGAACATGGTCCGTTTAACTTCAGGATTATGGTAGTTCAAGTCGGGCTGGAACGGCAGAAAGGCGGTGTAATAAAATTGCTTCCGTTCGGGGTAATAGGTCCAGGCTTTGTTGCCTGCCATGGCACGCCAGTTATTCGGGGGTTTCGTGCCCTTTCTTCCTTTTCCGTCTTTCCAGATATACCAGTCGGCTTTCGGGTTATCGCGCGAGCTTGCCGATTCCTTGAACCAGGCATGCTCATTGGAAGTATGATTCAACACCAGGTCGAATATGAGTTTCATATTTCTGCGATGCAGCTCTTGCACCAGTTTTTCAAAAAGCGCCATGTCTCCATACAGAGGAGAGATGGAATGATAGTCGCTGATATCGTATCCAAAATCCCTTTGCGGGCTTTCCGTAAAAGGGGAAACCCAGATTGTTTCGTAACCGAGGTCTTTAAGGTAATCGAGTTTTTCGATAATACCTTGAATATCTCCAATGCCGTCGCCGTTGGTGTCAAAGAACGAGCGCAGGTAGATTTGATAAACCGTGGTTTTCTTCCACCATTCCGTAGCCGGATTACTGGAGGAAATGGATTCTGGGGAATCCGCTGACATAACCATATTCCGGGAATAGGTTTTTGGTGAAAGGATGGTTGAAATGTAACTATCGCTCCGAGTTGTATGGAGCTATTCTCTTCCAGTCTTTTTGGACAGCAAGACGTTGGCGAAGGTTCGTGTAACTCCCCCGGCCACCCAGGCTCGGGGGAATTAACCCGGCGCAGCTTTGGTTACTTCTTACTTGCCAAGTGATGCTTTTACCTGCTTGGCGTGCTCGGTATGGGCGACAAATGCTGGCCGCACCTTGATCAGCAGCGCTTTCAATTCTTCATTCTTGGCATTGGGGATAAGTGTCTTGTCAACGGCGTCGAGAACCTGCTCATGATAGGTGACCTCATGATCGATATAGGCTTTATCGAATTCGGCACCGCTCAATTTCTTAAGATTGGCAATGTTTTTCGTGCCGCCGGCCTTTAGGCTCTCGCTGGTTGGATTATCCTGTGGCGTGACTTTTAGCTTGGTCACCAGTTCCACCGCTTGTTTGTTTACATCGGCGTGGTCTGTGGCCATGCGATGAGCGAATGCTTTGACGTCCGCATTGGATGCTTTGGACTCGGCCAATTTTCCTGCATCGATATCGACCTGATTGGCGACCACGACAATGGCAGCAATTTGCGCATCATTGGGAGCGGCTGCCTGGGTTGTGGATACAAACATGGGTGCAACCAGGGCAACCGCGAGCATGAGCGTGCTATTTTTCATAAATCCTCCATAAAAATTAGTCGAATAGAAAGAACTCTCTCTTAAGGCTGTACCAGCCTGCTGACTGGCCATAGCCAATCATGCGACCATGCGCCATCGTCCCTGGTTGAATTTGCAAAACCTATCCCGCCAGGAGACGAGCTTTCCAGCCTCGAGATTTATACGACCTCTGGCTATGGGTATGAGTTCAATGCCGCCGTGATATTTCTGAGGAGAAAGCCCTTTCTTTTAATAGGGTTATGTTAGATTCCAGTATTCCTGGTAGTCTTCGCATACGCAGCCTAAAAACCCATACCTCCACCTTATCCAACTGCCGGATTCAGGTTGAGTCTGACTGAGCGCTAACTTTGCAACGCTGTACTTAAGTCCGATAGTAAAAAAAAATCTACCGGGTAACATAGCATTCGCCGTGATTGGATTCATTGAGCAATTACCTTTCTTGCCGCTGGCATTAAACTTACAGAAATTAAACCTATATGAAGAGTTTGAGTGCGGCATTGTCAGTGGTGGCGCTATTGCCGGAGCCGTTGGCGGCGAATGCCACGTTGATTGATCCTGTTCCTTACAGCTTATTCGCCGCCAGTCCGTCCGCGCGCGCATTATTCGATTATTCCGAGCTTGAACATCTGGAGGACTGCCCGTTCCATGCTTCGGAAGGTCTCGCATCGCAGGGGACAGCGCCACTGTCCAGTATGAGAGATTGGGTCGACGCGGACAGTTCGGCAAGCGGTTCTGGAAATTCAGGCTACACGTGGTATTTCAATGGCGTTTCGAGCATAACATTTACTTTCAGCGCGGCATTGCTCGGCGCATTGCCCAATCATGCCGGCCTGATATGGACCGACGCAGGTCTTGCCAATGTTCGGGAAGGTTCCGACAGCATACTCTTTGAAGCTTTCGATACGGCGAATAACCTGCTTGGGATAATTGGTCCATCCGCATTGGGAGATGGACTGTTTGCGGGACAAACGGCGGACGACCGTTTTTTTGGCATCACCAGCACAAGCGGGATTGAGTCCGTGCGCATAAGCTTGCTGCATAGTACCGAGCAGGGAGTGGATAAGCTGCAATATGATTTAACGAATTTTACGCCGTTTTCCACCGATCCCGATCTTGCCGCCACGCTCGCGGTGCTTGTCGTCGGCCGTACGGGGGATGGTTTTACGCGGCGGAATTTACACGGCTGATTTTATTTTATCGGGTCGGCCTGTAATTATTGTGATGATGCGGGGAAAAATTACCACATCTTCGGTAGCCTGTCCGGCTTAAGAATGACCGCCGAATCAGCCATCCGCGTGCTCTTTTCCTATGATGCTACGTTTGCGGGCGTAGCTGAAGTAGATGACCAGACCGGCCGCGGCCCAGTAGAGGAACAATTGTATCGTCCCCCAGCCCAGGCTGATAAACAGCAGAAAGCATCCGGCCATGGCCAATGGTCCGACAGCCCAAAGCGCGGGTGTCCTGAAAGGGCGATGGCGATCGGGTTCGCGGCGGCGCAGCACCATCACGCTCAGCGCTACCATGAAGAATGCAAACAAGGTGCCTGAGTTCGATACATCGGCAAGCATGGCGACAGGGAACATTGCCGCGAACAAGGCCACGGCAATCCCCGTGATCAGGGTCACGACATACGGCGTGTGAAAACGTACGTGTATATGCGAGAAGGATTTTGGCATGAGACCGTCGCGCGACATGGTGAACAAGACACGGGTTTGCCCATAAATCATCATTAATACCACGGAGGGGAGGGCGATAATAGCGGCGGAAGCCACCCAATTGCCCACAGCAGGGTAACCTGCCGCACGCAATACAAACGCCAAAGGCTCTTTGGATTGCGATAGTTCACCGCCAGGCTGGGCGCCGACGGCGCCGACTGCCGCATAGGCGACAATCAGATAAAAAATCGTGCAGATACCCAATGATCCTATCAAGCCAATCGGCACATTCCGGTTGGGATTCCGGGTTTCTTCGGCGGCGGTCGAGACCGCATCGAAGCCGATATAGGCAAAAAAGATGGAGGCGGCCGCGCCTAATACTCCAACTCCGGAAGCCGGGGTGCCCCAGCCGTTGGGCAGCATGGGCTCAAAGTTGATCGCATTGACTGCAGGCAGGGCCAGAACGATAAATACCGTGAGGGCGATAATCTTGACAATCACCAGAACGGTGGTGAATCTGGCGCTCTTTGCGGTACCGATGATCAGGAGAAAGGTGACGAAAAGTGAAACCAGAAATGCCAGCAGATTAAAACCTCCGGCGGAGGTTGTGCCATCCGCCAGGACAATGGTGTCGCGCGGTCCCGCGGTCAAGGCCAGGGGCAGGCCATAGCCGATCTCATGCAGAAAGCCGTTAATATAGCCGGACCAGCCGACAGCCACGGCGGCCGCCGCGACCGCATATTCCAGAATAAGCGCCCAGCCCACCATCCAGGCGATCAATTCGCCAAATACCGCGTAAGAATAGGTATAGGCCGATCCCGCCACGGGCACTATCGCGGCAATTTCCGAGTATACCAGGGCCGCCAGCGCGCAAATGAATCCGGCAATGATAAATGAATACATCATGCCAGGACCCGCCTTCTCGGCGGCAACCGAGGTTAGTACAAAAATACCCGTGCCGATAATAGCCCCGATACCCAGCATGGTAAGGTCAAACGCGCCCAGTTGGCGTTTGAGTCCTCTCGTTTTGGCCGATTCCAGTATGTGGTCCAGGGATTTGATGCGATCAAACAGCATGCTGCTTTTCCATTCTAAAAAGTCGTAACAATAAAGTCTGCTATTTTTTTTTCTTATAGCCGGGCAACGAGGGAACGCGCCACAGATACCAGGCTGCCACCGTCCTATAAGGGCGGCAAGGCAAACCGGCATTTTCCATTTCCCGACGATTGGGCATGACATCAAGGGATTTCAGGAACCGATACCCCTCGCGCACGCCAAAATCGTCGGCGGGCATGACGTCCAACCGTTCGAGCGTATAGATAAGCAGCATTTCCACCGTCCACCGGCCGATGCCCGGCAGTTCGATGAGCCGGGCAATCAGCTCATCGTCAGGCATTTTGTCCGCAATATCTCGCGGCGGCACCAGGCCGCTCAATGCGCCATTCGCAATGCCGCGGATGGTGTCGGTCTTGCGTGCGGAAAAACCGCAACGGCGAAGATCATCGAATGCCGTGGCCAATATCTGATCCGGTTCTGGAAATGAGTGCTGGGAATACATGCCCAGAAATCTTGCAATAATCGCATCGGCGGCACGTGCGTGGAGTTGCTGGTAGGCTACGGCCCTGATCAACGCCTCGTAGGGCTCACGCGCCGATTGCGATTGATGCGTGCATGGACCGGTGAGCTTTATCAGCCGCGCCCAATCTTCGTCGATCAGCAAGAGATGGTCAATGGCAAGCTGATATCTATCAGCTGGTACTTTCGTATCTGTCATAAAACGATGTTCTTTAAATACGAGAGGCATGCGAGATGGGCGTGCGCGGCATAACCCATCGGAATCCCGCACAAATAGCCTATTAAACCATGAGTGGATACCGGTGTACCTGCAGTTTTGCGAGGTGTGGAAATAACCCGAGATGGGTTGCGCTCAGCTCCACCGATCGTACTAAAAACCATATAGAGGCATATTTATTTTTGTTTTCAATCATGCTGCCGTGCGTGCCGGTACCTTGCGCGAGGCCCAATTGGCATGCGGTACCGCGGGAGAAATCACGGGACCGGCCGAGACTGGCGGGCAGCAAGCAGCGAATGAATGATATCACTTGCCTGCGCGATAATCCTATGGAAGCAATCTGATTTCCATGGTTCCGGCAGGGAGACAAGATACAAGGCCGGGTGTGAATCGGGGAGTTAAAGTTTGTTCCGCATGGCCAATATTCTTGCCACCACCCTTCAGTCTGTATATCAAATATCCAGTCGGCAATATGAACTTGAAGATGCTCATGGACTCTTACCGGAGGAATGCCCGCAAGAGCTTGGTAACGAAATATGGATGCACTCTGGGGCCAGGCGCCGCAAGGTAGGGAGGCTGGACGATTATCCCGAATCCGGCAGCCGAACGCTTATATTTCATTTCAGTAACATGATTCACAAAGACTTTTTGCATCGCTTGACTTTCATCTCGTAGGTGAGTTTGCTACGATTGCCAGATTTATGATTTCAACTTGCTCCAAATCGGCAGGGAGTAGGATATATGATGATACAGCCGGAATATCAATAGCTCTAGCACGATTGATGTTGCATGCCCGATCTGATGGCGGGAATGTGCACCCTGACAGCGATTATCTTTACTAAATGGAGGGTCATAATGAGCGAAATTCACGGATGGGCCGCGCATGGCGCTAAACAAAAACTGGAGCCATTTACTTACGATGCCGGTCCGCTGGGACCGGAGGAAGTGGAGATCGCCGTTGAGTATTGCGGTCTCTGTCATTCCGATATTTCGATCCTCAACAATGACTGGGGTTTATCCCGGTATCCCGTCATACCAGGGCACGAGGCGGTGGGGCGGATCGTCGCGGCGGGCGATCATGTCAAGGGATTGCAGATCGGGCAGCGTGTCGGTGTGGGGTGGAGCGTTGATAGCTGCATGCACTGCCATGAGTGCATGACCGGTCATCACAATCTCTGTCCGGAAGTGGGGGCGACTATCATCGGACATCACGGCGGCTTCGCCGACAGGCTGAGGGCTCATTGGGCATGGACGTTCCCTCTGCCTGACGCGCTGGATATTTCCTCCGCCGGCCCATTGCTTTGTGGCGGGATTACCGTGTTTGCTCCATTGCTCGTGCATGGCGTGAAACCGACGGACCGGGTGGGAGTCGTGGGCATCGGAGGTCTGGGCCACCTTGCCCTTAAATTCGCCAATGCCTGGGGCTGCGAGGTAACGGCCTTCACGTCCAGCGTATCCAAGACGGAGGAGTTGCAGAGATTGGGGGCGCATCGCGTTGTATCGAGCCGCAACAGCGCGGAAATTCTCGCGGCGGTCAACTCGCTCGATTTTCTGCTTATTACCGTGAACATACCGCTGGACTGGGGAGCGCTGCTCAAGACGCTGAGACCGAACGGCCGCATGCATGTCGTAGGCGCGGTCCTGGAGCCGATGCCAATTCCCGCCTTTGACCTGATCATGAGCCAGAAAAGTGTTTCAGGCTCGCCAACAGGGGGACCGGCGGCAATCTCGGCCATGCTGGATTTTGCCGCGCGCCATGGCATCGCGCCGCAGGTCGAGCATTTTCCGCTGAGCAAGGTGAACGATGCGATTGAGCATCTTGCGGCGGGCAAGGCGCGATATCGCGTTGTTCTGGACGTTGCATAAGGAAACTGAGAGGAAACTGAGAGGAAGCTGAGGCGCGGCTGATTGCGCACGGGTGCTTCATGAAAAAGCAGCGAGATGACCGGGAGAAATGGAATTTGAAAGCAAGACCCGGAGTGCAGTGGTTTGCAGGCATGAGGTAAATTGGAAACCGTTACCCCATTATGCAAACCATGAAGGAGCACATCATGAATACATTAACGAAAAAGGCACAACTGGCGGTCAATACGATCAATGATTCCCGCTGGACTTCGGTGGCTGTGCGTAACGCCGAAGCTGACGGCACCTTTTACTATTCGGTCAGAACCACGGGTGTGTATTGCCGTCCATCATGTGCGGCCCGCCTCGCGCGGCCGGAAAACGTCCAATTTCATGCCACGCGCGAAGAAGCTGAGAAGGCCGGCTTCAGGCCCTGCAAGCGCTGCAAACCGGATCAGCCTTCGTTGATCGAGCAATATGCAGCTAAAGTCACGCAAGCCTGCCGCATTATCGAAGAATCGGAAACTGCACCGGTCCTGGAAGGTCTGGCAAAGCGCGTGGGCGTGAGCCCCTATCATTTTCACCGGGTGTTCAGGCACATTACCGGGTTGACGCCAAGACAATATGCGGCGGCACACCGCGAAAAAAAAGTACGCAATGAACTTGGCTATGGGGGTGCCGACGGTACCATAACCGATGCCATTTTCGACGCCGGCTACAATTCGAGCAGCCGTTTCTACGAAAAATCGGATCAGGTCCTGGGCATGACGCCCACCCGCTACCGTACTGGCGGTGTCAACGCTGAAATCCGTTTTGCCATTGGCGAATGTTCGCTCGGATCGATACTCGTGGCGCACAGTGACCGGGGCATCTGCGCCATTCTCCTGGGCGACGATCCCGGCAAGCTGGCGCGCGACCTGCAGGATAGCTTTCCGCACGCCAACCTGATCGGGGGCGACAATGATTTCGAACGGCTGGTCGCCAAAGTAGTGGGTTTTATCGAAGCGCCGGACATCGGTCTGGACCTGCCGCTGGATATTCGAGGCACTGCGTTTCAGCAGCGCGTATGGCAGGCGCTGCGCGAGATTCCGGTGGGCGAGACCGCAAGCTACATCGATATTGCCAAACGTATCGGCTCACCGAAGGCGGTGCGTGCGGTGGCGCAGGCGTGTGCCGCGAATGCACTGGCGGTTGCCATCCCATGTCATCGCGTGGTACGCAACGATGGCGCGCTGTCCGGCTATCGTTGGGGTGTGGAACGCAAGCGTGCGCTGTTGGAAAAGGAGGCGGAAGGGGAGGGGCATGCGTGAATGCACTCACTATCGTCTGGTGCGGGCTCACGCGGCGTATATCGAGTCAACCTGCGGCGCGGTATGAGTCGTCTGCGCTCGGGCCATCATCACACGATAGGCATCATTTTTTACGATGCAACCTGGCAGGGATGAACGCATGACGCCGGATCTGTTCGAATTCGAAGAAAGGGAGCAACAGCAAGCATGGCGTGAGCAATTATGCCCCGGTGCGGTGCTGCTGCACGGCTTCGCGGTGCCGGATGAAGCAGCTATCTTCGCGGCGCTGCATCGCGTCACCAGCGAGGCGCCATTTCGCCACCTGATCACGCCGGGCGGTTTTCGCATGTCGGTTGCGATGCTCAACTGTGGTACCCATGGATGGGTCTCGGATCGTAACGGCTACCGCTACGATGCGATAGACCCGGAAAGCGGTAAGCCCTGGCCGCGCATGCCGGATGTATTCCGGAAATTGGCGCGAGACGCCGCGGCGAGTGCGGGTTTCGAGGATTTTGAGCCCGACGCGTGCCTCGTCAATCGCTACGAGCCGGGCGCGCGGCTATCGCTGCATCAGGATAAGAACGAGCGCGATTTGGGTGCGCCCATTGTCTCCGTTTCACTGGGGCTCCCTGCTGTTTTTCTGTGGGGTGGTTTGCGGCGGGAGGACAGGCCTGTACGCATACCTCTGATGCATGGCGATGTCATGGCATGGGGCGGGCCATCGAGGCTGTGTTATCATGGAATTCTGCCGCTCAAGGAAGGGAATCATCCTTTGATGGGCGGTTATCGGATCAATCTGACCTTTCGTAAAGCGACTTGAATAATCTGGCCGGTACGCTTGCGCGTTTTTATTTAAAAACACCTGAATTTAGGCCGTAACAGTACGAATTCAAAGCAAGAAGCGACATGCGCAGCGATTTGGATCGTATTCCCCGCCGCGCCGCGGTGTCGTAAGTGACCAAACTCTATGAGTCATGCTCCGCCGCGCGGCTCATGCCTCGTGCTGGATGAAATCCATCGCCGTCGCGGGTGAGAAATAAGTGTTAACAGGCCCTAGAAGACAGGAGAATCAATATGATTCCAGGAATTTTCCCCAGGGTGTTCTATCTGGGATGCGTGGTACTGATGACCCTGGGATTTTTGCCCGCCATCCATGCCCAGCAAACCGGCAACATCCCCGGCGATACGTGGCAACCTCATCGCCCCGACAATCAGCCGAAACAAAAAGAGGCTATCTCCGGTGGTGCATGTATCGTCCAGACAGGCGCTTTCCCGGTAGGCTTCAATGCCTATGTGGTCCCGGACGGCGATCATCCTTCCTTTCCTCCGTTTTGCTCTCCGGTGCCGGCAGGCCCCCTCAATCTGGTTATAGATATATTGGCGCCAGACGTGCGTGAAGCGCCGCTCGCGGTGAGGCTGATGAAAGTAGAAGGCGGGGAAGAGCGTGAGGTATTGTCGGTACCCGCAAAAGAATACACATCCGGAAACATTCCCCTCGCAGTTAATCTGGAGCCACTCGGTAAATATAACGTCCTGCTGCTTGGCAACGATGCCTCGGGAAACATCATCAGTCTGGTTAGCATTCCGCTGGATGTCCGAAAAGCGGGGGATTTTGTCCATACAGGGAATGGAGGCACGGGCTGGGGTTTTCTGCTACTGGTAGTAGGCCTTGCGGGACTCACCGGCGGTCTGCTCTACTTCTGGCGCCCCAAGCCCAAGCCAGTTGTCACGCATACCCATACAGGGGGAGCAGGTTAATCTCGGCATGTGTCTATGCCAGTGCTGATAAGCGCTGTAACAACCCGATTTGTCAGTCCACGGAAAGCTCGGCGATGAGAGTATGTAAACAATCCCGATACTTACCGTCTCTTTACAGACAGTTTCACACGCTCAATGAGTCATAGGTATAGGATTCACTGATATCCAGCATTTCCGCCGGGGTCGTCGTGCCTGACAGCAGGGAATTCAGGGTGTCATTGAGCCGGTGGCCCCGCAGGCTGGCGGGTTCGGATTGCGCCGGCACGTAAAGGCGGCCATGGCCTCCCGGCGGCGGTTGCATCCAGCGCTCCCAAATGCGATCCACATTGCAATGATTAAGATAAAACACGGGATCATTGGGCGAGGTGGAAGGTGACATGTCTCCCCCAACGAACACATGGACACGATTATGCAGGCTTGGAGGCGGAATCTGCGGCTGGCTTTGCCAGCCTTCGACGAGGTTGCGGAAGCCGGGGGAAGCGGTATTCCAGGAAGCCGCGTCATAAACAGATTGACTGACTGCGGTGGCCGTGTGGGATTTTCTCGGCAAACGGGTAGTCTGGATGCCCAGCTGCCGGCGCAGACCCCGGTTTACCTGAACAAGCTGCCCGGTCGCCCCGCTTGCGGTAATGCGAACGCGCCAGGACCCTGGATTGGCGGGATCGAATGCGAATGGACCCGTAGTCACCGGTGTCCCGGTACCCCCCATGCAGTTGCTGGCCCAGATCGGCGCCCTCCGCTGACGAGCGGGTGATAACTGACCGTCCTGTGCCCAATCCCAGTACGGTAATCCAAAGGTCAAGTCATTTCCCAGCACGCGCTGGAGATTCATTTCCAGTTGCAGCAGCATAAACCGGTGCCATGGAAGAAACACAGGGCCGCGGTGGGCGGCATTCCGGTCACCCTGAGTGGGTGGAGTAAATGTTGTCATTGCAACGTGATGCCAAATCACGAAGAGATCATAGGTACTGACTGGCCGGGAGGTGCCACCGATACCCAGGTCTGAAGTCGTGGGTCCGGGGAATTCATTCTTCAATAATTTTACCCCTTGAATATACTTGTCGCGCGCGGTCGCGCTGGTCAGAATATTTTCTCGTATGGCCATGACATTCTCCTACTTGTGATCAGCGTGGGTTTTCTTGCCGGTTTTTCCGGCGCGGCCTGTTGCTGGTGATTTGTGTCCGGGCTTGGTTTTGGCCGCATGACCGCCATGTGCGGCAGGCTTGTTCTTGGCAGCAGTAAAGTCGTCAGGAAAGACATCGATCAATTGCTTGACCATATCGAGTGCGGAAGCGAAGCTCATATTCGGTATCGGGTGATAATGCACGTTTCCATCGTCGGTGACCCCCATATGTCCAGTAACTGGCCTGCCATCGACTTCTATTCGATAGGTCGTGCGAACGACGATATGGTGGCCTTCGTAATCCGCCTCGCGGATGGTCTCGGATGCCGCATGGTGGTGCCCCTGGGTTTCTTCCACCTTAGCGGCATGCTTCTTCACATATGAAGCTATCGACTTTGCAGTCGGCCGCGTCACGGGATTTTTGGTTGGCATTGGATCACCTCCTCATGAAATGCTAATTATTTAATGGAACCCTGCGCGGACGCCCTTACCCTCGCTCAGTTGGAAAAATAGAGCGGCAAGATCGAGCGCTCACCGCGCTGTACTCCTTGGTATGGACCAAGCTATGAGCTGCGTTGCTTCCTGCGATTGTCCCGATTTTGCCGCAACGCGCTCCACCAAGGATTCATGCAGAGGTTCCTTAAGAGACAATAAACTGCGCCGTGCCTCTTAGCCTGACGATGGAATAAAGTTGTTGCGGTCCCGGTGGCGGTCCCGCAATCGTCGTGGGCGCTGTGGTAGTGATCCCCGGCGCCCCGATACGCGTTCCGGTGGATTGGGGTATGACCGTAACAATAGGCAGAATCAGGGAAAAAGTGACGGTTCTTAGATCTGGAATGGTTTCCAGTGTTACCGTGATCAACTGACCCACCTCAGTCTCCTGAATGCGAACTTCTTCACCCCGGAAAGAGCGGCTCATGTGATTATCGCGATAATTGAAAATCGGACCTCCCAGAATACTTGTGGTTGAGTAGGTTACGTGAATCGCGCCCCGGCTGAGCTCAAACAGGTTGGCTTGTGTAAATCCTTCCATAATCAGTTCTCCTCGTTATTCATTACTAACATGGTTCGGATAATCGGAACCGGCATCGTGTTATTTACTATAGATAAAGATCGTGAAAAAGCAAGGAATAGGCGTTGGCCCGGAGATTACTAAAATCCCGGGCCGCCGTGCAGCGAAGCATTGATATGGGATAGGGGGTAGGGGATAGGGGAAAGCAAGGGCTTGCGAGTACAGGTGCTAGTACGCGGCCCGATCCTTGAAGACTACGATGACGGTTTTCAGGATGATGTGCAGGTCGAGCCGCAGCGACCAGTTGCGCAGATAGTCGAGATCGTGATCGATGCGCGCCTGCATCTTGTCGAGCGTCCGGGTTTCACCGCGGTAGCCGTTGACCTGGGCCCAGCCGGTGATGCCGGGCTTGACCTTGTGGCGGATCATGTAGCCTTTGATCAGATTGCGGTAGATTTCGTTGTGCGCCACGGCGTGCGGCCGGGGCCCGACGATACTCATGCGCCCCTGCAGGACGTTGATGAACTGCGGCAATTCGTCCAGTGAGCTCTTGCGCAGAAAAGCACCGATGCGCGTGATGCGGCTATCGCCTTTTTTTGCCTGGTGAATGGTCTCGCCATCTTCGCACACCCGCATCGAGCGGAATTTGTAGACCAGGATTTCTTCTCCATCGAGGCCGTAGCGGCGCTGTTTGAAAATGACGGGACCGGGGGAATCCAGCTTGATGGCCAGGGCGATGATCAGCAGAAGCGGCGAGATCAGCATCAGGATGAGCAGAGAGAGGACGATATCGCTGGCCCGCTTGATGATTCCGTTGGAACCGGTGAAAGGCGATTCGCACACGGAGATGACCGGCGTGCCGCAAACGGCTCCGCTGCGGCCCTGGATAAGGTCGGTGATGAACATGTCGGGCACGAAGTAGATGGAGGCGGTGGTGTCTTTCAGTTCGTCGAGCACATGGAGAATGCGCGGCTGCGAGGCCATCGGCAGCGACAGATAGATGTACTGGATGCGGTTTTCCTTGACGAAACCGGGAAGCTCGCGCAGTCTGCCGAGCAACTCGCTGTTTGCGGCCTGGTTGAGCCGGTTCAGACTGCGATCATCGAAAAACCCGGCCAGTTCAATTTTCGAATAGCGCGTCTCGTGAATACGGCTGGCCAGCGCGGCGCCCTGATCGTTCATGCCGACGATGATGGCGCGCTGCGGCGGCCCTTGCAGCATCAGCAGAAAGGGCGCGCTGGCCCGCAGCGCCAGATGAGTGCCGACCTGGCTCAGTGGCGCCACCCAGAGCCACGTGATCAGCGCCTCGCTGGAGAATTCATCCATATAGCCGGTGGCAACGCCCAGGAAAAGCAACAGTAATACTACCCAGAACCAGCTGTAGAGAGTGTCGATGACCAGCCCCATAACAGAAGATTGCAGGCGCGAAGTACCGGGAAAGGTGATCGAGAACACGATCAATGCGAGAATCATATAGGGAGGCGGCACCCCTCCTTCAATGCTGGTGCTCACCAGCCAGAGTGAAAGTATCAATGCCGCGGGGTCGAGAATGGCCTCGACAGTGCTCAGCATGTTGTTGCCAAGCGGTCCCTTGGCATGGGTGGAAACCGTAGAAGCAGAAAATGTCGGGTTGGCTTCAGCCATGGCTGAGGCTGCGCTCTATTTTGGAAACGGCTTGCATCCGGTTATAAACATCAAGTTTTTTGAAGATGCGCTGCATGTGGTTTTTTACGGTGAAGGCGCTGATGGAGAGGATGCTGCCAATTTCGCCATTGGTTTTGCCCATCTTGACCCAGTTCATTATTTCGCTTTCACGCTCGCTCAATCCATGGTCTTCGCTTTCCGGAGAATCCGCCAGCAGCGGTGGATGGTGCGGTAGAGGCGCCACGCTGCGCAATGCGGTATCGAGATAAGGCAGCAGGATTTCCATTGCGCTGAGCTTGGAGCTATCGAGTTTGTCTTGCGAACTGAAAATAATGTAAAGGCAATCATGATGCCCGCGCCTGTCACTGATGCCGTGCAGCAGGGAAGAACGCATGCCTTGCAATGCTCTGCCAAGGGAGCACCGTAGTCTCCAGCTTTCAAACAGAATGCCTGACGCGCCAATATCCAGCGTATACGGAGTCTTGCCTCGTTCAATCCAGCGATTATGGAAATCCCCCAGTAGTGGAGAAAAACGTGCCGGGTTCAAATGATCGGTCCTGACTCCAGGCAGTGTGGAAACAATGTCGTGCCGAATTAAATTGGATTCAAAATCACCCCAGGCGGCAAGCATGATTTCATGAGGCAGGTAATGCTGCATCTCGCCTTGCAGCCATTTCAAAAGGTCGAAATGACTGCGTACCGCGATCCCTTCCTGGATGATGCGGGCGTAACGCTGAAGATGGTCAGGAGAGAGTGAAGAGAAAAGACTCATGGCCGGCGAATTGTTCCTGGTTGGTTATATCAAGAGAACAGGTTATTGATTAGATTACATTGCAACACCGTGCCCGTATTGATTTATTAGTCATATTCAAATCATAAATTGGAATTAGCGAACCAACTGATCTGAACCAGTGCAAACTTCGGGCGTCACCATATGGCGGGTCTCACATTGGCGATTCCATGTGGTGGGCTATCCTTTATCCTTCCTTGAATCACAAGGTGCATGTCTGATAGAGGCAAGCATAGGGAAAAGAAATGACAATCTGATTACGTTCCAGTCAAAGTTATGTGACAAGACATTCGGTTTGATGGTCTGAAAAGTCTCGCGTTCATATGTGGAACTATGAAAACAACCGAAATTATTCGCCTCGCGTATATACATAGATACATAGCATTGATCCAACCTGGTGGAATACGGCGGTCTGATTCAATAGCTTATCAATAAATCTCTGTAATCAATAATGATAATGATTCTTATTATATTTAATAATGGGTGGAAAGCAAGCTTTTTTGCAAACACGCTGGTGATCACACGGAAAAATTCTGGGGATGCCGATGGCAGAGAGTTAATTTTGGATAACCGTAGCCGGTTTTAATCTCGCATGGCTATTTACCGCTATTCTGTTACCAATGCAGTCTCCGCAACAACGACCGCTTTTTCCACTGGTGCGCCTGCATGCGTTGCAGAATATTGTCCAGCATCTGGATCGCCTCGATAATGTGCGGGCCCTTGTTGAGCATCACGCACTCGGCACGCTCCCCCATGGCTGCGTCAGTGACTTCGGCACGGCTGGGTTTGCCGGTTTTGGCCAATCCTTCCAGTACCTGAGTGGCCCAGATTACCGGAAGATGCGCCGCCTCGGCCAACCATAAAATTTCTTCCTGCAATTCCGCCAGTCGCTCATAGCCGCATTCCACTGCCAGATCGCCACGCGCGATCATGACTCCCACCACCGGGGAGCTTAGCAGGGTAAACATCAGTTCCGGCAATTGTTCGAAAGCGGCGCGTGTTTCGATCTTGATCACGATTCCCAGCTTGCCGGCATCAAGACGTTTCAGATGCTGCTGCAACAATGTGATATCCGCGGGCCGCCGTACAAAGGAAAGCCCAACCATATCTGCCTGATGTGCAATGAATTCCAGATCGATGATGTCCTGGGCCGTCAGACCAATCAGATCAAGCTGGCTATCCGGCAGGTTGATACCCTTGTCGGCGAGCAGTTTTTCTCCACCGTCGCGCGCCTGGGTGATTTCAACCAGGATTTCGCCGGCAGTGACACTGCGGATTACGCCGCCGATGCGGCCATCGTCGATCAGGATGCGTTCACCGGGGTTAACGGCCGCAAAGATCTCCGGTAATGAACAGGCAATGCTGGCCGCGCGCAACAGTTGGCTGCTTTCGTCGAACCGGGCGGAAAGGCCGGGGACCGGGTCGCGCGTTATGATCAGGCTGTCGCCTCTATACAGCCGGATTGTTGCGGGTGCCTGGGGCAGCATGCCTATCTCACCGGCATAACCCGTTCCGCGCGGATGTCCGGAGGAGGGTACTCGCAACAAGTAAAGTTTCAGGCCGGGCTTAATGTATGCAGTCTGTGTGGATTCCGCCCAGTAACCGTTTCCGGCCTGTCCGACCAATTGCAGGTTGCGCAATGCGCCGCGAGCATCGGTGAATTCGATCCTGTCGCGTGCCGTTGCCTGCGCCAGCCAGTCCCCCTTGACGGAAAAGCAGGCATGGGCATGCACGGGGCAGGCAGAGGCTCCCTCCTCCGGATGTATCCAAATGCGGGCGGGTTCTGTCACTTTGCCGTACGCGTCGCGTTTCGGCTGCCATCTTAGCACCGCGGGGCCGGGTGAAATTTCTCCGGTACGTATTTTCGGGCCGCCCAAATCCATCAGGATGCGGCAGTAGCGTCCTGTTTCGCGTCGAGCGCGTTTGATTTGTTTGATCATGCGCGCCCAGACGGCAGCATCATCATGCGCGCAATTGATTCGGGCACAGTCCATACCTTGCAGCAGCATATCTTTGATCAATGCATAGTTGTCCGCGACATCGCCCGGCAACGTGACCAAAATACGTACGCGCCTCTGCGGTGGAGGTTTGCCAAGCAGATTATTGGCGTTGGTTTCGAGCAGCGAGGGACCCGCTGCCGCGGGATCGCCGGGAGAAGGAGGGGATTGCAGCCTCTGTTCGCCCATCGCGCGCCGCAACAGAATAATGATGGCATCCAGGTTGCTCAAGACATGCGACTCCGCTCGCCCCATGGATGAGAGTCCAGCCGCCGCGAGCTTTTCCTGCAAGGGACGAACATCGCGCCGCCGCAAGCCCAAATAATGAATCAGATTGATCGCACTGGCCCGATGGCGCGCATCCACCTTCTGTAACATTCCGGCGGACTCGCTTTCCATTACTGTCAAATCCTGATGCAGTGCGGCCAGTTCTCGCAATAGGTCAGCATATGGATCTTTTGGATCCTTTTTGCCATATCCGGATGGCAAGATTTTATTGTCTTTACGCGGCGAGTTCATGCTCATTGTCATAGTTATTGGAACGTTGACACGATATTGTTACGTCCATGTGACAGAAATTGCAGAAAAGCCTTGCTTTTTCCAGATTAATAATTATAATAAGAATCATTATCATTATTGATTAGAGAAACCCTGTAATTAATGGTAAGTAAATGGAGTTCGCCTGTTGCCAGCATAGTGCAGATTTCATGAAAATCAACAATCGCCAATTGGAAGCTCGTCCGGAAGCCCATCCGAATGGCGGTGTTGAGATCCCAACGCTCACGTAAGTTTATCCGTTGCCACTGGGTTCTCCTACCCAATGGCCTTTCAGCCAGCCAGCCTCATTCAGGGCAAGCCAGCCAACTTTTTTTTCTTCCACGTTTACCGATAATCTCAGGCTCGCGCTTCTTGCGCGGAATATCTCGCTCTGAAGCGGATTCACCCTGTCCAATCGCCGAATTCTGGTTTAATGAGCGGCTTCTTACCGGTGATAATAAGAAAAATTTATGCCGAGTTCAATTCTCGCTTCCGTGGAGGATCTCCCTCGAATACCCAAGCAGGTGCTCAATGACGGCACGAACCTTCGCCGGAAGATGGTGGTTTCGCGGATAGACCGCATAGATCGTATCTGCAACCGGGCATGCATTCGGCAGAGTATTGATAAGTTGACCGTTCGCCAGCGCTTTGGCGACGATGAAGACCGGAAGAATGGAAATACCAAAAATGGATGAGATAATGTATGGATCTAGGGCCTGTTAACACTTATTTTGCACCCGCGACGGCGACGGATTTCATCCAGCACGAGACATGAGCCGCGCGGCGGAGCAGGCCTCCGTAAGCGGCGAGTAACGAAGGGCTGGATGAAATCCCTCCCGTCCCTTCGGGTTGCGCACAAAAAACGCGGATGCCGCGTTGCAAAGCTTGGCCATAGGCCCGCTATGGCCTGCGCTTCGTGCCTTGCCTCCGCGTTTTTTGTGTAGCAACGCGGGTGCGAAATAAGTGTTAACAGGCCCTAGTTTAGAAAACGAACGTGCCCCGTCGCCAACTCATAAACGCCTCCCACCATGGTCACGCGTCCTTCCCGGAGCGCTCGTTCCCCCTCCGGAAGCGTGGCGAGTTGCCGCATGGACCAGCGGACGTTCGCTTCCACGGCGGCGCGCAGCAGTGTGTCCCGGCCCAGCTTCAGATCGAGTTCTCCTAGCCCGGGCTTGATCAATTGGATTAGCGCCCCGATATATTCCGGTTCCGTAGGCTTATGGAGCATCTCGTCCACGGTGGCAGTGACGGCACCGCAACTTTCATGCCCCAGCACAACCACCAGCGGGGTATGTAGATGACGCACGGCATATTGCAAGGAGCCGATCACATCTCGCGCGATAATATTGCCGGCTAGCCGAATCGTGAAGAGCTCGCCAAATCCGACATCGAAGATGAGTTCAGGCGGCACGCGCGAATCGCTACAACCCAGAACGGTGGCGAATGGTTTCTGGGTCTCGACGAGGAGGCTGCGCCAGGAAGACTCCTGTCGATCATGAAGCGGCTTATCATCTATGAAACGCTGGTTTCCTTTCTTCAATCGTGCCAGTGCCTCACCCGCGTCACGCGGATAAGGCTCCGTGTCGATTGATCCTGGTGGAGGGACTTCGGCCGCGGCGCCCAAGGCCATTCCCAGACCTAAACCGCAGGCGCCAATCAGGCATTGCCTTCGCTTCATATTCGGAGTTGTCATAATGATTTGCCGTGGAAAGATTTCGGATAAGAACTCATTATTTTAGCTTTGCAGTTTTCTACTGGTTTGAACGAACTCGATAAACCCGACAAGAAAATCCCGAAGCTGCTTACACGCTGCTTCGTCTACCATTTCGCCGATTCGTTGAAGACGTGCTGCGCTCGTGATACCAGCAGCCGTCCCCCGAACCACGGGCGCGTGCCTAATGTACGCAGCACGGGTAGCCATGCATTTTGGGTAATCCCGATGATTTTTATCATGGCGTCTTTCTATTGTGTTGAGAATCTGAAAAATAGGCTATTTGCGAATGCCGCATGGCGTAAATGTACTGAGTGCAGCCTGGTACAGGTATAGATACCTGAGGTTACCTCTATAGAGCGTCTCACGCAGCAGTAATGGAAAAATTTATGTCGAGTTCAATTCTCGCTCCCATGGAGGATCTCCCTCGAATACCGCAACTAGGTGATCAATGACGGCACGAACCTTCGCCGGAAGATGGCGGTTTTGCGGATAGACCGCGTAGATCGTGTCTGCAACCGGGCATGCATCCGGCAGCGCGTTGATAAGTTGACCGCTTGCCAGCGCTTTGGCGACGATGAAGACCGGAAGAATGGAAATACCAAGCCCCGCGATAGCCGCATCCCGTATCGATTCACCATTATTGGCGACGATCCGGCTACGTACCACCAGTGAGCGGGGCATACCCCCAGCCTCTGCGGGCTCGAACTGCCAGATGTGACTGGCTGACACATTGGCGTAACCGATGCATGCATGGCCCGCCAATTCCTCGATCATTGCCGGCAGACCGGCACGTTGGGCATAGGCAGGACTGCAACACACCACGCGACGGCTTATCGCCAGCTTGCGGGCTGCAAGCGACGAGTCATGCAGCCGCCCGATACGAACTCCCAGATCGTAGCCTTCGCCGGGCAAGTCGGTAATCCGGTCGTCAAGATCCAGCGCAAGTCCCAAGCGCGGGTGGCGGCTGATGAAAGCGAACAGGATCGGCCCAAGGTAGGTGGTTCCAAAGGTCATGGGGGCGGCAATCCGCAACGATCCGCAGAACTCGCCATCCTGCTCGATGAGTTCTTCCGCCGCCTGGTCAAGCTGCTGCATAATTGAGCGTGCACGCTGATAGAACGCGGCCCCCTTGTCCGTCGGGACCACTCCGCGCGTCGAGCGATGCAGCAGTTCGACCTTCAACACAACCTCCAGATCGGTAATGCGTTTGCTGATGACAGACTTTGACAAGCCCATGCGCTGGGCCGCGGCACTGATGCTCCCGGTTTCCATCGCTTGCAGAAAGGCCAGAATATCATCAAGTCGAATTTGCATTGTTCTGTTTTTCCGAACGCTGATTTCGAAGAAAGACCGATTCCGCACCCATCCGGAGAAGAGTACGCTAACCTTTAATAGACTATATTAAAGCACATGATGAAATTAATGGACCAAACCGCTACCCGGACTTGGCAAGTGTACCATCCGGTATCTTGCTGCCGGCGCGTTAAAAAATTCGAGAGGAGATAGCTAATGTCGGCAATAAAATCTGAACTATCAATCAAGAAACTGCATCGGATCCAACGTAGTACAGAACGCCATTGGGTCGGCGACGGGTTTCCCGTGCGCACACTTCTTGGCTATTCGAACCTGGGACCGGCGATCAGCCCTTTCCTGCTCTTCGACTATGCCGGTCCCATGGAATTTCCACCCACTGAAAAACGCCTTGGTGTCGGCGAACATCCGCATCGCGGTTTTGAGACGGTGACCATTGTTTATAGCGGTGAGGTGGAGCATCGTGACAGTTCCGGTGGCGGCGGCGGCATTGGTCCGGGCGATGTGCAATGGATGACTGCCGCATCCGGTCTTGTTCACGAAGAGTTTCATGGCCGCGAGTTTGCGCGCCGCGGCGGGATGTTTGAAATGGTACAGCTGTGGGTCAACCTGCCCGCCAAGGACAAAATGTCACCGCCGCATTACCAAAGCATCCTGAATAGCCAGATTCCCGTTTTGAGTCTTCCTCACGGTCAGGGGAGCGTGCGCGTCATTGCCGGCCAGTTCGATGGAATCAAGGGGCCAGCCCGCACTTTCACACCGATCCATGTATGGGATCTCCGCCTGGCGAGCGAGCGGCAGATCTGTCTTCCCGTACCTGACGGCTACACCACGATACTGGCGGTGCTCAAAGGCTCGGTGCGGGTCGGGGGCGCTGAAACAATCGGGCCGGCGGAAATTGCTTTGTTTGAGCGGGAAGGTGACCACCTCTGTGTCGATAGCGCCCAGGATACGACAGCATTGCTGCTCTGCGGCGAACCGATTGACGAGCCGATTGTCGGGAGCGGTCCTTTCGTCATGAACAGCGCCGAGGAGATTCGGCAGGCGATGGTGGATTACCAGAGCGGCAAAATGGGACATGTGGGGTGAATGTCAGGCATTTGTTCCTAACCGATAAGTTTTATTGCTGACGCAAGATTTTTTTATCGAAGCTAAACCCAAGGAGGACAGTATGAGCCACATCAAACCCGAAGAAACCCTCATGCTTCTCATCGACCATCAGAGTGGTCTGTTCCAGCTGGTCAAGGATATCCCGGTACCGGATCTGCGCCGTAACGCGATCGCACTTGCCAAAGTCGCTACGCTGCTCCAGATTCCGGTCATTACTTCGGCTTCGGTGCCGGACGGTCCGAACGGTCCGCTCATTCCCGAAATTCATCAAGCGGCCCCACATGCTCAATATGTGGGGCGTCGCGGTGAGATCAATGTCTGGGATAGTGCTGATTTCGTCAAGGCTGTCGAAGCGACCGGCCGCAAAACGCTGATTCTGGCCGGTACGCTCACCAGCGTGTGCATGGCTTTTCCCTCCATCAGCGCGGTGGCCGCTGGTTACAAGGTCTATGCCGTGGTGGATGCCTCGGGCAACTCGAGCGTGATGGGTACCGATCTGACCATTGCCCGCATCGTGCAAGCGGGCGTGATTCCGATCGACACGCTTGCGGTTATTTCGGAGCTGCAACAAACCTGGAATCGACCGGATGCGATGGCGTTCGCCGATATTTACGCCGACTTCAACATGCCCCATTATCGGCTGCTGATCGAGAGTTACGACAAGGCGCAGGCGGTGCAGAAGGCGAAGACATGAGTCTGGCTTTGTTTGTGGCTTAAAGCGTGTTGCAATTATTGTTTATAAAATCATAATCCAATCAATAACCTAAAAGGAACATGAAAATGGACAAATCTTTCAAATACAACCGGCTCTCCAAGGACGACGCCGCTATCCTGATGGTTGACCATCAGGCAGGCCTGATCTCGCTGGTGCAGGACTTTTCACCTAACGAGTTCAAGAACAATGTGCTCGCCCTGGCAGCCTGTGGCAAGTATTTCAAGCTGCCGACCATCCTGACAACAAGTTTCGAGGAGGGCCCGAACGGGCCGCTGGTGCCGGAACTCAAGGAAATGTTTCCTGATGCGCCTTACATCGCGCGCCCCGGCAACATCAATGCCTGGGACAATGAAGATTTCGTCAATGCAATCAAAAAGACCGGCCGCAAGCAGCTCATTATCGCCGGGGTGGTGACTGAAGTCTGTGTGGCTTTTCCGGCGTTGTCCGCCATCGAGGCAGGCTACGAGGTGTTCGTGGTTTCCGACGCTTCCGGCACTTTCAACGAAGTGACCCGCGACGCTGCCTGGATGCGAATGCAGGCGGCAGGCGTGCAGATGATGAGCTGGTTCGGTGTGGCTTGCGAACTGCATCGCGACTGGCGCAACGATATCGAAGGACTGGGTGCCCTGTTCTCGAATTATCTTCCGAATTATCGGAATCTGATGACGAGTTACTTCGCCATCACCAAGAAGTAAGGTGGCACGGAGTGGGCGGCGGATAGATTTTGCCTGATGATCGTGACTCCCTCCGGTGAATGGATGCCTAGACCCACGCCGGTGACGATCCATGGGTAAGCCCGCCCCCGATTTACGCCGCCGCCGTATTTTGCAGGCCGCTGGCGTGTCTTTATTACTTTCAAGAACGGGTGGGTTAGCCAACCCAGGAGAGCCAACGATGAACAGTCCTAAAGCCCAACTGATCCTTCGCAACGGCCAATTCACGACCCTGGATCGCCAGAATCCGCAAGCGGCGGCTGTCGCGATTTCCGACGGCCGTTTCATTGCCGTGGGGGATGACGGCGAGGTGATGCGCTTCGCTGACAGCAACACGCAGGTGGTGGATCTCAATCACCGCCGCGTCATTCCCGGCTTGACGGATTCGCATCTGCACTTCATCCGCGGTGGGCTCAATTACAACATGGAATTGCGCTGGGACGGTATCCCTTCGCTGGTTGATGCGATGCGTCGCCTGAAGGAACAGGTGGCGCGCACGCCTGCGCCGCAATGGGTGCGTATCGTCGGTGGCTTTACTGAGATGCAGTTCGCCGAAAAACGATTGCCGACGCTCAACGAAATCAACGCGGTCGCACCGGATACGCCGGTTTTCATCTTGCATCTCTACGACCGTGCACTGCTTAACCGCGCAGCACTACGCGCCTGCGGCTACGACCGTAACACCCCCAACCCGCCGGGTGGACTGATTGCCAAGGATGCCAACGGAGAACCGACGGGCCTGCTGCTGGCGGAACCGAATGCGCTGATTTTGTATGCGGCACTGGCCAGAGGCCCCAAGCTGCCTTACGAGTATCAGCTCAATTCCACGCGCCACTTCATGCGTGAGATGAACCGCCTGGGTATAACCGGCGTGATCGATGCTGGCGGCGGTTTTCAGAAATATCCGGATGACTACAAGGTTATCGAGGATTTGCACAAGGCTGGCGAGTTGACCGTGCGCATTGCCTACAACTTGTTTACGCAGAAAGCGGGAGAGGAGGTTTCAGATTTCTCGAAATGGACAAAGATGCTGAAGCCAGGCGAAGGAGACGGCTACTACCGGCATAATGGTGCCGGTGAGATGCTGGTATTTTCCGCGGCGGATTTCGAGGATTTCCGCATGCCACGCCCGGATATGGCGCCGAACATGGAGAACGACCTGGAAGCCGTGGTGCGTATCCTTGCCAGCAATCACTCGCCGTTCCGCCTGCATGCGACCTATAACGAGACCATCTCGCGTGCACTGGACGTATTCGAGAAGGTGAACCGGGACATTCCCTTCGATGGCATACACTGGTTTTTCGATCATGCCGAAACCGTGACCGACGTCAACCTGGAACGTATCGCCAAACTTGGCGGCGGAATCGCCATTCAGCACCGGATGGCCTATCAGGGCGAGTATTTCGTGCAACGCTACGGCAGCAAGGCTGCGGAGCGCACCCCCCCTTATAAGCGCATGCTGGAAATGGGCGTGAACGTCGGCGCAGGTACCGATGCCACTCGCGTGGCCAGCTATGACCCATGGAATGCACTCTACTGGCTTACTACCGGCAAGACCCTGGGCGGTCTTTCGCTGTATCCGGCGGAAAATCTGGTGGATCGCGAGACGGCGCTACGCCTCTATACCCAGGCGAATACCTGGTTCTCGAACGAAGAAGGCGTCAAAGGTCAGATCAAGCCCGGACAATACGCCGACCTTGCCGTGCTGTCCGCCGACTACTTCAAGATTCCGGAAGACGAAATTCGAAATCTTGTTTCGGTGCTGACGGTTGTTGGCGGGCGTATCGCCCACGGCGACGACGAATTCAACAAGCTTGCCCCGCCCTTGGTCCCGGCCATGCCGGACTGGTCGCCAGTGAATCACTTCGGGGGCTACTTCAAACCCGCGGCAAACGCGCCTGCCATGCACCGTCTCGCTCAGGCAGCCTGTGGTTGCGGAACTGGTTGCTCTGTACACGGGCATGCCCATGGACGCGCGTATCAGGGTGCTGTGGATGACGGTAACCAGCGCGGCTTCTGGGGTGTGCTCGGCTGTTCGTGCTGGGCGGTGTGAGCGTGTACCGGGCTTCTCTTGCCCGGCAAACCGGCAAACCGTTATTTGCGAAAGGCAGATCTCCATGCGTCAGCAGACGGCAAAAAACTGCAAGGCCAGCCTGCTTACCGTTGTGGTGCTCGCCATACCATTGCCAGCGGTCGCATCCGAATATATGCCGCTGCGTTTCGAAGAGGATTGGGGAGCCAGCTGTAATAAAATCGCACCGAAATGCTGGCGCATCGGCGAGACTGCCACGCTGACATTGGGTGCCGACGCGCGGGTGCGTGCCCAAAGTTACCGTCCGGTTGATTTCGGTATCGGCAGCGCTATGAGTAGCGCCGGCGGTGACGGCTACACGCTGTTTCGAGGCCTGGCGCATGGTGATCTACGTGTCGGTAAGCATGCCCAGATGTTTGTGCAGTTCGGGGCATATGACGAAGCTGGGCGCCGAGGTGGACCCGTCAGCTCCGATCAAAGCAACCCCGACCTGCAGCAGGGCTTCCTGGCATGGAATGGCGATATGTTTTCTCTCCGGGTTGGTCGACAGGAAATGACGCTCGGCACCTCGCGTCTGATCGCGGTGCGGGAGGGTCCCAATATTCGCCTTGCGTTCGACGGTGTACGCGCCAGTTGGAGACAGGGATCGCATCGCATCGACGGTTTCGCCTTTCGTCCGGTTCTCAATAGGCCGGGTGCCTTTGATGACAATGCCAATAAGTCGCAAGCACTCTACGGTTTGTATGCCACACTTGTTCCGGAGAGTATGGCTCCCCTCAAGATCGATCTTTACTGGCTTGGCTACGAAAGAGATCAGGGACAATTTGCAGCGGCGCAGGGGCGGGAAAACAGGCATTCTTTCGGCACGCGGCTTTTTGGTTCCGCAAAGGGTTGGGACTGGAACATGGAAGCCGTATTCCAGACCGGCCATGTCGGCGATCAGACCATCCGTGCCTGGACGGTTGCCTCCGATACCGGTTTTACCTTTGCCAATTTACCCTGGTCACCGCGGCTCGGCCTGAAAGCGGATATTGCCAGTGGCGATAAAAATCCCGGCGATAGGCAACTTGGTACCTTCAATGCGCTCTATCCCAATCCCACCTACTTCAGCGAGGCGGCACTGCTGGCGCCAGGTAATATCATGGATTTGCAGCCGGTCTTGACGATCAAGCCTGCTCATTCGCTCACATTCGTTTTAGGCTGGGATTTCCTGTGGAAACATTACAAAGAAGATGCGGTTTACACGCCACCCGCGCCCTTGGTGGCGATACCTGAAACCATCGGAACTGGTCGGTATATCGGCGACCAGATCAGGCTGGAAGGCAGTTATCGTCTCCATCCTCAGTGGGAAATTCGTGCCGCCGCAGTCCATTTCAGCGCGGGGGAAGCCTTGAGGCAGGCCGGCGGTAGAAGCGTCGACTTTCTCATGACAAGCCTGGCATTCCGCTGGTGAGCAAGCCTGTCGACGATAGCGTCTCGAATGCCCCGCACCCCGGTGCGTGGGCGCCGCTCAGGCTGCCGATGTTCCGGGTCTTCTGGCTTGCATCGCTCGGTTCCAACATCGGTAGCTGGATCAATTGGACCGCCTCCGGCTGGGTGATGACCGACCTGTCTCCCTCGCCGGTGATGGTGTCCCTGGTGCAGGCGGCAGCTTCGCTGCCGATCGTGATGTTCGCGCTGGCGGCGGGTGCGTTTACCGACATTATTGATCGCCGCCGCTACCTTATCGTGACCCAGATATGGATGGCGCTTGCATCGGCGGCGCTGGCTTTTCTCGCCGCAACCGGGCAGCTCGACGCCTGGAGTCTGTTGATCCTCACCTTTGCTTTGGGCTCAGGCGCAGCAATGGCGATGCCGGCATTGAGTGCCAGCACAGCCGAACTCGCGCCTGGAAATATGCTGCCCCAAGCCGTTGCGCTGGGTGCGTTGTCAATGAATCTGTCGCGCGCTGTCGGCCCTGCCATCGGCGGCTTGCTGCTGGCGCAACTTGGCGCTTGGGCCGCCTATAGCCTTAATATGATCTCGTTCATCGGCATGGTGGTGATGTTATGTTACTGGAAACGCGAGCGGGATGAGCAGGCTCTGCCGCCCGAGCGATTTTTTCAAGCGTTACGGGCCGGCCTGCGTTATGCGCGCATGGCATCGCTTTTCCGCGCAGTGCTGATCCGCGCGACAGCATTCATCCTCTTCGCAACCTCCGCATGGGCGCTGCTTCCGCTGATCGCGCGCAGCGAGCTTGGGGGAGGCCCCGGAACCTATGGATTGCTGCTCGCCTTTGTCGGTATCGGAGCGGTAGCTGCTGCTGTTTTCATGCCACGCATGCGGATGTATATCACTCGCGACCACCAGGTGCTTATTGCAACCATCGTCTACGCGCTGACCACTGCGGGCCTTGCGACGATCCGAAGCGAAGCCATGCTGTACGGCGTCATGGTAATTTGCGGCGCGGCATGGCTCAGCGTCCTGTCATCACTGCAAGTGGCCGCCCAGATCTCGGTTCCGGCCTGGGTTCGTGGTCGCGCCTTGTCCCTTTACATCATGATATTCTCCGCAGGTATGACACTCGGGAGTTTGCTGTGGGGCTGGGTTGCCGCGCAGGCTGGCACTCCCGCCGCACTGCTGCTTTCGGCCGCCGGTGCTGTGCTGGCGGCGCTGGCCGTCCGCGGATTCAGCCTTGGCGCTCGGGAAACGCCCGATCTGACTCCGTCTTACCATTGGACGCATCCATCTGTGATGGAGGAGCCGGACAAAGATCGCGGCCCCGTGCTGGTTACGATTGAATATGAGGTTGCATTGAGTCAGCGGGGAGCCTTCCTGGATGCGATGCAGCCGCTGGGTATCATCCGGCGCCGGGATGGCGCATTCGCCTGGGGTATATTCGAAGATGTTGCGATGCCTGGCCGTTATGTCGAGATCTTCCAGGTTGATTCCTGGCTCGATCATTTGCGCCAGCATGCGCGCGTTACCCGAGAAGACCAGCGCATCCAGGAAGCTATCCACCGCTTTCACATCGGCAGCGCGCCACCCAGGGTTTCCCATTTTGTCGGCGGTGTCCCGGCATCGTCCAGCGCTTATAATTCGATGGGAGCCGGCCCGTGAATCGGCACGCGCCACTTGCTTCCCGTTGGGCTTTTTCCTGTTTCCCGGTGAACGGTGTGCCGCACCGCGCCGTTGCATCTTGACTTACTTTTTACTCACCCTTCATTCACCTAGCGGAGGCCATTCATGATGGATTTACGTCGCGCCGGGGAGCGCGGTCATGCCGAACACGGCTGGCTGGATTCCTGGCACAGCTTTTCTTTCGCGGATTACCACGACCCGGAATACATGCAGTTTCGCGCGCTGCGTGTCATCAATGAAGACCGGGTCGAGCCGGGCCGGGGTTTCGGCATGCATAGTCACCGCGATATGGAGATTATCAGTTATGTGCTGGAAGGGACGCTCGCACACCACGACAGTATGGGCAACGGCTCCATCATACGTCCGGGAAGCGTGCAGCGCATGAGTGCGGGCACGGGTGTGCAGCACAGCGAATTCAACGCTTCTTCGAGCGAGCCGCTGCATTTTCTGCAAATCTGGTTTATGCCGAATGTCATGGGAATTCCGCCCGGCTATGAGGAAAAGTATTTTGACGACGCAAAGAAACGCGGCACGTTATGTCTGATCGCTTCACCGGATGGTGCTGATGGCTCGGTAAAAATTCATGCGAACGTGAAATTGTTCGCGGGGCTGGTGGATGCGGGTGAAAGGACCGAGCGGACGATCGCCACAGATCGCTTTGTTTATGTTCATGTTGCCCACGGCAGGGTATCGCTCAACGGCATCCCCCTGCATGCGGGTGATGCCGCAAGGCTTACCGGTGAAAGCGGTCTTGTTCTCGATCGGGGGGAGAAAGCTGAGGTGCTTGTTTTTGAGCTGGCATAAAAAAGGCCTCCTGCGGAACGCCATGTCAATTTGCCACCGAGAGCCCGCACTGCGGTTCCGCACTTATAAAGACCCCATCGTTCAGGCAGCCGCTAACAACATCGGCTGACCTTTCCTCCATACCGTGCTTCTTGACGCTCCCGGAAGAATTCCTGATAAGACATGACCGGTTGATCGGGATGCGTGATTTTCATGTGATTGACATACGTGCTGTACTCGGGCACGCCTACCATCAGCCGCATGCTCTGCCTGAGATAGCGCGCCGCCCTGGTAATGCCGGTAATTTTATTTAGCATGGATGTGCACCTCATGTTCCGGGGGTTGCTTCGATCGGTAATAGTTCAAACGGCGCCTCTTTGGCGGTAGGCCCGCCTGTGCCGCGCGCACGTAGTACTGTCTGGATACCAAATATCAGCATGCTGATCAGTACCAGCATGAAGAGGCCCGCCAGCGACGCGTTGACATAATCGTTAAAAATGACTTGCTGCATCTGTTCCAATGATTTGGCTGGTGCCAGGAGTACGCCATCGGTGAGTGCTTCTCTGTATTTGCCGGCATGCGCCAGAAAGCCGATGCGCGGATTCACGTCGAAAATCTTCTGCCATGCGGCAGTCAGCGTGCAGACCAGAACCCAGGTGGCGGGTACGATAGTGACCCAGGCGTAACGATCATGCTTCATCTTGAACAGGACACACGTACAGAGAATCAGCGCGATACCGGCCAGCATCTGGTTGGAGATACCGAACAGCGGCCACAGGGTGTTGATTCCTCCCAGCGGATCGACCACACCCTGATACAGAAAATAGCCCCAGCCTGCGACGCAAATCGCGGTGGCGATCAGGCTGGCAATTACCGAGTCGGTACGTTTCATCGACGGAATGAATGTGCCGAGCAGATCCTGCAGCATGAAGCGTCCTGCACGTGTGCCCGCATCGACCGCCGTCAGGATGAAAAGCGCTTCAAACAGGATGGCGAAGTGATACCAGAACGCCATCATCGTCCGGCCGCCAATCACATCCGACAGAATCTGCGCCATGCCCACCGCCAGCGTCGGTGCGCCGCCGGTGCGGGAAATGATCGTGTGCTCTCCCACATCCCGCGCAGTCTGCGTGATCATCTCGGGCGTGACATAAAACCCCCATTGCGATATGGCCTGCGATGCCGATTCCGCCGTGGTGCCGATGATCGCGGCCGGGCTGTTCATGGCGAAGTACACGCCCGGTTCGATGGTGGAAGCGGCTACCAGCGCCATGATGGCGACAAACGATTCCATCAGCATGGCTCCATAGCCGATGAAGCGGGCATCGCCTTCGTTCCGGATCATCTTGGGCGTGGTGCCGGAGGAAATGAGCGAGTGGAAACCGGATACCGCGCCGCAGGCGATGGTAATGAACAGGAAGGGAAACAGACTGCCCGACCAGACCGGGCCGGAGCCATCCACAAATTGTGTAAATGCCGGCATCTTGAGTTCCGGCGAAATGAAGATGACACCGAGTGCCAGACCGACGATAGTGCCGATCTTCAGGAACGTGGACAGGTAATCGCGTGGCGCCAGCAGCAGCCAGACCGGCAGCACGGACGCAATGAAGCCATAGGCAATCAGCATCCAGGTGAGCTGCTCGCCTGTGAGGGTGAATAGGGCGGCCATCGAAGGTATTTCCTGTACATACTGCCCCGCGACGATCGACAGCATCAGCAAAACAAAGCCGATCAGCGAGACTTCGCCAATCGCGCCCGGCCGGATAAAGCGTGCGTAAACCCCCATGAACAAGGCAATTGGAATAGTGGCGGCAACAGTGAAGGTGCCCCAGGGCGATTCCGCCAGCGCCTTGACCACGATCAGCGCCAGTACCGCCAGCAGGACCAGCATGATGAAGAATGTGCCGAACAGGGCGATCATGCCGGGTATCTGTCCGAGTTCCGACTTGATCAGATCGCCCAGCGAACGGCCATCGCGCCGGGTGGAAACAAACAGCACGATAAAATCCTGTACCGCGCCGGCAAACACAACGCCGGCCAGCAGCCACAGCATGCCGGGCATGTAGCCCATCTGCGCGGCGAGTATCGGCCCCACGAGCGGTCCGGCGCCCGCAATGGCGGCAAAATGATGGCCGAACAATACATATCTGTTGGTCGGCACATAATCCAGGCCGTCATTGAATTTGTAAGCGGGGGTCATGCGGGTGACGTCCAGCCTCAGCACCCGCCGGGCAATGAACTGGCTGTAAAAGCGATAAGCAATCGTATAGACGCAGACAGTGGCGATCACGATCCATATCGCACCGATGGACTCGCCATGATGCAATGCGATGAATGCGAACGCGAAGGCGCCAAGGATGGCGAATGCGAGCCAGCCGAGCTTATTGATTAGAGCACTCATTACTTTCTCCTGGGCTGAAAATTATTATTGTGATGCGGCTGATAATTTGAGATTCCTGCCGTCTGTAATCTTAATACAGCTCCTCTTTCTATTACTTTGAAAGAAGCTGCGAAATTCCATTTTTATATGGCAGGTTGCGCTGGAATTAGCGATAAGCGGGTGCGGTAAAAAAATAATAAAACAGATTGGATCAGGTCAGACTTAAGAGATGCAATAGCCATTCCGGGGCAGGCCTAGCGAATTTGAATGTCTCAACGGAATGGACGGCTCAGGAAGGGAGACCCGGAAAGTCCGAACCGCCAGGGCATCTCTTTCGCTTTCGAGATACCAATGCGCGGACCGGTGACGACGGAAATTTCTTCCGCTAAAGGCAGGAGCTGGAACGGCGACGTATCGATCTGCATGCCGCTATGTGCATCGGTGATGCCGAGTGCCTGGCAGACACGCCCCGGTCCGGAACAAAGCAGGCGTGGATGGTCAAGCCCGCGCCGCGCACGCATGATATCCAGCCCTGCAAGCGGTTCGATCGCGCGGATTAAAACGCCTGCACCATGCCCATCCGCGCGGCAAACGAAATTGAGGCACCAGTGGATTCCGTATGAGCGATATATATAGGCTCGACAGGGCGGACCAAACATCACCCGGTTGCGTTTAGTCGGGCCACCAAAGCTGTGCGAGGCAGGATCTTCGTGATCATAGGCTTCCGTCTCGACAATCCGACCTCCGACGCCATCGACAAGCAAGGTCGTGCCTATCAGGGATCGAGCCACATCCACGGACGGGGCGGAAAAATCGATAAATTGGGAGATTTTGGTCATGGGCGCAATTTTATATGGAGCGCTTCTGGAATCCAAATTTGTGTGTCCGTCTTACGGATTGGGGCGAGTGTTAACAGACCCCAGTTACGCTGCAATGGTCCGAACCCAGGAATTTATCGGCGTATCGCCCATATTTTCGATGCGCGTTTTTCCAGCGGCTTTGCTGCATTTGGCTGATGGTTGTCACGGTATAGAGCCGCCAGGCTTTTCAGGCTTATGGCTACAGCAGGGTGATTCGGGCCAAAATTCTTTTCATTTATTTTCAGCGCGCGTTTGTAGAGCCGCTCGGCCTGAGTATACTGTTCTTGACCGCGATAGAGCGCCGCGAGGTTGTGCAGGCTGGTTGCCATGTCGGGATGGCTTGCGCCCAGGGTTTTTTTTGAAATGGCCAGCGCACGCTGGAGGAGCGGCTCCGCCTCCGCATACTGTCTCTGGGCGAGATGCAGCAATGCCAGGTTATTCAGATTCGTGGCGACATCGGGATGATCCGGCCCCAGGCTCTGCTCGTCAATCGCCAATGCCCGTGCGAGAAGCACGGCCGCCGTCTCATGCTGCCCCTGAATGCGGTACACCTCCGCCAAATTATTCAGACAGGTCGCCACATCAGGGTGATTCGGACCGGATGTTTTTTCCGAAATCTCCAGTGCACGCTGGAGAAGCTGCTCGGCTTGTACATACTGCGCTTGATCAGAGTAAAGTGACGCCAGATTGTGCAGGCTCATGGCAATATCGGGATGAGCCGGTCCCAGCGTTTTTTCGCAAATCGCCAACGCCCGTTCCAGAAGCGCTGCCGCCACCCTCAGGTGTCCCTGAGCGTGACGTACCTCCGCCAGATTATTCAGGCATGCGGCGATATCGAGATCATTCGCGCCATATGTCCGTTCCCAAAATCGCAACGCTTCCTGGAGAAGTGTTTCGGCTTCAGCATATTTTCCTTCAGCATAATATCGTACAGCCAGATTATTTTGTCCGGTGGCTACTCTGGGATGATCCGGCCCAAATGCATCTTCCGCCGCCTGCAGCGCCTTTCTCGCCGCGACAGTAGAGCGTGCATGGTCCTCCCGCTTATCAGGCTTCACTCTAACTCCCACGCAAATCATTTTACTTGGAAGGCTATTTAACTAGGGATCGGGAAGCATGGATAGCTGTAATATCTTACAGGTGGACCGGATCACGGGGCCTGATCAGCAAGGCATGAGTTTTGAAATACGGAGATACATAATTTATTCAGAGGGTTGCCTGATTGCCGATTAACATCATTTCAAACGCAAAAGAAAAACTATCGGCGTCAGGGCTGATGATCGGCGCTACTTTGTTTTTCGCGACCATGGGCATGTGTGTCAAGTTTGCGTCGGCCAGCTACGGTACGGGTGAAATCGTGTTCTACCGGGGTATCGTGGGCGCCGCGATGGTTGTGCTGATCACGCGCGCATCAGGCGAAACGCTTCGCACCCGTCTGCCGGCGATGCACGCCTGGAGGAGCCTGACCGGCGTCAGTGCGCTTGGCCTCTGGTTTTACGCGATAGGCGAACTGCCGCTCGCCACCGCGATGACACTGAATTATATGTCTCCCATCTGGATGGCGCTGTTGCTCATTGGGGGCTCGGTTTTGATCGGCGGCGGCCGCGTGGATGCGCGCCTGGTTTGCACAGTGCTTGTTGGATTCTTGGGTGTGGTCTGTATCCTTCAACCCACTATGGAGCCCCATCAACTATGGGGCGGGCTGATGGGGCTGTTGTCGGGTTTGCTTGCCGCCATGGCCTATTTGCAGGTGACCGCGCTTGGCAGGGCGGGTGAGTCGGAGGCGCGCATTGTGTTTTATTTCTCTGTGGGCAGCATTTGCGCCGGCGCCCTGGAGACATCGCTCATTAGCGGGTGGCATGCCCACACCCTGCGTGGTCTCGGGATGCTGCTCGCGGTGGGTGTATTGGCGACGCTGGCACAACTGTTGATGACGCGTGCCTACAGGATCGGCGGCACGCTTGTCATTGCCAGCCTGCAGTACCTGGGTATCGCCTGGTCCCTGTTGTATGGCGTGCTGCTGTTCGACGATCCCGTTACCGGACTGGCGCTGCTTGGCATGGGCCTGATTGTGATGGCGGGTGTGGCTGCTGCCCGGCTGCGTCAGTCTGTTGCACCTGCAAACCGGCTGCCAAAACCGGAGACTCATTCAGAGATCCCTTAGGCCGGAAATGCCATTATCCATGCCGTTTCCAATAATATTCGGAGTCCGTCCGATGAAGTATCCGGGTCAGGGTTCCTGGCCGCGCTTCTGTACCCAGAACTGATACATGGTAGTAAACGTATCCGGATTCTCGGTCTCGAATACGTGCCAGTTGTCGAGATCGGTCTGCGATCGATCGGCGGGAAAGCGCGCCGCATATTGGTTGATGATGCCGGGCTCGAGGGAGAACCCGATAAAGATCAGATTCAGTTCTTGGAGATTTGCTTTGAGTTGAGGGAGCGTATAGCGATGCTCCTTGACATGAAACAGCAGGTCGCGACATTCGCTCATTCCATAAAAGTCTCTGGCCGATAAGATTTGCCTGAACTGACCGGCATTCTCCAGGGACATCAGGTCCTGGCGGCATCGGCGAATATCCTCCGGGGTCGGCTGATACTCATGTCCGGTAATGAAATTTTGCGCGGCAGCTTCATTCTGACGCGCACACTCACTGTAGAAGCCCAAACGCATGAATCCACCGGGCCGTAGTAACGAAAGCAGTTGACGCCATCCCCCCATCGGGTCTGCAAGATGGTGCAGCACGCCTACCGATTCGATGATGTGAAACCTTCGGTCAACCACACCGAGCGCCATGATGTCGGCCTGCGCATATTCGATGTTTTCCAGGCCGGCTTCCCGGGTTTTTCTCTTGGCGTAGCAGAGGCTTGTCAAGCTCAGGTCGATAGCAAGAACTTTGGCGTTTTGATATCGCTGAGCGGTTGCGATCGAATGCTGGCCGGTCCCGCATCCGGCTACCAGAATTTCGAGTGGCTCATTCTTCCTGGCTTCGTTTTTGTCAGTCAGGCCCATTGGCTGGAACTGTGAAAAAGGAAATCGTTCGCTCAGATAGGCATCGATCGAGATGGCTCTGGCGCCCGGTGGCAATTTTACCCATCTCGGATAGGGATTTTCTTCGTATTGCTTCTGCACCCGACGGGATATGCCGTCCGCGATGGGAGTCAAGCGCGGAATGACGGCGCGATATTGCAATTCCTCCAGGGGTTCGCGTGCTTGCTGGACCAACAACGCAGCAACGGTATCAGGCCAGGATTGATCCAGCAGGATTTCAATGGATGGCAAAGCAATCAGCGGGAAATAGGCGGCTACCGCAACCAGCCATAATACGGGGACACGTGACCCGGCCGCCAGCGCCGCGGCAAGGCGCTCTCGTAGAAACCGCGCCCGGCCGGATTCTTCGCTGGACCAGGCAAATATGTATTCGTTGATGAAGCACTGTCGCGCCAACGCACAATAAAAGGCCAGGATCTTCTCTTCCGATACAGGGTAATTTTCTTCGGCGATCGCTTTATCAAGCAGGCTACTTCTTGCCATGGTGAGAAAACGTTCCAGTTCCCTATCACAGACCGTGGTATTTTCCAGCAAACGATGAAGCAGCACGTCATCGCAAATCGAAGCAAAGGCGAATGCTCCAGGCGGACCGAACAGCTCATGCTGCGATAATCCGGATGGCCATGCGCGGGTGGCCCGGGCTATGCATTCCTTGATGCCTGGATGCAGCTTGACGAGCGAAATGGCCGGGTTCGCAAGGTCGGCCGGCCGCTCCCACGGTTCAGATATGGCTCGGGCAACAAGGAAGCGGATACCGGGAATTTCATGTGTAAAGTAGATATTTTTTATGCATTGCGCGAATCCGTTCTTGATTTGCGGGCTTTCCCTGATTTTTAGTGCGCGCTGGTAACTCGTGATCGCTTCGTCCAGCCAGCCTTGTTCCCTGAGCGCATTGCCGAGATTGGCATATGCCTCTGCATAATCCGGCCTGTGGGCAAGCGCGTTGCGATAACTGGCAATGGCTTCATCCAGCTTGCCTTGCTCCCTGAGCGCATTCCCCAGGTTGCTGTGCGCCTCGGCAAAATGCGGCTTAAGCACCAGCGCCTTGCCAAAGCTGACGATTGCTTCATTCAGTTTGCCTTGTGTGTTCAACACATTTCCCAGGTTGCAGTACGCTTCGGCAAAATCAGTCTTGTATGTGAGTGCGTTGCGATAGCTGGTAACGGCCTCCCCCGGCTTACCCTGTTCGTTCAGCGCGTTCCCCAGAAGGCAATGTATCTCCGCGAAATCCGGTTTGAGCATCAGCGCTTTGCGATAACTGGCAATAGCCTCGTCCAGCTTGCCCTGATCCTTAAGTGCGTTACCCAGGTTGGCGTATACTTCGGTGAACCCCGGCTTGAATGAGAGCGCCTTGCGGTAACTGGCAATCGCTTCCTCTAATCTGCCCTGATCCTTAAGCGCATTTCCCAGGTTGCTGTGTGCCTCCGCATAGTCCGGTTTGAACGCAAGCGCCTTGCCGATAAGTTCGATAGCGGCTTCATTCTTGCCCACTTGCCTTGCAATGAGCCCCAGGAAGTGCAGTGCACCGGGGTGATCCGGTGCTGCCTGGAGTATTTGACGATAAATGGCTTCGGCCTGCGGTAAATTACCTGCCTGGTGATATTCAATCGCGGTCTGGAGATATGCTTGAATAGATGGATCAGACGAAGGAGTCTGGGCGTGCCCGTTCGCCACCCGCATTGCCACTTGAGCTGCCGACCGGGCTTCCTCGGATTGCTGGCAGCAGTGCTTGTATTTCCGGCCGCTGTTACAGGGACATGGATCGTTGCGCGAAATTTTTTTCATGGGATCATCAACGCAGAAATGATGGCTCGAAAAACAAATCCGGGGTTGAACCAGGCGTCTTTGCTTTAATCCGATGCCCTTTACCTTTGCCCTCTTGGAAGGTATCCCAAGCAGCCCATCATAGTAAGCCAATCAAAGTCTGGCTTAGAGGTGTTTCACCTGCCCGATTATAATCCAGTGAACAAATAGTATCAGCGTCATACCGGCGGAAGCCGGTATCCGGTGGCCTTAAAAATTTGCAACTATTGGCTTGGACTGGATTCCGGGTCAAAGCCCGGAATGACGAATTCATGGTATTTTCTTGCCGATACATAGTGTCCGGAGTTAAACCACGAACACATGCGCGTCGAAAGTTTCTTCCAAGACATCCATGTTCACTACTGCGTAGAGCCTTATTCAGGCCGGATCAATAGGCACGGTTTTCTTGCAGGGACTGCTAATAATTGAACCGTATCTGGGTAAAGTAAGTCCGTTGCGGCATGGGGTGAAAGACCCAGTATTTTTCGTTGTTAACGTTGTCGATACCCCCGCTGATCATTACTTGCTTGCTGAGTCTATAATTTGCGCGTAAATCGACGACAGTGTAGCTGGTAAGCCCTGTATATGAAAAACCATTGGTGTCGGTGTTATTCAATTGGCCGAACTGGCCGCTGCTGTAGCGGAGCATTGTCGTGATAGTGAATTTGTCGGTCGCTCGATAAGAAACTACTACGTTGGATCGCCACTGCGGAACCCGGGGTTGACGTTTGCCAGTTGAGGGAACGGCAGCGTTGGGATTGGCTGCGGTCGGGCCCAACAGCGCCGCTGCTGCGTCGGCAGCATGGTTCTCGTTGATTCTTGAATCAGCCCAGGTGAAATTACCCAGGATATCCAGACCTCTAATCCAGGCATCCGTTTTTTCCCCGGAAAACTCGACGCCATAAGTATCGACTTCACCCACATTGGAAATAAAGCTTGTCTGAATACCATTGACCGTCCCAACCTGGGTAAAAATGGCATTTTTTACCCGCTCCTGGAACAGGCTGAGACGCACTCTTCCTTTTTCCGGAAAATATTCGGCGGAGAGTTCTGAGGAGAGGGCATCTTCAGACCGGAGATTAGGATTTGCGTTGAATGCTATACCCGCCACTGTCGTTGTTTGAAACAATTCCGAGGCCGTGGGGTAGCGGTAAGCCTGACCGATGGCTGCGCCAAATCTCAACTGTTCGATCGGACTCCAGCTTAACTTCCCTTTGGGTGAAAAATTGAACGCACTTTTATCAGTCTGGTTAACCGTTCCTGCAGCAGTGGTGTTCACGCCGTCATAAGCGTGCCAGTTTTCAAAACGTCCACCGACCGTGAAGTTCCAGTGTGGAAGGAAATCCCAGGCGTCTTGTACCCAATAACCTTCGGTACGGGTTTTGCCGGTCGAGTTTGAGAAGGTAGTTGCGGGACCGCCCGTCTGCCAATTGCTGGTGTTGAATACCGGGTTTTTCAGGGTGTAGAGGTCATGGTGAAAACCAAAGCTGATCTCATGATAACCCAGGCCGAGAAAATCAACGCGGGGCCGCCAGATACCTTTGGCATCGAATGTATGCCAGCCAGAACCGGCCAGACTGGTGATCCTGCCAGGTCCATTAGCGGCTGCCAGGATGGGATTAACCGTTGGCTGGCGCACGTTATCCGTGCTTAAATCGATTACGCTGCCTACCAGTTCCCAGTCAAATTTTCCGCCGGTGTTGGATCTGAGATTCAGGCCATGCGACCATGTTGTTTGATTGGTCCGATTCGCGGCAAAGGCGGGTAGGCCGGAGCTGACAGTGTTGAGATTGAATCGTCTGCCATTGATATTGACCGCGCCGCTATCTATGACATTGCCTGCCGCGTCTCTCAGATAACTTTGAGCACTGGCACTCGCGTTGTTTTGCCACATCCCAAAGGTGTAGGCGAATCTTATGGTCGGCGTGAAATCGTAGGCCAGCTTCCACTTGAAGTTGTCCTGCACGGTATGATTAATGTTTCCGGCACCCAGCACGTAGTTAGGGGCAAGTGTGGGGTTCTGGCCGGCGATAGCTCCCGTTACCGGCGTCTCCCCGCCAGATAATGGGGCGCCGGCTGATTGTAGGGGAGTCGTAAAAATTATGGGCTGACTATGGGCATCGAGATGACTGTAGTCGAAGCGCATCGATAGATCTTTATATTTGTGGCCAATGTATCCGGAATATCGCTGGTTATGATAAGTATCCTTTGTGCCATACAGATTAAAAGTCTGGAAAGACTGTTGCACATCCACGCCCGCTTCGAATTTTTCCGGCATACGCGTGGTGATGTTGATCACGCCACCCATGGAATTGCCGGGATAAGCGGCGGAAAATGGCCCGTACATGATATCGATGCGGTCGATTTCTCCGGGCGAGACGGTGTTCCAGCGGGGCGAACCGGTGTTTGTGTTGTTATTACCGAGCAAGGAAGACAGCAGGATACCGTCGGCATAAATCAGGCTGCGCGCGCTGGCGGATGTGCCGGAGGTGCGCGTTCCCACTGGTGCGTTGGTGTCGCCGATATAGCGATTGCGTACTTGTACGGATGGCAGGTATTTGATGGCATCCTCCGTCTGCATCATATTGACGGTAGCGTCCATTTTTTCCCTGGTGATGCTCTCTGTTGTCTGGGGCAGCCGGTATCTCTCCTTGTCGGTTTGCTTGGCAATTGGCGTGACTTTTCCTCCGATCGTCATTTCCGGCAATTTAATCGCAGACTCGCTGGTAGGTGTTTTCTTTTCGGTGGGAGCGGGCGCTACATCAGTATCCCTGAGTGCTTCCGGTGAGGGTGCGGCGGCAGTTGGTTTTTTTTCTGCCGGAGATACAGATTTGGCCGCATCTTTTGCCGGCGGCTCGGCTTCGCCGGCTGCCCAGACAGAAGATGCGCAGAACAGACTTGCCAGAGTAAGCAAGACAGGTTTTTGCTTTATAACCGTAACATGTCGAATCCAGCGCACAATATCCTCTCGCAATAGGCTGGATCGCGAGAGTAATGCATTTTGGCTGGCGCAGGAATGCGGCAAATTGCCGCACCCCGAACTAGCTCCTCGTTCTATTTGATTCCGATAACCATGGAATCCGGTCCGGTCAGCGGCTCGACGCGTGTGATGGAGAACCCGGCCTCACTCATCCAGGCCTTGCAGTCAACACCCGTGTAATCGAAACCTCCCGGCGTTTCGATCAGCATGTTCAGGCTCATCATCAGCCCGAAGGCATTCTGTGAACGGTCATCGTCAATGATGGTCTCGTAGACAATAAGGGCGCCGCCTGCGGGAATAGCTTCGAACGCTTTCCGGATGAGCATTTTTTTGGTGGGCAGATCCCAGTCGTGCAGGATATGTCCCATCAGCACAACGTCTGCTTTCGGGAGATCATGCTTGAAGAAATCGCCCGGCATGAACGTGAGCCGGTCTGCGACGCTCATGGCTGCGGTGTATTGCTGAAAGATTGGCGCAACTTCGGGCAAATCAAATCCCACCCCGCGCAGGTGAGGGTTGGCGAGCGCAATCTGTACGGCAAGATCTCCCTGTGCAGTGCCTACATCGATAAACGTTTGGTAATCTTTCCAGGGAAAAAGACGGGCGATCACGGTATTGGATGCATGGCTGACACCGGTCATCGCGGAGAGAAATTCCTTCAGACGTGCGGGATCAGCATAAAGTGTTTCAAAAAGGCCGGCGCCGCCGGTCTTGCACTCGTTCTGCGGCTGACCGGTGCGCAACGCCTCGGTGAGATCAGCCCAGAATGGATAGAGGCGGTGATTCGCCATCTCAAGAATGCCACCTATGTAGGATGGCTTATTCCGGTCGAGGAACAGATCGGTCTCGAGCGTATTGCTGTAGCGGCCGCCCTCACGCTTGAGGAAGCCGAGCGCCAGCAACGCATCAAGGAAATCATGTGCCGAGCGGGGATGCAGGCCGAGCCTTTCGCTGAGCGAATCCAGGCTCGCGGGTCCGCGCGATAACTCGGTGAAAATACCCATCTCGACAGCGCTGAGCAGCGTTTTTGATGCCCAGAAAGCCATGCCGGTCTGCAATATTTTTTCGGGGGTAGGGTGATCCTGCATGATGGCTCCAGATGAACAAGTCATTGTAATGGAATATATCTGCTTCGATTAGCTGTTATTGCGTAACAACAAATTCTGCTACATTTTTAACCCGTCTCGGGATTTTTTTACCCGTTATTTCCGCGATCCAGTGAAATAGCCGGGCACAAGATTTCATGGATGTACTTCAGTACAATTTTCAACGTGTCCAAAATCCGTAAGATGAATGATAGGGCACTTGGCGGCGACATATCTCCGGTAACGGAAACCGCGCCGGAGTGAATGGCAAGTCTTGAATTGCTTACGGAGGAGTGATGTCATGGAAGGTCAATCCAAGCGCGTTTCCACGCAAATCGCGAAGTCAATTCCTCAGGCGGTGCCGCTTCTCATGCCGATAAGCCGCTGGAAGAGCGACGCTATCGGCATTACCGCATATGTGTTCGAGGAATCGGAAGTCACCCTGCGCCAGTCTGGATTGGTGCCGGAGTGGGTCGGTTATCCCCCCAAATGCCCGGGTTCCGGCATCGCTGTACCGGCTCATCATTTTTTCCCCAGTTATCTGAAGCTACTGAGGCTGCAAAGCGGTCGTCTGCGTCTTGTCATTGATGCTCGCGCCGTGCTGAAGGGAGACACCTCTTTCCAGAGACTGCTTTGCAACCTGCTGGCTGATACCAAACTTTCCCTGGTGAAAGGGGAGCCTGTATGAATGGCCGGAATTAGCGTACGTGAATTCGCGGAGAAGGGGACAAGGTGCGAGCGGATTTAGGGCCTGTTAACACTTATTTCGCACCCGCGACGGCGACGAATTTCATCCAGCACGAGGCATGAGCCGCGCGGCGGAGCAGGCCTCCGTAAGCGGCGAGTAACGAAGGGCTGGATGAAATCCGTCCCGTCCCTTCGGGTTGCTACACAAAAAACGCGGCATCCGCGTTTTTTGTGTAGCAACGCGGGTGCGAAATAAGTGTTAACAGGCCCTAGGATAAACCCGTCAAGGATGACGGGTTTTTTACTTAACTATCAAACCAGCCAAGCCCAATCAGTGGTGCGTATGGTGATGTGGATCACCGCTATCCGCCTGTGGTTTGGCAGCTTTAGTTTTCATGGCGAGCTTGGCCTTGGGTTTGAGCGGGGTAAAACTGGCTGAGTATGCTTCCTGCCCCGGGAGTTCAACGAATACGGTGACTACTGTCTCAGGCTTGATGGAAAATTCGCCCGTCCCTTTGAGGATATTGTCGCCCGCCTGCTCCAGTTTGACCGAGGTTCTGGCTTTGCCTTTACCGGTTTGAATAGTCGCCTTCCCCGAGCCGCCTTCGGCGCTCAGCTTGCTGTTGGCATGATCCATCACATAAAGCACGATTTCCTTATCCTTGGCGACAAGCTCCAGATGATAAGGTCCGGACATCCGCATCTGTCCGCCATGGGGCGACTCGACGGAATCAAAATATTCTTCGGTATGTGCGGCGGCAAACAGGGATGCCCCCATCAGCGCGGTGCCAATCAAAAACGTAGCGACTCGTAATATGTTCATTTATGTTCTCCTGGGATTATGCAAAATTCGGTTAAGTTTCATGAGTGATTCTTGACGGCTTGACTGTATACCTTGTGGGGGTATATGTCAATACCTATATAGGGTATATGTTGCGTTAAACAAAAAGATATTCCGGATAAAAGATAACAAACAATAAATTGTCATATGATTGATCCCGCAGCCTATGCGGGGCGCTGTAAAAAAAACGGCTGCCGACTGGTTTCCAGCGTTTCGCTGAATGAATCCAGATGAGAATTAGACAGGGTTGATATCCATCAATTCCATGGTGCGGCAATATGCCACATGCGTCATTTTGCCGCATTGACTCGTTAATTCGCCGGCTCGGCGGGGTTGTTTTGCTGGTGCGAAGTATGTGCCGGAGCGTTATTCAGACTGTGCTCGACGAAGAAATGCGAGAGCCATGCACTCCAATTCTCCGCGGATGCCCTCCGATTCCTCGCGCATACACTGCTGGAGAACGCCCGTTTGCCATGCGGAGAATATCAGGGGATTGATGTAGGATTTTCGGCAGACTGCAACGGTATTGCGCAACTCTTCAGCAACCTTTTTTATTGCGGTGACGATGCAGGCTCTGAGGGCGCGTTTTGTTGGAGGTTCGGGCAATGGCGTATCCAGCATCAGCTCAAACGCTCTCAGCGTAGCGCCCCATGTCCGGAAATCCTTGGCAGTGAACTCGGCACCCATGATTTCGCGCAGGTAGCCGTTTACGTGCTCCGAGCCTATGGGATGAGGCTTGCCTGCCTCATCCAGGTATTTGAAAAGATGCTGACCGCGCAATTGCTGGCAATCGCGTATGATTTTGACGATACGCGGGTTATCAACATCGACTTCATGCTCGACACCGCTCTTGCCGCGGAATTTCAGCCGTGCGTGCCGCTGGCTGACGGCAGCAAGATGACGTTTACGTAGCGTGGTGAGGCCGAAGCTGCGATTGTCGCGTGCATAGGACAGATTGCCAATTCGTACCCGGGTGGTATCCAGCAAGCTCACGATAGCTGCCAGAATTTTTTCCCGGGGCAGACCTCGACGCCTCAGGTCACGCTGCAAGCATTGCCGAAGCCCAGGCAGCGCTTCGCCGAATTCCACCATTCGATCAAATTTGATACCGTCGCGCGCCACACGCCAGCCGGGGTGATAACGATACTGCTTACGCTTGCGCGCATCGATCCCTGTGGCCTGCAAATGGCCCTGCGCGTGAAGGCAGATCCATACGTCCGTATAGGCCGGAGGGATTGCCAGCCTGGCGATACGTTCAAGCTCACCCTTATCGATCAGTATTTTCTTATCGGGACCGATGTAATGAAATCCACGGCCCCGGCGTATTCTCCGGATGCCGGGCTCATTATCCGAAACGTATAATAGCCCTGCCGCTGCCGCCTGTGCGGCCAGGTCGTCCAACGCCAACGCCAGGGTGCTCGATCCATTCTTGTCATGCTGAACCGTCACGCGTCTGCGTTCCCATTATGGTGACAGGAATGCAGCCCAGGGACGTTGCAATCTTTTGAACGGTCAATCACCCGATTCAGGCTCACTGCGCACCCTTCCTGCTCCGGTCGACCTGGACCGCCGTTACCAGGCTGCCACGATTGCCCCATGCGTTACGAATATACGATAAGACCAGCGCGATCTCTTCATCGGGCAGGATTTGCGCAAACGGCGGCATGCCGTAGGGGCGCGGGCTGCTTTCCGTGACGGGTGCATAACCGCCATTGAGTATGCTGCGAATTGCGTTAATCGGAGCGGCGAGGGTGACGCCACGGTTGCCTGCCAGCGCCGGATAAATGCCGGGCGCACCTTGCCCGAAGCTTCCATGGCAATCCTGACAATATTTCTCGTAAATCTCGCCGCCGCGCCGAAGCTGCCTATCCACCTCATCGGTAAGCTCGGGGGCCGTTCCCCTGGAATGTGGAGCGCTTCCAGGCAGTGACTTGAGGTAGGTAGCCATGGCGCGAGCATCATCCGGCGTCAGATGCTGCAGGCTTTGGCTGACTACGTCGGCCATCGGCCCTGTTGCGACTGCCCGGGATGACAGGCCTGTCTTGAGTAGTTGGACGATATCATCCAGCGGCCAGTCCGAAGCGCTGCCCTCCTGGAGAGACGTCAGGGAGGGTGCATACCAGTTCGAACCCATGAGTTGTCCTCCTCCCAGCACATTGCCCTGGCTCACACCCAGCGGATTTCGTGTTGTGTGGCACGCATTGCAATGTCCGAGCCCTTGCACGAGATAAGCGCCACGGTTCCATTCATCGTTCTTTGCGGTCTCGGGTTTATAAACGCCTTGTTCGAAGTAGAGGGCGCGCCAGACATACAGGAGCGGGCGCAGATTGAAGGGGAAATTGATCCGGCTCGGTGGATTGCGTTGCGAGACGGGGGGAAGTGATTGAAGGTAGGCGAAGATCGCATCGGCATCCTCGCGTGTCACCTTTGTGTAATCCGTGTAGGGAAAAGCCGGGTATAAGGGGCTGCCGTCGCGTGCCTTGCCGTCATGCAGCGCGCGCCAGAAATCCTGCTCGGTCCATTGTCCGATACCGGTTTCCGGATCGGGCGTGATATTAGGCGTGATGAATGTTCCGATTGACGTGGCAAGGACATGCCCCCCCGCGTAAGGCCTGCCATCCTGGGCGGTATGGCATCCCATGCAATTACCGGCTTGCGCGAGGTAGGCACCTTTTGCCCGTAGGCTTGCGGGGTCCTCAGTCTTTGACACCGGTGATTCGTTCACCGGTGGCCGATTCATCGGCGCCAGGAACAGGCCAAGACCTATGAGCCCGGCAAGTGCGGCAGCGATGACAACAGGTTTCATCGCGATCCCCCGGATTGCAGGACGATGCTGCCGCAGCGCTTGGCGAGTTTGTCGGGAAGGGCTGCCACCGGGCCTTCATGCTTCAAAGCGGTTTCGGAGACCGGCTGCGCGGCTAGCCACGCTGCAATGGCGCTTGCTTCGTCGGTAGTAAGCTGTTTTGCAATTTCCGACATGCAGTCGGGTGTCTGTCCTCGCATCAAGCCGCCATTCTGCCAGTTGCCGAACTGGGCGATAATGTAGACGCGTGGCAGACCCAGCAGGCCGGGGATGAAAGGCGCGGTTCCCATCAGGTCCTTGCCATGACATTCAACGCAGGCGGGTATTTTCCGTGCGGGATCGCCCAGCGTTACGAGTCTTCGAGCCAGTTTGATTTCGGTGGGCGAGGAGATCAGCGGCTCGGGCGGGGGAAAAGCCTGTTTCAGCGAAGCGAAATAGGCGGCCATATCCCGCAGGTATTGATCGGGCAAATTTTCCAGCAACAATCCCATGGGCCGGTAATGGCGCCGGCCGTCCCGAAAATTGCGCAATTGATTGAAAAGATAGCCTTCAGGCTTGCCCGCGATACGTGGATAATACGCATCCCGGCCCTCCTTGTCCTCCGGACCATGACAGGCAATACAGGCTTTTACCCGCTCCGCCATCGTGTCGGGCGCATCAACCGGGGGAATATTGGCGGTGATAGCGGGTCCGGCAAACAACAAAAAAGCGATCAGGACAAATCGTGTCATTACGTTTCCTACCGGTTCGTCTTTATCGGACGCACGACAGCAGCAAGTAGCCAGCCTGAAATACCATGCTTTGCCGCCACTGCTACCGTGCGAATTTTCGTACTACCGCCATCAGTTCATCGATTGCCTCATCGCCTTTACCCGACTTGATGGCACCTTGCATGCAGCCGTGGGTATGATTCTCCAATAACAGCATGGCAACGGCGTCGAGCGCGGATTGCAGCGCGGAGACCTGGTTCAGGATATCCACGCAATAACGATCTTCCGCTATCATCTTGTTGACGCCGCGCACCTGACCCTCGATGCGGTTGAGGCGCTTCATCAGGGCTTCCTTGTCAGGTTGCACCACCATCTGCGGCGCATGGCACGGTTCCTTTCCAGGAGACAATTTTTTAGTTGACGACTTCAAAACCGGCCTCCTTGATAGCATCCTTGAACTGGTTAGGGCTGGTTGCGGCTGCGTCGTACTGGATCACGGCCTGTTTCTGTTCAAGAGAAACATCCGCGCCATTCACGCCAGGTATCTTCTCCAATACGTTCTTCACGCTGTTGACACAGCCCATGCAGGTCATTCCCTTGATTTTTATGATTTCCGTTTGCATTTCATGACTCCTTTCAGTTAAGTTGAATGAATGTTCCGCTCACGTACCCGCCCGCCATCGTTTCAGCAACAATGAATTGCTGACTACCGATACCGAACTCATTGCCATTGCCGCACCCGCGATTACGGGATTAAGCAATCCTATCGCCGCCAGGGGTATACCCAGTACGTTGTAGATGAAGGCAAAGAATAGATTCTGGCGGATTTTTCCCAGCGTTGCGCGCGAGAGCGAAATGGCGTCAGCCACGCTCATCAAGTCATTACGCATGAGGGTGATGTCGGCGGCTTCAATCGCCACGTCGGAACCCGCGCCGATGGCGAAACCTACGTCGGCCGCGGCCAGTGCCGGGGCATCGTTGATGCCGTCGCCCACCATGCCGATGAATTTGCCGCCGATCTTCATCTTTTTCACTTCGGCGGCTTTGTCTTGCGGCAGCACCTCGGCGCGATAAGTGCTAATCCCCACCTGCTTCGCAATGGCAGCGGCAGTGGCGGGATTATCGCCGGTCAGCATGATGACTTCGACACCCATTGATTGCAGTCGTTTTACCGCTTGTACGGAAGTGCTGCGCAACCGGTCGGCAATGGCAAGATAACCGAGAACTTCGAAAGTACCCAAAGTACCCAACGTACCTTTAGGCGAAGCGGCCACGCCGATGACGGTTTTACCTTCGCCCTGGAGAACAGCTATCGAATCGTCATTCGCCAGCACGCCATGCTCCTGTAGAAATCTGGGTGAACCGAGGATATAGTCAATGCCATCGATGCGGGCCGTGATTCCGCTGCCGGTGACAGCGGTAAAATCAGTTACTGTCTGGGGCCGGATATTCATGCTGACCGCATGTTCCATCACCGCTTTTGCCAGGGGATGTTCCGAGCCTTGTTCCAGCGTCGCCGCAACCTGCATCAGCGCGTGCTCTGAGCTCGATCGTGCCGGAACAATATCCGTAACCGCCGGTTTACCTTCCGTGAGCGTGCCGGTTTTGTCCACGATCAACACCTGAATTTTCTCCGCCTGCTCCAGCGCGGCGGCATTTTTCACCAGCACGCCGGCTTGCGCGCCGCGCCCCGCCCCGACCATGATCGCGGTGGGCGTGGCCAGTCCCAACGCACAGGGACAGGCAATGACGAGCACCGCCACGGCGTTGACGAGCGCCGGAACGAATTCGCCCGCCAGCCACCATGTAAAGATCAGCGTCAGGGTACTGATGATCACCACCACCGGCACGAATATGCCCGAAATGACGTCGGCCAATCGCTGGATCGGCGCCTTGGAACCCTGTGCTTCTTCCACCAGACGAATGATGGCCGCAAGCTGGGTATGCGCGCCGACACTGGTGGCGCGGCATTTGAGCAGCCCCTGCTGGTTCAGGGTGGCCGCATAAACCCTGGCCCCTGCCTGTTTTGTGATTGGCAGGCTTTCGCCGGTCAGCATCGCCTCATTCACACTGGAAGCGCCTTCGATGACAACGCCATCCACCGGCAGATTCTCGCCGGGGCGCACGATAAAAATATCGCCAACCTTGAGCGAGTTTGCATCAACTTCGACGACCACACCGTCGCGCTCCACCCGGGCGATTTTTGGCTGCAACTTGATGAGTGCTTCAATGGCCGCTGAAGTTTTGCCCTTGGCGCGGGCTTCCATCAGTTTGCCCAACAATACCAGGGTGATAATGGCCGCGCTTGCCTCGAAATAGACATGCTGATTCAGTGACAGCAACGTAACCACCGCGCTGAAAAAGTATGCCATGCTGGTGCCCAGCGCGACCAGCACATCCATGTTGGCGCCACCCCCGCGCAACGCATGCCATGCGGCGATATAGAAGCGCTTGCCTACCCAGAACTGTACCGGCGTTGCCAGCAGAAGCTGCAGCCAGCGCGGTACGAATTCCGCATGGTCGCCCCAGAACATGGGACCCATCTGCAGCATCAGCGGCAAGGTAAGCGCCGCCGAAATCCAGAACATGCGAAGTTCCGCATGGTACGCGGCAAGTTTCCGTGCTTTCTCTTCGGCTCGGCTGGCCTCACTGATTTCTCTGGCGCCATAGCCTGCCTTGGCAACGGCGGCGACCAGGTCATTCATCGTTACACCGGCACCGGGGTTCAGGCTGACGTGCGCTATTTCCGTGGCCAGATTGACGGTGGCGGTAACGCCGGGCAGTTTGTTCAGCGCCTTTTCGATACGTCCGCTGCATGCGGCGCATGTCATTCCGCTGATTTGCAGTTGTATCGATTGCGGTGCGACATGAAACCCCGCTTTTTCGATCGAGCGGACGAGCTCTTCAGGCAGGGTGGCTGTGTCATCGAACTCCACGCGCGCTTTTTCATTGGCGAAGTTGACCACCGCACGCACGCCCGGCAGCTTGTTCAGATTCTTTTCGATGCGCGCCGCGCAGGCAGTGCAGGTCATGCCTTCGATGGGCAGTTCGAGTTGTTTAAGTGCGAGTGTATTCATAGATATTTTCCATCCATCTGGTCTCATTCATGGCAGTCGCGTCACTTAACGCTGCCGGGTAGTGCCACCTGATTCAAGATGATTACCCGCGGGTGTTGCCTGCTGCCAGCGGGCCGACAGCGAGTTGAAGTCATAACCGGACCCGGTCAGTTTGAGTCCCCGATCCGCCATCATCAGGCCCATGGCGATAACCATGATGGCGGATGCACGTACCAGCAGATTGATGATGTCGCGTGATACGGAACTGGCGATCAGCCCGAAACTTAGAAGCGGCACCAGGGTGCCTAGACCAAAAAAGAACAGCATCATGGCGCCTTCCTGGGCGCTACCGGTACCGGCGGCCATAATGTACATCGCTTGCAGCGGACCGCAACCCAGCATTAAGCCATTTAAAAGCCCGATGGATAAGGGGCTGCGCCGCTGACGCAATTCATTCGATACGCCTCGCACGACAAACCGGGGCAAACGCAGGGTGAAGTTGCGCAATACGGGGAACACATTCAGCATCTTGAGGCCATAGATGATTACGAAAAGACTGGCCGCGAGTGTGACGGCACCCCGCATGACGGGGGTGAAGGCCATGAGGGAACCCAGCAGTCCCAAACTGCCGCCGATAGCCGTATAAGACGCTGTTTTACCGGTGGCGTACATCAGATGCGCCATTGCCGTGGTACTGGCGGTGCGTGGTTCGATAGCCGCCGCATAACCCACCACAAAACCGCCGCACATGCCGATACAGTGAAACCCGGTAAAGAATCCGATAGAGAACAGCATGGCGTAGCCAAGTTGAGGACTCATCTCTCCCACTAAACCCGGGATCATGCTCTTGCCCCAGAATGTCATGCCACCCACCACCAGCAGGAAGGTGAGAAAAATCAGTGCATTTCGTATCGCGTGGCCGGAAGATTCCGTGAATGCACTTTCGAATTCATAACCTTTTTCTTCGATCGCATGCCGAATGCCGCTTTCCCCTATGGATTTGCTGTCGAACTCAATATCGACAGTTTGCTTGACATAGTCTGCATTGACTTTCCGTATGCCAGGCAAGTGACCCACCGCATTCTCGATGGTTTCCTCGCAACCGGTGCAGTGCATACCTTTGACTTTCAGATGAGCCGATTTGGCAGCCATTTTGTATACCCTAACGCTTTCGTTGACGATATCATCAATTTGATCCGCTTCCGGAAATCCACCAGATTTCGCGCCCAAGTGAAAGTACGTGCCTTGAAGCGAGTTATCGAGTGGTTTCTCACAATTTCGATTCCACTGTATACTATACCAGGGTATATGTCAATACCCCATTAGGGTATATGAAATCAACATCTGATGCCTGTCAAAACCGCATATTGTATTGGACATAGAAGAGATCGGGGGAGACACCCGGAGCGGTGGCTTTGAGGAAATTGCCGGCAAAGAGTTTCGAATAGCCGACCAGGATATCCTGTTGGCGGTTGACGTGGATATTGAAACGGAAGTCGATTTCATCGCCGACGTAACCGCCCGCCTGGCCGGTGACATCGCGCAGGGTGGCGGCGCCGGCGGCGTTGTACAGAAAGTCCTGCTTGTTGGCCAGATAGAAGCGGTGGTACTGGGCGGTAAAGGTGGCCCAGGGCTGGGGATGCAGATTGATCTGGGCATTGAAATCATGGATATTCTGGCGGCCCACGCGGTCGATCCAGCCCAGATAATAGTTCCCGAAAGGGAAGAGCTGGTTGAAGGTATTGCGCGCGCCGTCATTGGGATTCTTGTCGCCGGAGGCAAAGTCATAGCGCAGCCAGAACTGGGGATTCATGGGCGCCCCCTTGAAATGATAGCCGGCGCCGGAGGCGACCGCGAAGGCCGAGATATCCTGATTCGAGTACTGGCCGAACTGGTACATGCCCTCCAACTCATAGAGGAACTGATTGTAGTCGCCGGCCAGGCGCCCGCCAAGCGTATGCGTGTTCGAATTGCCCATGAGGCCGTTGCTGCCGATCGCCCGGTTGCGATTATCATCCAGGCTCAGGAAATACATATCGACCAGCTGGCCTTTCATGGGCTTGTAGGTGCCCCATAAACCGAAGAACTCCTGCTTCGTATCCCAATTATCGAAGTGGCTCTGTTGCGTAATCATCGGCCGCACCCAGAAAGCGTCCAGATCAAAAGTAGGCGTGCGCCAGAAGGCCTTGGCGCCCTGGAAGGTGCGCCGCGTATTCACCCAGTCCAGGGTGGAAATCAATCGCTGCGACCCGTAGAGCAATTCCTGGCGGCCGACGCGCAGATAAACGGGACCCTCCTTGACATTCGCCAGCTTGATATCCGCAAACAGATTCAGCATATCCGTGTGATTGACATCGGTGGCGGCGGGTGTCAAGGCCTGACCGAAGGTGCGGGCATCCAGAAACTCGGCGAAGATCCGGACCTTGTCCTGATACCAGAAGTCGGCGTGGAAGCGGCTGCGCATCATGTGGTAATTATCGCTGGTGTTGGTCAAGCGGGCATCGGATTCACGCATGTAGCGGTACCAGAAGCTGCCGCCGAAAGACAGCAGGAAATCCTCCCCCATGTGGATGCGCTTAAGGGGATCGAACAGATCCTTTTCATACCCCGGCTTCTCCATATAGCGGTAATCGATCTCGAAGGCGGGGGTGGTCATGAGGGCATAGGGTGCGTTGGGCGCAACCGGCGGGGCTTGACGCTCATTGCCGGTGACCACATCCCAGAGTGAATAGTATCCCGGGCCGGTTGGCGGGATGGAAAACATACCGGGGCGCGGCGGCGCGGTGACGGGAGGCGCTTTTGACCAATCGAATGGGGCGCCTGCCGTGGGAGTTGCGGGTGCCGCAGCCGGAGCCGCTGGCGTTCCGGCGGCGTTGGCGGCGGGAGCGGGATCCGCCGCGAAAACATGGCACGCCAGTCCCAACGTTCCCGCACCCAGGCACCATTTCAAAAGTGATCCGGGGTTGCGTGCCGGAAATGTCCTGGGTTTGGCAGCGCTTATTCCTTGGGAAATCAGGGGACGGAGTAGATTCATGGTGCTCTTCGAACCATTAACGCAACCTATCCGGTTCATACCCTTGACTTTTACGACTTCTATTTGCATTCGTGACCCCTTTCAGTTAAGTTGAATTAATAGACTGGCTGGACGGTAGCAGTGATGCCGGCCAATTTGTTCGGTGCTTTCTCGACCGTGCGGATCTTCCGCGAATCTTCTTCAGGTAGATATCCAGACCCCCTTTTTTTATTGGTGATTACCGCATTACTTATCTGGATATCAGGCGGTTTCCCAAGATCTGTGGCGTTAACTGTATACGGGGATAGGGTATATGTCAATACCCTATAGGGGTAATGGTATGTAGTTATCACATTGCAGTCGCCGGATCGTGGACGATGGTGGAGAATCAGTGGAAAATATCTCATGTGCCCTATAGTCATCATGAACAATCAAGGAGAATTTTGATGAAACTTTACAACGCTGCTGGCGCCTGTTCGCTTGCCGCACATATCGTATTGCCTGTGTACATTGCGTGTGCCGGTTACGCATTCGAAGTCCACCCGGAAGTGCGGGAAGTGCATAGCGGAAGGTCTTTCTGAAGCCGCCGCAATATAAGCCGGTGTGGAGCCACGACGGCAGGTCGCTAATAGTGTCAAGGCTGCGAGCTATTGCACTCGACGTAGATGGAACATTGCTGGATTCCTCGCATGACATTTCACCTGCGGTAAAAAAATCCATTCATGACATCTGGCAACAAGGGGTTCAGGTCATATTGGCTTCCGGCCGCCACGTGGGCTCCCTGTCGCAGCTCCTCATGGAGTTGGGAGTCGAGGGTTATGTGGTGGCGTTTTCCGGCGGTGCGGTGGCACGTGTCGATTCGAACAAGCGGGTTGAAATTATCCTCCAGCAGCGGCTGGAACTGGCCCATGCGGAGAAAATGGCTCATGAAGCATTAGCTAATGGGTTGAGTGTTGCCTGGTCCACCATGGATCACTGGTACACGCCTGATGCCATGGGTTTGTACCGGCAGGAAGCAAGAGTTTTAAGGCAGGAACCGGTGGTTGTTCCCGGTCTGCGGGGTCTGAACGTGGCGCCTCATAAGCTGCAGATCATGAGTCATAATGCTGAGGGTATCGTTTGTCTCCGGGCCATGCGTGACGCAATCGCATCCCGATGCTCCGCGGTCTTCAGCCATGACTATATGCTCGAGATAATGCCAAAAGGGACAAACAAGGCGGCGGCCCTGACAAAAATCGGACAGTTTCATGGCATAACGCTCAGCGAAATGATGGCTATCGGAGATGCCGAAAACGATATAGAAATGCTGAGACACGCCGGGCTCGGCGTGGCGATGGGCCACGCGCCGGACACCGTCAAGGCGGTTGCTGACTGGATTACGCTGACTAATGGCGAGGACGGAGTTGCTTTCGCGCTTGAGCAGGACTGGCTCCTGCAGCGCTTCTTTGGTGTCCCGGATTAGAGCGGGTTTTTATAGTGATATTCACGTTCCCACCAAACCGTAAGCGTTTTTTATCGGGATAGTCCGGCATTAATCTTTTTTGGCGGCAGGCCAGACTAAAGTAACTTTTTCACTCGGCCCTTTCTGAAGGTTGAGCTTGCGATGAAGAGTGGTCGCGTTATAAGTGGCATCCAGGGAATATTTTCCGGCTGGAAGCTTCACCAGCAGGTAAGGGCCTTCAACGGTCGTATCCAGAACGGTGTTATTCAATTCATCCTTGATGGTTATCTGGGCATCGCTGATGTATCGGGGTCTGGGATCAGCCGCTTGAGTCAGTTCAAGCATCAATGGCCAGGAACCCCTTGCTTTCAGTATTGCTTCCGACTCATCCTTGCCTATGCCTCCTGAGATAAACTGCGTTTGACCTTGCGTTTGCACGGGCGGAAGCGATGGATTTTCTTCAGCGAAACTCAAGGTTGAAAAAATGCAAGTGAAAGCTATCGCTATTTCGCTGATTTTGATTTGAATTTTCATGGAAAATCTTCCTTTCTGAACTCATCAAGCTGAAGGAGTTGTGAATATTTCACGAACCTGAGAGCGCCATTTCGTAACGGGATTGGGGAAAATCTGTCGTTTACTGTGTTATACGTCCGGATATCGCAGATTGTCGCATGATCGTCCCGATTCTGCTGGCGCCCAGCTTCATCGGGGTTTTGGCAAGACAGTCCGTTGTTACGCAGGATGGTAAATAGATACGTTTCGAACTTTTGAGGAGTGCGTTCGGAATTTCCGATTCAAGGCGGAAAAATAAATCGTCCAGCAAATCGTCACTTCCTGGATCGCCACTCAAGCCAGACATATCTATTAATTTGGTTTCTCTCATCATTTGCTCCTTTAAACTTAATAAGCCGGAATGATTGAAATCGGTACCGGCTTTGCACCTCAAACGATCATAGAGGGCCGAGTGGAGCACGAGCTTGATTGCATGAAGATGCGGATCAAGCATCTATTAAACAGTTTCTCACGCTGTAAAAATAAACTCTGTGCGATTCCCCACATACGTAAGTGCGAGAAGAACAATGGGGTAAAAGTTCCGAAGGTGCTCCTGTGGTTGCTATATTCCGCTAACGGAAACAAGCGGGAGACTTGAAAGGGCGGAGGGGTTGGTGTAGCGCAAATGGAAGGATCAAAATGGAAGGATCTAATGGGGCGGCGCAATCATATATTGATTAAGCAAGCGGCCGGTTATTGTTACCGGTCATCAATCCACGGGGCAAACAATGAGTTCCCAGCATACCATGCCAAATTCGAAGGCGTGCTGGTGCTGGTTTTGCATGGGAAGCGCCTGCCCGTTTGCGATGACTATCTCATGGCCACAACCCGTGCATCGGTAAATTCCCGCGTCCGGCACGGTAGTGCCGGGAGGATACTTTTTATCAAACTTGATATGCTGGGATTGAATAAGAAAGCTTGCGTTTTGATAGTGTGCCATGATTGCCCAGGATTGTGATTGACATCCGCTACCGGAATTAAAAAATGATAAATACCCGTGATTGCAATATGACGGGTTTTGGCTGTGTTGAAAATTGGACTGAGGTACATGGGACTGAAGTACACATACGGTGTTTTACCCAAGCCCAAGCGGAATCAAGCGGAGCAAAGAACGATGGTTATAGCGGTAACGATTATCATGGCCAGGCGGACGAGCAAATCACCACTTCTGATGGCAATTTGGAACCCACATCCCGCGGGCAAAGTTCTCGCTTATTTGTCGCCAGAAGTGGCGGTGGCGGCAGTGGCGGCGGTGCGTCGATGCTCATAGCCATTATCGGATTTGTTCTGGTGGCGTTATCCGGATGTTTCAGCTCAAGCTCAAATAACCATCGAGACACCTCTGCACCATCGATTCCCGGGTCTGAACAACCGAAAGCCTTGTCAGAGGCCGAGAGACGTCAAATTGTTGCGAACCGGGTGCGGCACAATCAACAAGCCGGGCTGGTCGATAGTCTTTTGACTCAAGGGACGGTGAAGCTCTCTGGACGGTTGATGACGATAGACCCAACGCCAGCAGGCAGCGGCGCATTCGGCTTCGAGGCTCGCGATAGCAAAGCACGCTATGGATTCATGTGCAGTAACGCTAACGAATTGTACTTTCGCATCAACCGTAATGATGTGAATGGGGCAGCTGGAATGGCTGCTATGCGCAGCCACGCGGACAAGATTACTTTGTACTTTCTATCCCAGGATTGGGATTCCGTTCAAAAATGTTCTCCCGGCTTGTCTTGCGATGGGAGTGTTTGTCCGCTCGCGATAGTCATTTCAACCTAAATCCGGCAGTTGGACGGGGCGGAGTGTGCGATTTTTGGGGTGCAGAGCAAGGCGCAACGACGCGGAATGGTCATTCCATTCCAAGGAGTTGCAACACTGCCATGCGCCGCAAAAACTGTGCAATCTGCCCTGTAGCGGACTCACCCAAAAGGTGAGCGTAAAATAATACGAAATATTGTTATTAATCAAAACGCTGATCTATTAAATGAGCGGTCAACTGCCGGATTTAGGTTCAACCCAGGTAGTTCCACAAATAAATGGGGTCGGCCCGTAAGCCTGTTTTCGCTTGCCTGAAATGACCGGTTTGGTGAAAGCATGATGAAGTTTCGGGCTTTTGGCAATCAGGACGGGAAGTGTCGGGATCACTCTATGTGAGGCCGCGGTGATCGCGTGCGCCATAACACTGCCAGCAGGCTGCCCAGCAAAGAATGCATCACCGCTGAAACCGCGCCCACAACGGGGGCCAGCGGCAGCAACGGGAAGGCCTGTTTGGCCAACACGATGGCGAGACCGGAATTTTGCATGCCCACTTCAATGGAAATCGTACGGGCGCTCTGTTGCTGACAGCCAAAGATGCGGGCGAAGTTATACCCGATCAGAAAACCCCCTCCATGCAACAGCATGGTCGCAAGAATCAATTGAAAGCCATGTTTCAGAATGGCCTCCGCATTGGCGGCAAATACCACGGCACAGATGAAACACACACCCATCACCGATAGCAGCGGCGCCACCGGCATCACGCGCATGACCAGCCGCGGCGCCCAGCGGTTGAGCGCAACGCCCAGTACAACAGGGATGATGACTACCTGGAGAGTTTGCTTGAACAGCAGCCAGGCATCCACTGGCACCAGCGTTCCCGCAAAAAACTGGGTCAGCAGGGGCGTTAAAATGACAGCTGCCAGTGTGGAGCACACTGTCATGACTACCGAAAGCGCCACGTCTGCCCCCGCGATGTAGGTAACCAGATTCGAGGCCGTGCCACCCGGACAACAACCCACAAGGATCAGGCCCACGGCGAAGTGGGGCGGCAGGCTCAGCGCTTGAGCCACTCCCCAGGCCAGCAAGGGCATGATGGAATACTGTGCCGCAAAACCGATCGCCACGGCCTTGGGCAGGCGGGCGATCCTGCGAAAATCCTCGAGGGTCAGCGTCAGGCCCATGCACAACATGATGAAGGCCAGAAGCAATACCATCACCGGCCCCTGATTCAGGGCCGTCAACCAGTGCGGCCAGTACAGGGCTATTGCTCCGGAGAGAATCATCCAAAGCGGGAACAGAAGGGCCAATCGCTGCAGCATGGCGTTGAGCGGGCCGCCTCAGATTTTTTCTAAAGTGGAACGTGAAAATAGAAGGGTGTGGTGCTGTGCGTAGCGACTGATCAGCTGGGTAGAGTGCAAACCGGCTTCGCTGGCCATCCCCCGCAAGGTGGAAAGGCATTCGGGATAATCATGATCATGGACATGGGCGCAAGCTTCTTCCAATTGATCCTTTGGCACCTTCGTCCATGTTTCACGCATGAATTTCAGGTAACCGTCCAGATAACTTTCCCGGTCCTGATTTTCCTCGCGTACCACGTCCACCAGGATCAACCAGCCATTTTCTGCGAGGCAGCGCCCGGCCGCATGGAAAAAGCGCGCCTTTTCATCGGGCGCCAGGTGATGAATCGCAAATCCCGTGAAGATCACATCCCAGGTTTTTTCGGTCGACTCGATCGCCTCCAAAAGATCTCTACGGGTCAGAAAGACCTGACCGGGCAATTCCGCCAGATAGCCACGCGCCTCTGTCAGCGCCGCCTCGGACAAATCCACGCCCTCATATATTACCGGGACAGCCTGCTTCAGGCAGGGAGCCAGGTAGCGTGCGTTGCCGCAACCGAGATCGAGCAGGCGGTAATGACCCTGATCGCCGCGCAGCTTCAGGATATCCTCAATCTTCCTATAGATTTCCCGATGAAACATGTAGTTGTATTCGGTGAGCAAATCATAGAGCGACCAGGAGCGGGTGAAGATGGCGGTGGTTTCGGGAGAGGTCATTGAGCAGGAAATCGATATCAAGAGCGGTTAGGAATTCGTTTATTCATGGGCAAAAAAGTGGTGTGCACTCACTGTTAGCAGCCTGTCGGACTTAAAGGAAATCGGCTGCAAAAGCATCTGACAGGCAGTTTGAGGATGGGTTATCCTGAATTGGAGTGTATGGAAAATATCTTCCCTAGATCCGGCTCTGGCTAGCCAGCAGGGAATGAATGGCGGTTGCCATATTCTCAAGTCCGACGGAGACATGTTCTGAAACATCTGAATTCAGCCACTGGATCCGTGCAGATTCCAATTCTCGTTCGAATGCATCTGGAAAGGCATTGCGTTCGTATGGCGATGAGGCTTTTACCAGGCAAGAAAGCAAAGCCAGTAATGCCAGATTCTCGCCCTTGAGTTCGCATATTTTCACAGTGGCTTCTTGCAAATCTTTCATGGGGGAGATTCCTGTGTAATTGAGGCGATATGAAAGTCACAGCTTATCACGTTGGAATCCCCGCCTTTTTTTAATTAGATATGTTTGTTCTGGATCTTTGGACAAGGAAGCCGAGCGCCTGCACGAGGCATCTCAGTAGTGATTACAGCCTGGGGACTGCTGACCAAGGAGGAGTGATGATGGAGCTTGCCGCATCATCTGAAACTGGCCAAACGCTAAAATCCTGATGGTGTCGCGACCGCCGGCGTCTTATTGGTGCAGAGCTTGGTTGCTTCTGTTGCTTCAACGCGGTTCTTGTGACCGGGCTTACGGCGGTGGAATCAACACGGTATCAGTCCGTCTGTTTCCACCGCCGACCTGCTATTTCGTCATCGTCTACGTAAGGTTTCTTTACTCAATGACATTCAAGGTACCAGGCAGATGGATATTCTTGGGATGGAGTTGGCACCAAATGGTGAAGGCGCCCGCTTTGTTAGCCACAAAAGCAACGGTCTTGGTTTCTCCCGCCTTAATGACTTCCTTGATACCATAGTCGTCGATGGAAAATCCTTCGCTGATGGGAGACTTGTTCTCTATGGTAATCTTTACCGAAGTCCCCTTCTTGACTGCCAATGTCTCGGGTTCGTTGAGAACATTGAAAGCACGAATGTTCTTGACTGTCACCCCTTCGACGTTGAGCTCGGGAATATTGGTGTCGTAGGCATTAATAATTACTTTGAATTTTTGTTCCGCTGCTTGCGCAGTTCCTACTAACAGCAGTCCAAGAGCAAAACCCGCAAACATCGTTTTGGTTATTTTCATGATAACTTTCCTTTCCTCAAATTTACGTTTTTAATGAAACAGCATTCACCTTTTTGATTCCAGTTTGATACTCTAGATGGGATAATCGCGGATGTCAAATCGTGAGCGCCCCGTCAAATATACCGTTGAGATATAGCTTCTTACCCGATTCGATCAACATGTTCTCCCGGCTTTACCGCCATTCTCGCCATTGCCTGCTTCTCGATGGCATCCAGCACGTCATAGGCTTTCCACCGTACCGCACCCACGGCGTCATTTCAGCAGGCTTAAATCCGAGCCTCTCGAAATGACGCACCACAGGAGCAGACCAAAACGATCGATAACCGCATCAAGAAACTTATGGCCGGGACTGGAAGAAGAGAGGACAACCACGGTTTGCCGTAACGCGTAAAGCATAAAGCATAAAGCATAAAGCATAAAGCAATTTACCCGATCCTTATTACAGCATCTTTACATGATCTCCCTGATTTTTCGGACATCATTCGTTTCTTCCAGGACGACGATATGTGTGTGCAAAGAAGTATTCGCCGCCTTTTCGACCAATAGAATAACCATTGGCCTTCAAAATCGTCAAAATCTATCCTTACTCAGTCGCATTTTTGCTGCGATTCTTCAAGTCCACCATGTCTTCGCGGATGCTCTGCTTCTTGATCTTCTTCTCGAGCTTTATCAGACGCTTATTCAGGTCTATGTAGTCTTCGATTTTCATTGCTACAAAAAATCGAGTGGCAGTAATGGCTTCGCTAAGTTCGGTAACTTTAGTGGCTAAATCCGCTCGCGTCTCAGCTTCAGGAATCTCACCCAAGATCCGCTGGATGTGGTTGAAGTACTCGGCGATATCCGTTTCATTCCGGCTTTCGATAGGAGGTTTCAGAGAGGAATTCGGCATAGTTGTTCAAATAGGGGATAAATACTTATCTTGAGTCCTGTTCGGGAATCTTACTAAAGGATGCATGCCGGTCGGCGTTGGAGTTCCGCCCACATTGTCCCTAAAATAGAACCATCCGCTTCTATAATAGCTGGTTTGTCGTTTAAATCCACTGCAGCGCTGAGAGAATCATATTATTATCTCAGGAACTCAAAGGACAGCTCTTCAAAACTATTCAAACTGCCATAGTCTGTTACTCGGACATTCGCATGGAACCCATCGATCGATCGAAGTCTATTTTCCGGTGATTTGTTGACGGATCGTTGGGTATATCTATAGATAGGCCGGTATTCTTAACAATGGTTCCGTCGTGGCGGTTTTTGGCAACGTCAGCGAAAGTAATCATGGCTTCTGAACAACATATCTCCATTCGTATCTTGCTATAACCATTTTTCAGTAACTCTTCAAAACTTTTTTCATAAGGCGGGTACAAAGTGTCGCCATATTGCGCCGCAATTCCCGCCATTATTTCATTCGTAAGATTGTTGTTTTCGATAATGCGATGAATCTCATTCCAATGAATGCCGTTATTGTTCTTCCGGTCGCTACCCATGTGCCGGTAGGAATCAATTCCATAGCAAATTTTTTCCAGAAGCTGGTGTTTTGTCCGTATTGGCAAGTGATAAAGCGGAAAACTGTTTTTTGCTGGCAATTTTACTTTCGAAGACCTGTTTCCCATGAAGAGAGCGTGATTCCCTTGGGCAATAAAGTAATCACCCGAGGGAATGTGGCTGGGCTGGTACGCAATCTTGTGATGACGGGAAGGTTTGGGAGGTTTCAGAAAGAACTCGTCGATTACCCTGCCACTTTCCATGTCCAAAGGCACCAGATTGAGCCACGGCATCGAGATTACCGGAAATTGGCTAAACTGTGAAAGCTTGCGGTTAAACTCCTCCTTCGATCTAAATGGCATAAACTCGTCTGCATCGAGAAAGAATACCCACCCCGGCATTTTTTTATCCACAAGATGACTTGCGGTCCAGGTCATCAGTTCAGACTGATAATAGCCAGGCTCATCAAAGCAGTAATACTCAATATTGGAGCATCTCTCTGACAGAAGCTTTATATATTCCCTGGTGCCATCGGACGAGAGGTGATCAATGAGAATAACGCGATCAAATAGAGATGAGGCATGCGCGCAGAAGGTCTCGAGGATGGCCTTCTCATTTCTGATCATTGAGATGAGCGTTGTCTGACCCGCAGTCTGATTTGTCCTTGCGAATATATGGGGAGCCCATAAGGTTTTCCAGCGGAAAAATAGTTTCCTTCCTACGAGTTTTCTCAGGGGTGCGAGGAAAAAGTCTGTATTCCGCATTCCAATTCACCGGAGCCCGAGAGAAAAAGTCTGAAAAGAAAAACTTGAGGCCCCCACAATGGAAGAGAGCATCCTTCCACTCTGATCGGATAGCGGTGGGTGTGACAAGCTATATGCACATCAGCTCACATCTTCGACATAATCGCGACAGGTGTCCTGAGCCCGCATCTTGAACTACGCTTTTATCATTCCAAAGCTTTAGAAGCAGCTGCTCTATTACATCATGTGGCTACGTGGCCCAATAGCTGTAAAATTTTACAGGTATCAATTGCTTTCCCTCTCAAGGAAAATTCAATGTGTCTTGATAAGGTAGGGCACGTGTTGTGGGGAGGCTGGCGGAACGAATGTTTCGCTGCAGTTTGACTTGGGCACAAGGTAGCGGAAAATCGTGAACCAGCATCAATGATCCGCAGCGCCGGAGGCACGAAACCCAAAAGCGAAAAGATACACAATGAAAATCAATCATGCCGAAGTAATGCGCTCACTGGCGGATAAACATGAGGTCCTCGTCACCCTGATCGGAACAGATCGAGTTCACTATCTTGATATTCCTATGCACAGAAACATAGGAGACTTATTAATTATGTTTGGCACGTTACGCTTCTTTGAGCGCTATCAAATAAAAATTGATATCAAAGCAGCGTATTTCAGCTTCCGCACAAAGTGGGCACTTCCCAATGATGTGATTGTGTTTCAAGGTGGAGGAAATCTTGGTGATCTCTATGAGGGGCCGCAGCAGGCTCGCCAGCAGGTAGTCCGGGCACTGCCAAAGAACAGAATAGTCATTCTCCCTCAGACAATTCATTTTCTATCCAGGAATGCATATGATGAGTGTTGCAGGGTCTTTTCGCAGCACCCTGATCTCCATATTTGCGTCAGAGATCAACGTTCGTATGAACTTGCACTCCCGATGTCTCGGCACGTTTATCTTCTCCCCGACATGGCGCATCAGTTATGGCCAATACAGCGCCCCTTTCCTTCGGAAAGGGGCCATCTCGCTTTGATGAGAGACGATAGCGAGCGCTCCGGTGGTACGGTGACTGATTTTGACCTGTGTACTGACTGGCGCGAGCTGGTGGGACGTGACAACAAGCACCGCATTCGAAAGGCACGTCGTTTACTGCGCGCGTTACACTTGATGTACTTTAACCTTGAACGGCTCACCCATGAACTGGATTTATGGGTCGAGTACGCGGAGAAGCTCGTTGATGACGTTGTCAATCTATTTGGCAGATTTGATGTCATTACGACCGATAGATTGCACGCGCATATCCTGGCCTGTCTGATGGAGATTCCGAATATTGTCTGGAACAACTCTTATGGTAAGAATCATTCCTATGCCGCTGCCTGGACGGGAGTCAGCGATATTGTGCAATTAGGCAACACAAACTTACTGAGCCGGGAAAACATTCGCTAGTATGGAAATCGCTGCTGCTCTACCCCTATCTGGCCAAGGCAGTGGAGTTGCCTCCATTACGCCAGACGGCGACTGACAGGCACCACAAAATAGAGAGGTTACGGAAATATGTGGAAGCCAAAATTACGTGACCGGATAGCTCGTTTTCTCGATATCCCCGTATCTATTCCATCGTCCATAAAGCATGGCAATGATTTACGCACGAGAATCGATGGCAATTCCCTTCATGTCCGAAGTGAACGCACCGAACTTGTGTTATCTCCTGAGGCTTTGGGTTCGGCATTTCTATTGCCTACGATGGTGATGGGAAGACGTCTTGTCGGGGATTTGTGCGATCCGGTGTGGCTGGAGAACACAAAACGTATACTCAATCAGGTTGATGAGTGGTGGGATTGTGGGGTAATTCGCCCTGACTTTGCACCAAGTCATCCTGGTGAGCCGAGGCAAGGGATTGGTTTGGCATTTAGCCTGGGAGTTGATTCGTTTTACTCTTGTTTCTTTGCCGATACAGCTCCGGATCTTTTAATTCTGGCTTCCGGATTTGATATCCCAATAGAAAGAAGAGATATTCTGGCACCGATGTGCAATTCCCTGGCCTCAGTGGCTGAGGCAACGGGGAAAAACTGGACAATGATTGAGACAGATCTCAGAGTGCATCATCTCTTTCGGAGATTATCGTGGGAGTTTTCCCATGGGGGGGCAATCGCATTTTTGGGGCACCTTCTACAAGAGCATATTGGTTCTTTGCTTATTTCATCCAGTTATGATCAAGATCACCTGGGTCCCTGGGGTTCGCACCCTGATCTCGATCCTTATTGGTCTTCCAGCCGACTTTCAATCAAAAGCGTGGGTCATGACGTTTCTCGATCAGAAAAAGTAAAGCGATTGGTGAATCACCCTGTTGCGAGATCGTTAATAAAAAACCACTTACGCATCTGCTGGGAATATCCATCATCACTGGGAAATTGTGGTTATTGCCATAAGTGCGTACTCATGCGCATGACCTTGCGGTGGCATGCCCCCGATCTGAAGCTCAGCACAATGCCGGAAGATCTACCTCTGGTTCAAGCTATTGAGGCTTTGCCGCCACTAAACCAAAAGTTATCACTTAATTTCCGAAGGGAACTGGTGGGGCATCTTGACCCTCCCGTTGAGAGAGCACTACAAAAACTGATTCAGCGGTCGGAAGAGAGTATTGAAAGTATTCAAAAGTAATGCTACAAATCTAACGACCTCTGGAAAACAGTTTAATTATCAAAACTGCCTACCGGGTCGTTAGATTCATAAAAATAGTGCTCAATCTGGCCTCCCTTGAGCGCTCTTGGAAATAGCTTGAACGCGGTTGTTGACTTCAAGTTTTTTGAAGATACGCCGCATGTGGTTTTTCACGGTGAAGGGACTAATCCCTAGAATACTTCCTATTTCCGCATTACTCTTTCCCTTCTTTACCCAGTCCAGGATTTCATCTTCGCGCTTGCTCAGCCCATGATCTTCGCTTGATTCGGTTTCGGACCCTTTGAGTCCAGGATCTTTCTCCGAGTTGGCCAGAAATCCTGTCATCGCGGAGGACGGCAAGGGCGCTACCCGGCGCAGTGCGGTGTCAAGATAGGGCAACAGACTCTCTATTGCGGACAGGCCGGAGTTATCGAGGCTGGCGGTTGAGCTGAATATTATGTAGAGGCAATCCTGGCCCCCGCGGTTGTCATTGATGCCGTGTATGAGTAGAGATTGCATCCCGTATATTGCTCGACCGAAAGCACAGTGTGAGGCCAGCTTATCAGGGCGGAAGATACATTCGCCGAGATTTAGTCTAAAAGGCACTCTACCCAACCCGACCCAGCATCCATATAAATTCTGCTGCAGCGCAAGAAGATCTTCAGATTGCAAATAGTTGGTTCGGACTCCTGGAAGTGCAGAAACGAGGTCGTGGCGAAGACTGTTCTCCTCACCTTCGCCCCAAACCGCGAGCATGATTTCATGGGGGAGGTAATACTGCATTTCTCCTTGCATCCATTTCAAAAGATCAAGGTGGCTATTCACCACAATACCTTCCCCAACGATGCGGAAGTAACGAGATAAATGCTCATCAGACAGAGTAGGAAACCTCATTTGCGGAAACTGCCCCATATTCTTTTCATGCACCCCTGACTTAATCTTTTTTTTATATTGAGTATGTAATTCCGTTTAACTTTTCATGGGATCGACCTCATTTTTACTTTACTCGATCTCATGCAGCCTAATAAAACATAGGCGGATTTTGCGCATTGCCTGCTTGGCAGAAGTACAGAAATTAAAAGCCCATATTCGACGCTATAAAAACCCGGCGCGCGCCGTTACGTACGGGCCGGGTTGGGCTTGCATTAGCTATGAAGGAAAGTAGCTGCCCCGAACGACATCTTACTCATATGACTGACGCTGCCAATTGGATCAAGGTACAAGTACTGTTCATGTCTAAAGGAGTGCTTGCTGTTTTTCACTTTCCAGTCCGGCGATGACGGGTAACGATACCCCCGAGCAAACCAAGGCCCAGAAGAGCTAAAGTTCCGGGTTCGGGAACAGCACCCGTTTCAGGAAATTCGACAGGATTAACTGCCAGCGCCACGTTATCGAACTCAAACGCATACCCTGTGCTTGAGGCGATCACTCTGTTAAATGGAGTGTCGGAATTGATGTTTACATAGAACGTGCCAGCAGCGCCTTGATTCCCATTGGCCATGCCATCAACATTAAGGCCGGTGAAGTTAAAAAGCAGGGTATTGCCGTCATAGAAGGACAGCGTGTTGTAATCATCCACCGAGCCCCATAGCAGGCCAAAGTACTGGTGGTATCCATTCAACTCTAGTGAGACCTGTCCGATGCCAGTAGTCAGATACTGGGTTTGGTCCGGGCCATTAGCCTGGAGATTGCCAAACGGCGCGCCATTGCTACCTGAAATGAACGGAGAGGCATATTGCCCCGGAGCATCTGGAAGGGTGGCCGTGCCGGCTTCGGTGCCGCTGAATGTTACCGTGATGCCCTCGGCGCTAAGTCCGCCGGTGCCTGCCAGGTTATCAAAATTTTCATACACGCCTGCACCGACGGGAACGCCGCCCACAGAGGCGCTGAGCAAAGCCGCCGTGCTAGCCGACGATACCATAGTGGCACTCAAGGCGAACGTTATCGCATAAAACCTAATTGCATTATTCAACATCAAAAATCTCCCTGTCTGTTTGTTGAGGATCGCTGAGGGAATACAACAGCGACGAGTCATATGTTTGTTACCATATGCTTATAAGCAAACAGTGTGCCAGGGTAAATAGGTATTTATATTCATATATATATGGTACTAAATATTCTGGGAGTTCTTGATGTGAAAATTCCTTCGTCATGTACTAAAGTGCTACGTACCGAGGTATTGCAGTACTAAGGTGCTAATGCTGTTCGCTTAGCAGCGTGGCGAGAAAGTTGTTTTCATAGGGGAGAGTCAGGGTGAGAAACTGAAAATTTCCCACGTAAGGTGTCACCGAAATTACCAATAATCAGTGGGACGGGAGACACATTGATCGATAACTTCCGGATCAAGGGATTGCTTTCCAGTTGCGCAGCAGTATGCGGGTGGTATTTTCTTTACACGCTGTTACGGAAGTATCAGCACCTACAAACCGACAACGATTCCAAGGTTGAAAAGCTTCTGAGATATATCCCGGTAAAACCCCACCACGCCATGCATGCCGAGCAAACTTATAAAATTTGGGATCCACGCATGGCAATAATGGGCGCGTTTTCTCAAATGAAGCTATTTACAAATTAGTAAAGAAGAACTAAACTTTTTAAAAAGTTTAGTAAAGCTTTACCGATGAGGTTTGCCAATCAATGAATGTCAAACAGATAGGATAAATATGGGACCGAGACTTATTCAGTTACGGCGAAAATACAAGCTTAATCAAAGCAAGTTAGGGGAATTATGCGGGGTCACCAAAGCTGCTGTTTCACAATGGGAAGCCGGCATATCTACCCCGGAAATAAAGAGGCTTATCGAACTCCGGTCCAAGCTCGGTTTTTCCCTTGACTGGTTGATTGCCGGGGAAGGAGAGGCCACTCCTGGCAGCCTTGGTGCTATGCCAGGCTTCGAAGAGCGGCGTCAGGGCAATAGACGGGCATGCCGTCGCGATAGACGCCAGCGTCAGAAGCAGGACAACAGTATCAACAATACTCGCTAAGATCAATTTTCTGGAAACATTGCGACAACGCCGAGGGTATTTCGGCAGAAAGGAGAAAACATGAAAAAAGTAACCGTGGCAATAGCCGATACGAATTCGGTGCGGCGCGCGAACCTGGAACAGTCTTTGCAAGGTGAACAAGATATCAAGGTAATCACAAATGTTTTGTCGAGAGAGCTTGAGACATCCGGCGAGCGGCGACTCAAACCGCGTACGGATATGACAGAAATTGAAGATGTGATTGCGCGAATTGGCCAGCTTAAACCCCGCATTTTATTTGTCCACCTGCATGAATCTCCCGGGGGGTTTGCTCTATTGGAGGCTTTGTATCGCGAATATCCCGAAACACTGCTGGTCCTGTTGACCGATGAATCCGCGAAAGAAGAGGAAATACTGCAGGCATTGGCTACCGGAGTGCGTGGTTGCATGGACCACGAAGCGACTCGCGCTTATTTCTTGAAGGCAGTGCGTGTAGTAGATCGTGGCGAAGTCTGGGTGACACGCAAAATGCTCGGCAAAATCATGGATGAGGTATTGCATTGAGTTCATGAATATTAATAGGAGACATTCTTGATACTACTGGCGAGTTCATCGGAAGAAAAACTGTCGCAATGGGAGCAGGCTGTGAGCAGTTGCGCCCCTGTTTTCTGCTCAACCAACATGGATTCCGTGAAGCAGGAACTGGTCCGGATAAAACCAAAAATACTCTTGCTTGAATACGAGCTGCCTCAACTGAATGGACCAGATGGCATCTCGGGTTTGATGAAACTGAATCCAGAGGTCAGAATAATTATTTTGACTTCCCTTATATCTGACGAAATCGAATGGAATCTATTTAAAACCGGCATTAGAGGTTGTTGCAGAAGTGATATCGAAACCGAGCAGCTTAAAACTATTGTTGAGTCTGTTCAACGAGGAGAATTATGGCTCCGGCGGGCACTCAGCTGGCATCTTTTGAACGAACTGGTTGCGATCACAAGGGAAAAGAACAAGATGAAACAGGCCATTAGCGACCTGCTTGCAAATCTAACCCGACGGGAGTACGAAATTGCCGCACTTGTGGGAAATGGTGACTCCAACAAACAAATTGCACGCCGGCTGGACATTACCGAAAGCACGGTCAAGGCGCATTTGAGCGAGGTTTTTCGTAAGCTGGAGATTGCCGATCGTCTTAAGCTGGCATTAATGGTGAAAGGTTCGATACCGCATCATGTTTCGTCAGGAGTGGCGCATTAACTACCATCAATTTTACGCATTGCCATGTGAGCGTAACTTTTTCAAAGCAAATTACGAGAAATATGCGGGGTTCCGAAAGCTGCCGTATCGCAATGGCGGTACGACCAGATAAGGCTCGTGGTATGGGGCCTTCATACCACCGCTTGCATTCCACGAAAGCGCTGTGGATCTATCAAAAGCATATAGTTTTGCGAAGTGATGATACCACAAGGGAGGATACAAACGGGCATTGTGGATCTACCAATATTGTAATAAACGACTAAGATTACAACCACAGCCCGAAAAGAGTGTTGAAAGAGTGTCAATATCATACATATCCACAATATTTTGATAATGAACCGCTCATAAAAAACTTGCGGCTAATCAAGCGCTCATCTCCTCTCCCACTCAAACCCGCTTCGGCGGGTTTTTATTGCCTCTTCCGTTTCAGTTTACCTTCGCCGGAATTTTCCTGTGCGCCAAAGGTGCACCCGGGTAATGAGCTGTGGTGAGGTCGAATGTCGAATTGGCGACTAGACGTCGCGGCCTTGGCCAGGTGCATTTGCGACCTGCTGCGGCGGATGCCAATCAAAAACGTTTTTTTGTATTTACCAGGCGGCCAGGTTGACAGTAAAGCGTCGACGCAAGCGATATGGCGTGGCAATTGAGCGCGAACAGCATTGTGAGTGGGAGGATTATGTCTCAGTCCGCTGTTGCTTTGGGAAGACGCAGCTGAACTTGCAACGTCCACATCTGTAGTACTTCGTAACAGTACGAAATGTTAGAAAGTTGGATGTTAGAACTGTCAGCAGCATCGCTTTTTCGTCCTTTACCCAACACGTGGGACAATGGTTGCCAGCGAACATCTCAGCCAGCCCATATGCTCTTTCTACTTTATTAGAATCATCGGGATTCCATTTTTTAATTTCATTCGCGCAGATAAGAGCATGCTGTCTGAGTTCATTGACTATGTCCGACACGATTACCTCACACAAGACGATTAAGCAGGAAGTGCATGGCGGTTAATATCCGCGATTGAAGTGTGGCTTTCTCACAGTAACACACAAATCCCTTGATAAGGGAACGATGGTTTTCATGATCGAGCTGGGCACATCTCGGATGCTTGGCTACCCGTTGCAAAACCGTGCTAATTGAAATCAGGTAAAAGGTCTACAAAGTGTGGACACACTTGGAAAAGGGCGATGGACGGTTCGTTGGAAAATCGGTTAGGGTATGTCAGCGTTTGAGCATTTCATATACGTCTGGAGTGCCGTCCAGGTTTTGCTTGATGTAGTATCGGTTGCCTGCGTCCAGGCCATAATTCACATGAGTGTCACCGGTGTAAATATGAATGTTAAACCACTCATCCGCGGCTGCTCCGCTGAATGTCGCTCCCGATCGGGGAGGGAGGAGATGCTTTGTTCGAATCGTGTTTGGCGACTCCAGGTAGAAGGTGACTTCTGCATCTGTGCGGTTTGCAATGTAAACATGGCCGGTCTCGCGATGAGCAGACGGAATGTCAGTTAATTCGTCGTGTGAAAACGAAGTAGACGGGATAAGCACCGTCAACCAAAAGGAAGCAATGATAATTATCGGTTTCATTTTTGTGTCCCTCTCAAGATTTATCACTGGCTCTCCGAGGAGGCATCCAGCGATAGTTCTAACTAAACGACATTTGCAGAATAGCAGGCGGAAGAATTAATACAAGTCCGATTCATTAAAAAACTGTTTGTAGTTCTTGGAGAGTACTGATAAAAGTACTTCATCGAATGAGAAATGCTTACTTCGGAACCCGCCAGCCACGCGGGTTTTTTATTTCTGACCCACCTATAACCCAGTGAGTTTTTTTATGGGTAATGGATTCAGGGGAGCTATCCCTATGCTGGATCCCAGCGCGTTTGCCCAGAATACAGTGGTTTCCGGGAAATTTATCAGCGGCTCTTCATGCCTATAAGAACCTAAAAGATCGCCATCGGGACGATCGACAATAATACTTCCCAGGCGCTCGATATCGCCTTCCTCGGCTCGTATATAGAAGACATATTTAGGCATTGCCTGGCCTTGTAAACAAAATGCTGCGATGGATTAATGAGTAAATCAGGATTCTTGCGGCGCCAAACCAACGCTATCGCCTTTTTTGTGTTTCCAAAAGACTTTTGATTCAGGTCATCTACTTGACGCAAGCGATGAAGAAATCGGGACTAGATGCCGTGGTAACCAATGCTATTCGCTGAATCATCTTCTCTTTTCCTTCTTACTGCTGTAACGGAATTATTTTTTTATCTTGATGCAAGGCTCGGCAAAGAGCACTTATATGACCTGTATTCGGGCTATTGTCCGACCACGCTTGCAATAGTGTCGATTAGCTCCTCAAAGTCGACAGGCTTGGAAAGATACTTCTGAAATCCGGCATTAATTGCATTTGTTCGATCCTCTCTCCGACTGAATGCGGTGAGGGCAACAGCTGGAGTTTGTCCGCCTTTATATGCCGGCAGATTCCTCACTTCACGAATGAATTGATAACCATCCATCCGCGGCATATCAATGTCGCTCAAAATAACATCGGGCCTGAGCGTCTTCATCTGTTCTAGAGCCGCGGCTGCATTGGCAGCAGCCATCACACTGGCATAATAGAGAGTCAGTATCCGTTTAATGATATCCCGAACCTCGGGCTCGTCATCAATAACGAGTATTTTCACTCCGGAAAGTACAAGAGTTGAGTTATCCATATCCAAGCCCCGTCTATTTAAGGAAAACTTGAAATTGTAGTGAGCGCAACCCAACTGCAGGGATGCACGCACCGCAAACTATAATGACACTCATATTACTTTTGATTTTGAATCGTCACTGTGCGATCCCATACATAGCGGTTTTCCCTATTAAGGGTAGCTGCAGCCTGATCTCGAACTCGTGAAACTACCCGTCGGGGAAGGAATTTATGAACCCGCTATTCGCATAACCCATCCGCGCAGCGAACCTGTCCTGCGTGATCGCCAGCGGGGAGCACCCCACTACTGGGGCTTACTGGGGATGGGGATGGTCTGGACCTTGCCCTAATCGACCGCCTTGAGGCGGCTGAACACCTTTATAGTTCGCAGTGTCCTTATCGGGCTCTGGCTTGGATTGTTTCTTTCCCATTTTTTTCGCTTCGTTTGTTGCATTGGGCTTATTCGCAGGCTTTTCTTCGGTTGCTACCGGTTTTTGCGTGTATTCATCTTTAAGATTTTTCGATTGAGCATGAACCATACCTGTCAACCCCAGAATTAGGGCGTTGATAAGAACTAGCGTTTGAAGCGTTTTGCTTCTGAAGGGCAGAAGATGTTTCATGGCAGTTCCTTCATATAAAGATAGCTGAAATGAAAGTCTATGCGATGCATAAAATATAAACCGTACGCTACCGCACGTTGGACTGCACGTTGCCGAGGATGTCGAGTTTGGTGTATAAGTCACGCGCCCGCGATTCGTCCGTACTGCTCATGTGCATCAAGGGGATTTCCGCGGCAAGGGTGCATTATGGCTATGGGCATGTGCATCTGCACGCGCCATAGCGCTATCCGGGTGCATCCCAGTATTCTGCTTCCATAATACTGACTTTGAGTAAAGCCAGGTCTGGATCGTCTAGCCCTTTTGGAAACCAGGGCTTGACCCATGGGGACCATAAGTCCTGCATTTTTTCCCTATCGTGTACCAGCTCAGCAGCACCGGATATGGAAAGATAATCCTGTTTATCTGTGCGCATAAAGGCGAGGTTGACTTGTTGATCCGGCTTAGCTTCCACAATTTTTGGAGATGACTGGGACGTAAAGAACCAAAGATTGCCGTCGCCGTCAAGTTGCATAGTGGCCATCGGACGGCTACGCAAGGTCCCGTCTTTCTCAAGAGTCGTCAACATCGCGAATTTAGCGTCGCCTACCATTTCAGCCACCTTAGCCAGGGCGGCATTATGTTGCTCATCAATTTTCATGGTAATTCCTTTATATCGACCGGGTTTGACATTCAGATTTTTTCAGTGCTTTACATGGATTGCCTGAGTACGGGTTTCAGCATTTCTTTTCAGGTCTGCGTAAAGCATCGCTGGTCTCGGAGTATACCTCTCGTCAGTCGGGTGTATCTGCTGGATCGCGCTCCTGGTCTTGATATCCATGCTGTGATCGGTTTATCTGCGTGTCGCAGCAGGAAAACCATTCCAAGTAAGCGGCCAAGTGGGAAGATGTACTATGAGCACTACAAAGATGCTCACCTCAACCCCACCTCGGCGGGTTTTTTTTGCGCCGAAATCCTCACTATTTATGACGAAAACATTTATAGTATCGGCCTATTTCTTATGAGTGATGCCTTGTAGTACCTTAGTCGCATGCACTTCAGTCCAATATTCAGAGCTCTCTCAAGTCCGTAAGATTTCACACATGAGTTGCCACGATATCGTTTTTTCTGGTAGGCAACTTCAACTGATGAATTATGAGAGGGAGTACTGAAGTGATGAATAGGGCAATTAAGTTTTACACCATGGTAGGCGTTTTCGCCCTTGGAGCTGCTGTGGTACCGTCTGCCGGCATGGCGGCGGTGATCACCGCTTCGGTGGGTGGTATTCCCAGTGGTGCAGGGGTATATCTGAATTTTGATGCCCTTTCAGCGACGGGCGGTGCCGCAGGCCACGGTGTCACCGTCGCATTCAGCGGTACAGGAGCTGGCACAGCCACACTTCCAAACGTTTCGGGGCAATATGCCGCACCGTTCATTTCAAGCGGCAATGGCGCACCATTTGGCAACTCTCAGGCCGATGGCCCGGACGAGACTCAATACCTGACCACTGGCATTGGAGAAGTCATATTCCAATTGGGTGAGTATAATCAGTATTTTGGCTTGCTGTGGGGCTCGGTTGACAGTTACAATACGCTATCCTTCTACGATGGCAGCAACTTGCTGTTTAATTTTTCCGGCCTTGATGTCAATAGCCTGGCCAATGGCGATCAGGGGGCGAGCGGCACGTTCTATGTGAACATTAATTCTTCCGTCGCTTTTGACAAGGTGATTGCGTCGAGTACAGGATGGGCGTTTGAGTTCGATAATGTGGCACTGTCGCGTAATCCTACCGATCTTCCTCAGAGCACCGTGCCTGAACCCGGCACCCTTGCTCTTCTATGTCTTGGCTTGCTGGGAGGCATAGCTGTCCGGCGTCGCCGGACTCAATAATCAGAGACGGTATTTAACGAGCCTTTTCTCGACAATCAGGTTTCTCAAACCCCGCTTTGACGGGGTTTTTTATTGCAACGCGATCCTCTCGTCTACCAGAATCCGAGCGAATTATTCCGTCCGGTATTACGCATTCGAAGTCAGGAATTATCTGGTCCATGATGGATCAAACGTTTGCATAAAGCGTATGATCAGCCCGAGGTGTCGATAGATCGTTCCTCGCTGTTCTGATTACACTCGTTTCTTAACGGTATTTTTTGCCATGCTTTATCTGGTATTGATCTGTTTAATCCTTCTTCTCGTTGTTGGACCTTCATACTGGGTCAAACATACCATGGAGAAATATAGTGAGCCGGCAGATCGCTATTCCTTCACAGGCGCACAACTCGCTCGAAATCTGCTGAATGAGGCTAATTTGCAGCACGTGGGGGTGGAAGAAACCAAGCTGGGCGATCATTATGATCCATCAGCAAAAATGGTCCGGCTTGCATCGGATAAATTCAACGGCCGCTCACTGACCGCTATCGCGGTTGCAGCGCATGAAGTCGGCCACGCGATCCAGGATCGGGATAACTATCCGCCACTTGCCCTGCGGACTACGCTGGTGCAATGGGCTGCGCCCGCGGAGAAACTGGGTGCCGGTATTCTGATGCTGGCCCCGGTGATCATGACGGTTTTGCGTTCTCCCGCGGCAGGATTACTATTCGTTGTCGGTGGCATGTTGACCCTCGGCAGCGCGGCGCTGGTGCATGCGCTAACCCTTCCGATGGAAATGAATGCCAGTTTTGCTCGTGCCTTGCCCATTCTGGAGCGTGGGCGCTATCTGATCGAGGGAGACATGCCGCATGCCCGGCGCTTGCTCAATGCCGCAGCTTGGACTTATGTTGCGGCTTCCTTGATGACACTACTCAATATTGCACGCTGGGTGGCCATCCTGCGCCGTTGATGAGCTAGCTCATCAACGAATCAGCGTGTCGTTTGTACTTGGCGACGATGAGTCTGCCAAGAGGCCGTCCTTCAATCCCCAATGGCTGTATTGTCTTGTTCCAGGTCTCGATACGGTAGCGAGTGGGGCCGGAAAGTCCACCAGCAAAATCAGCCACATCCCAATTCTTCCACAAACAGGTAGACTGCTTGCAGCTGAATGGTACGAAATATATTGCAATTCTTCTTCCTGCCAGAACTTCAGATGGGGCAGGGCGGCGATACCCGCAACATTGTTTTAGAGGACAAGAACCAAATTTCAATCTAAGGAACTGTGAAAAATATGTCCCTTATTTGTGAACTTATTGTGAACTATCAAGTCTGATTTATTGAACTACTTGCAAGAGTAGTGGGATATTTACTAAATAGTATCTAGGAGCATCTTTCATGAAAACCCTTCCTAAAGTTTATGGTTTCATTCCCGTGATTCTCGCTCTCCTGTGGGCTGTTCCCGCCCTCATCTTGAATGAATTCAACACGGACGTGGTTATTTTAGAGTTATGCATCCTGGCGGGTACTTACATAGCGTACGCTCATCCCGGTATTTTCAGCTTCATGCCTCGCCGCGACAGGAAAATTACTCCCAGGGCCATGGCGTAAAACTTGGCAGTAGGACGAAACAGCAGGGTGTCCCGTTTTGTCGACGGTTTGGTATAGATGTTTTCCAATGGCCCTTGATACTGATGTATGTTTCGTCCATGTGCCAACTCGCGCCCCTGGGCGCTTACATTGCCGGAAGGCTTGATCCCGCAACCGTGTGGATCGAGCCTCGGCGATTCAGAGCGGAATACTTAACTGCAACGTCCTGCTCCTGCATCGTTCTTTCTACCTCCCCATAGCTGAAAAGGTAGGATGGGTAGAGCGTAGCGCAACCCATCAAACCTGCTTTCGAAAAATCTATCCTCCTCGTTTCCCTGCTGCCTATTTTCCGGCAAGGCTACCCAGATCCGATGGAATTTCAACCCCTATGCAGACTGACGGGTCAATGTTTCTCCCTCCCATTCGGGTCAAGTTTTTGTAGCCAACCCAGAGCTGGTGGTTGGTCAATTTTTTTTCTACTCGACTCCTATTTAAGTCAGCGCCGAGCTCAAATTCGGCTGGAGCGGGCATTGACGCTAATATGCTGACGTACCATTAGAGCTATAAAAATGGTGGGTTTACCTGTTCCTGCTCAAGTTTGGGCGCACAGTTTATGATTAACTTCTATACTATGGTTTGAGGTGAGTTAAATCGTTTTTATGAAAAATTTTGATGGTGAATTTAATTAACTTGGAGGAAGAAATTGAATAAGAAATTTTTAAAGGCACTTCATATTTTAACTAACGCTTTAATTGTTATAGGAGTTTACGGATGGATTGGTCAAGCATCGGCCGGCTCGCCCATGTATTTTTGTGTAGGGGAGAAGAACCTCAACTGTGAGATTCAACCTGTATATGATTGCGGTACCAGTGCACATGGGGTTGCTCAAGGTCTTTGTACGGCAAATACCCGACACGGCCCAAAATTTCTTGCATACCTTTTGACCGATGTTGCCAAGCATGATGGCGACAAGTGTGGCTATAGCATGTATAAGGTGGAATGCTTGACTCGCGCTAGTTTATCCAAGCTGAGAAATCGTACCACCGAGGCCGCGTCTAAATTCCGGAAAATGGAAGAAACGATGAGCATAAAACCCATAAAAACCGAGAAATAGTATATAAGTTTTTTCCTTAAATCAGAGCTGCGATCAGGAAAGCTATAAGGCGAACAGAAATAGTCAAAAGTTCTCGGAAAGGCCTTGTCGAGGGTGCATCGAGCTTTATAGCCTTCCGGGGTCTGATCATTTCGGCCACAGTGGCATGAGCATCGCTGACATCGCTCATGGTGGAAATTGCTATTCAGAGGCAGCTGGCAAGCGTGCAAATCTGGGCAGCGTTGCCAGGCCGACAATAAGATTTCACAAACCCCGCTTTGGTGGGGTTTTTTATTGCGCCGCAATCTACTCCTGTTTATGGCGTGCCGATCTGCTTATCGGCAAGCAGTGAGTCCATAAACCGTATCAAAACAGCGCAAGTGTAAATCCGATCCTATCGTGAATGATGCGAGGTACAGGCGGTGGATGAACGTATTTACAAATGGCCGGACTGAATCAGAGGGTCAAGGAACTCATATGTGAATGGCGGATAGGCTATTGCGAGCCCAGTCATGGCTAGGAATATCCGGATTACTTGCTGTGGGAGCAATCACAATGAATGCAAAAAATGCGATGAAGAATATAACGGGGGAGGGCAAGAAACATCTCGCTCGCTAGGTATTGCCTGGTTTATGACTGAAGCTTCCGAAAATCTCTTCGAGTTTTTCCTCAACGAGGATATCTTCCATTACAGGATCGGGTCTACCCCCACGAGTCCGATGCTCAGAGTACCACTGGTGAATAAGATGGCAAACGTTGTCCTCATCCTCGTTCCTGAACTCTGAAATATCGATTCCGCTGGCGTCGCAGATGTCCTCAATAAGAGACCAATCAAATTCAATATTTCCATCAGTTGAAGAATCCCGCTTTAAATGAAGGTCTGAGAAATTGACGTCAGGAATGGTAATTTTCATTTTCTTCTCCTTATTGACCGGCCGGTATGTGCCAATTATTCACATGGGCAATTAATGGTCAAGACCTATTTGCGAGAAATTTTCAATCTTGATGGTGATTGAAAACTGCAGATCGTTTTAAAAACGACAAGCTGGGGTGACGGTGACGCGCACCGGCACGGATTGTTGAGAATTTCGGCAAGCGCGTGTACGACGTTTTTTTCTCGGTCCATTTTGACAGAGTGCCCGGAAGAGGTTTTTAACTGGAATCCACCTTTAGCATTTAGCCCTTCCCAGTTATTTGCCGAGAAAACCCATTGCACTGTGCAACGGAACACTGGAAACCCTGATGATCCCCTCCAGCGGGTTATTCATCTCCACGATAATGAAAAGCGCACAGGAGACCGATAGCGCGGCAATCCCCAAAACAGTAATGACTGTTGGGTTGCGGGGAGCGAACATGCCAAAGCTGGTGAAGAGCATGGCAAGCCACGAGCACAGCACTACAAGCAATATTGCGGAAATCGATTTATGCCTTTGCTCGATCAACGTCCAGCGTAGTAGGGCCAGATCGTTGCTGAGCTGCATCGCCTCCGATTGAATCCTGCGCTGAGTGTCAGTTTGCGGCTGGAGATTGCTGATACTGGCGTGAATTTTCTCCAGGGTGGTCGATTTTACAATGACATCAATGCGTTGCGTGGTATGTTCCTCGGGCCAGATATATCGTATTGTGTTGTCGAGCGTGTTGCGAATCATGTCTCGGACATCCTTCGTCTCCGGCCCATAGCTCGCCAGGACGCGGTCAAGCAGGATGACCTTTGCCCCCAAATTGACAATTCCAGTATTCATCTCGTCAAGCGTATTTTTTGACGAGCTGACCAGCAAGCCGAGAACCAAGGCCGCCATCGTTGCCACGAGGCCAGCCCCCATCTTTACGGCCTCCTTTGATTCCTCGTTCACGTGGTGTGGGGGAAGGGCACTCCTCAGGAAAAAGCCGAACAGCGTCCCGCCAAAAATACAGACAAAAGCGACCAATGCGATAGTTATCGAACTCACGGCAATTTCGACCGCTGAATGGTTTCAGTTTTCATAATCTGCCGAGGGGAAACGATAACAAATTCGAGAAGTAGCGGCCTGAGTATATGAGGCCCTGTCAATCTTAGTCAATCGCTGATTCTGTGCTGTGGACAGGCAAGCAGACACAGACAAGAACAGTGCTCCCACGCAGCAGATCGAAGTGGTGAGTGGGATTACGGGCGGTGGCCCGTTGCAATTTCTGACATTACCGATTGCGCCGACCGCGCTCAACACCCAGGTATCTTCCAGGCAATCTTGAGTGGCTATCTATGAACCGTTCGAACCAATCAGTTTCTCTTATTTTTGTCATATAGCTATGCGACGATCCAATGCAGTCGGGCACCTTCGGTCAATCAAACGACCTGATTATTTAATTTCAACGGAGCTTATAGTGATAGACGCACACCGCAATTCAAAAAAAATTCTGCCGGCGCTTTTGGCGTCCTTACTAGTAGCTCCGGCCGCAAACGCAACGCCAATACTGCTTGGTATCGGCAGTTTCTCGAGTGCCGCGAGCGATATGTCAGGCTTGAATGGCTCACTCGAAAATGGGATCGCTGCCAATCTTCTTGGGGGCATGGGCTCAGGGCTGGCTTATGCGGGCAACAATACGTTCTTGGCGTTACCGGACAGAGGTCCGAATGCTCTCGCTTATGCGGGTGGGAGCTCTGTGGATAACACTACCTCCTTTATCTCCCGTTTTAACACGATCAGTTTAAGCTACTCGGCGGGTTCGGGTTCGCTGCCCCTCACGGTTACCACCAGTTTAAACAATACCACCTTGCTTTCAAGCACCACTCCATTGACCTACGCAACTGGCGGCGCCCCCGCATTGAACACTACGGCGATTAATTATTTCAGTGGTCGTTCGGATAATTTTGGACCAGGCAACTCGCTCAACCCAAATAACGGGCGTCTCGATCCTGAAGGCATTCGTGTTTCAAACGATGGTAAAAGCGTGTTTATATCGGATGAATATGGTCCCTATGTGTATCAGTTTGACCGTCAGACGGGCGAACGCATGAAGTCCTTTGTGTTGCCGGGTAATTTGGCCGTGGCCAACCTGAACTCACAAGGCGCCCTGGAAATCAGCGGAAATACCTCAGGTCGGGTAGCCAACAAGGGTATGGAAGGTCTTGCAATTTCCCCGGATGGCACTACTTTGTATGGCTTCATGCAAAGTCCGTTGGCGCAGGATGGCGGTGACGGCGGCAGGGCCAACCGCATCGTCAAAATAGATGTGGCGTCCGGCGCCACTCAAGAGTTCGCATATGACAACCAGATTGGCAGCAAGAACTTCAATAGCAGTGAAATCCTCGCCATTAACAATCATGAATTCCTTGTTCTGGAACGGGACGGCAAAGGGCTGGGCGATGGTTCAAATGCGGCAATAAAGCAATTGTGGAAGGTCGATCTGGCGGGTGCCACTGACATAACGGGTATGAGTGGCGAAGCAAATCTTTTAGCCAACCAGGGACATCCGGCAAGCAGCTTGTTTCTTGATATCAGGGCGTTGCTCAACGCAAATGGCATTACTGATGCAAATATCCCGTCCAAGTTGGAAGGTGTGGCCTTTGGTGACGATGTAACTGTTGGCGCGAACACTTTTCATACTCTTGTTTTGGCTAACGACAATGATTTTACCTCTGTTGCAGGCGACAACAAGTTTTTCGTAATCGGTTTCAAGGACGCTGATCTTGGGGGATCTGTGTATCTTCCCCAAACAGTAGCGGCAATTCCAGAACCGGAAACTTACGCCATGCTGTTGATAGGCCTTGGCTTGGTAGGTGCAATAGCTCGTCGCAGGGTAATCTCAACCAATTAAATTGTAGTAGTTGTGATTTAATCTGACAGCAGGACCTTGCCAAAGGCGGGGTTACCCGTTGATAGAGATGCGAATCTTTATCAAATTGAGCGCGCAAGCGCAAAGGAGTAATCCCATGAGTAGTGTTCAGAAAAATGTTATCAAACACACAAAATCAATGGGGTCAGTCTGACCCATTGATTTTGTGTGAATAGTTTGCGCAGTAACCTGGAACTTTCGGGAGAGGTCGGCTGGTGTCCTGTCTGCGCGAACCAATTCAACTAACTTCAATTCCAGAAACTTCCTTCTCCCAAGAGCAACATGGTAGTAGTTTCAATTTGTGTTAATTTGATGATCTGCGCCGCTATTGCAGTTCAAACCTCATCGGCATCATGGCACGCGCCACAGCGGGCTTTCCAGCTCGCAAAGGAGGGGTGTATCTCTAACGCGACACGGCAGTAAGTGCCAGTCACCCAAGTTCTTCATTTTTGGCCTCGATCATACGGGGAAGATGCACCCACCCCTCCTTATCAATGAAAAACTCTACCATGACCGTGTCCATAATCCTGCTGTCCCTCAAATGGAAAGGATAGCGGGTGGCGGCGCGTACAGTGGCTCCGGTAGCGCATCCAATCGGGGCAAATGGTAAATCTCTGGTGAGTCTTCTTCTTTTCGCAGTAACTTTTCGGTCACGCTGCTCGATCAATAGGGTCAGACTCGATTGATCTTAAATTGTTCTGATTTCCTATCCCCACCCTTGGCCGTGGGTTCTACTCGTCTCTTCAATTTCTCTTGAATACTCCGCTTGAACCGGTCATCTCCCAATACCCAAGCTTTATTTGTCGCGTCTCTGATCGCGTTAATGTTCTCTTTAGATATATGGTGCTTGAATAATTGCCGGTATGCATTCCGGCGCTCCTCGTGATTATTTCCCAAACGCCGGTATTCAGGATGTGGCGTTACCAAATTGTTAGCCTGGTTCAAGGCATTATAGCCATAACTTGACCAACGGTATTCGGAGGGGTGCTTTACCATGCCTGCACGCACTGGATTAAGTTCTGCGTAACGCATGCAAGTCAATAAATACGTCTCGGTATCAATTAGAGTGGCTTTGTAACGCCCTTCCCACAGCGTGCCCGTGCGCTGGTAGCAATGATTGAAATATTGTACGTAGTAACGCCCCAGCATTTGCAAGGATTTGCTCAGGCCCTGCTCTTCGTGGGGTGTGACAAGTAAGTGTACGTGGTTGGCCATCAGCACGTAAGCATGAATATCACAGTTGTATTTCTTGCAGGCCGACTGTAATTTCTCAAGATAGAAAAGATAATCCGCTTCTGCGCAGAAAATCTCAGTTCGATTATTGCCACGTAAGATGACGTGTTGCGGTTGGCCGGGAAGGATAAATCTGGACAAGCGGGCCATCACAATCCTTTATTTCAGGGGGGAAGCGCCGACTTACCGCATCGTTAGTTTATAATCAATCGAGTCTGACCCCATTGATTCTGACCATTGATTCTCGAAGGAATGGAGCAGAGGGCGAAGTACATTGAGAAAGAATAGGGCGAACCTTTCAGTCGGAATATTCCATTTTAAATCGCTACCGATTCTGGGGCAGGGTCACTGCATCGACCAACTCTAGATCAAACTGCTACTGAACGGATCACATCACTTTGTGAATACCTGATCACCTTCTGGCGGCGCCGGCCGTAGCCGAACAGGCCGAGGACGCCGAGGCCGAGCAACATAAGGGTGGAGGGTTCGGGAACTGCAGCTCGTGCCTCTTGTGTCACCGGCGATTGCTCTAGATCTATGTTCAACCAAGCCCCGTTTAATGATAATGTCGTGGCTGACCCCCTAAGCAAGTCGGCAAGGTTAATCTGCCCTGTAACTGCGTCAAAGAGCGCGCTCTCCTTTCCTCCGGTATCACCCAGCGCGTCGTAAGCTGCTATGGCTGGTCCAAAACTGGTCATCCCAGGGAAAAATACGCCGGCCTCGAGCAACAGCCTGTCGGCCAACGCAATCTCTTGCCCAGGCAACGCAGCTGCTCCTAACGATGCAGTATCATTTAGAAACTGATTAAACCGTAGTAATGTCAGATCAGGGAAAACAGGGTTAGAGCCACCTACCAGCGCAGGGAAGGCTACTGTCCCAACAGCGTCCTGGGCGCTCTGAAAAGCGGCCACTGCATTATCTAAGGCGGTATTCATTGCGGAACATGCGCTTCCTGCAGCGGCAGGACAAGCCGCTCTGGCTTCAGCAACTGCACTGTCGAAATTCGTTCTAGCAGCCAGAAGGCCTGCGACAGGTGATTGGAAAGAGGTATTTTCCAAAACTCCGGCAAATGCCTCAACAGTGCTGCGATACTCAATTAACTCACCTTGGAGATCCGCTACTGCAGTTAGCACCTCATCAAAGCGGCCTGCTGTGGCTGCGGCTGCACCGAGCGAAGCCCCAATGAACATATGGGCACCTTGAGTGATAAACGCTTGGGAAATCAAGCCAGAACTACCGGCTGCGAGAAAATCGGTATTAGTCAAGTTAAAGCCGGTTCCGATGGAGACAAGAGTAGGAAGCAATGCTTCCATTTCCGCACTAGTCGCTGAGGCGTAAATAGGGCCAGTCGTATCGGAGGATGTCGCGTCGCTGACTAGACCCCAGGACCATTCCCAAAGTCCTCTCAGGGCTTCACCGATTAATGTCCCTCCGATAGCCCCAGCGGCGACCACGACTGTGGCCGGTACCGCTGCTGTCGCTCCTGCCAGGGCAAGCTCGGCAGTCGCGACAGCAGTTTCAGCGGCTCCAATTGCCGCAAGTGCAGCAGCTGCCGCGGTTCCCGAGGCACCTGCTGCTGCAGCTCTTGCTGAGAAAAGAGCCGCATTGGCCGCTACAACCGCCGCCTCTGCGACTTGAATGGCTGTTTCCAGATGTCCAATAGTCGCTTCAGCCGTTTCGACCGCCCCGTCCACAAGCATTCCTGTATAGGCTCGCCCGTTTTCCCATATCGGCCCAGCCCGTACCGGTGAAACCGGACAAATGGATAGAGCCAAGACCAACAATCCTATGATCGTCTTCTGAATACCTGCTTGTTTGCTGTTCATATAGAAAATTGGAAAAATAGGATTACACGCCCTTGATGGCGTCTTGGCTGCGTTGGTAATTTTAGAATGGCGAACCAGAATACCTTCCTCGCACAACTTGGAATTGCGCTGTCGGTGAGAAGATCATCATTCAGAACCAGCCCCTGTTCTGAATTGCCTGCAGGGTGAACAAATAATATGTTTCTTCTGCTACTGAAAATGAAGCATAAACCGTACCAAATTTTTGTTTTCCGTATATGTCATTGTTTTATTTCGCTCGTCTGCAAAGGGCGTTGCGCTGTCGCAAATCTTCTGAGGAACGGGTGTAAAGTTTCTCGACAGATTTTCGGCCAGAAATTGCCCTCGAATAATTTCACCAGCCGCACCTATGCCATTGGTCTTATCCATCGGCACCAAACGCACATCCTTATTGGTCCCCCGATCGACCCTCACTACGAACCATTCAACTTAAAATAGAGTTCCCATTTCGCTTCATAAAGCGGGTGACGTAATGTTGTTTTGATTCACCATTGATGCAATTCGGCGCTTGAGGCAAGATGTTAAGATGATGCTTTTCTATAGCCTAGTTCGGCACTCGATTTTACGGCTTCGGGAGATTATAAAAGATGGTGGAATCAGGCCCTAAAGATCCCAGAGCGTTGCATCATTACACCACGCAAAATGGGCTCATTGGAATCATCCGTGACCGCGTCGTTTGGGCGACCAATATTTGTTACATGAACGACGCTCGCGAGTTCAACTATGCCATGGAACTGCTACGTGAGGCGATGGCATCGTTCGAATGCGGTGATACTGAGCAGTTCGCTTTCGTACTTCCTTTCGTGCGCCCACAGGCATGGGACGTATACCCAAATGTATTTGTCTTCTCCATGTCCGAGCACAAGGATCGCCTCGGTTTATGGCGCGCATACGCGGGCGGTGTCGCAGGATACTCGATTGGATTTTCCACGTCAGAGTTGCGGGAAGCAGCCCGAAAGGCAGGCTTTCATCTTGTCAGATGCACATACAACAGAGAAGAACAACAGCAGCTCATCGCGAAGTTCGTGGAAGACATCCGTTCGTGGGTGAACAGTCTCTCAGCTGGTGAGTTCTCAATGCGGCAACACACTCTAATTCAGAATTTTTGGGATAACTTTGCCCTTCTCGCTGCCCAGCTCAAGCATCCGTCCTTTTCCGAGGAAGCTGAGTGGAGACTCATATCTGATGGCATGTACGTTTCTAGGCCGATTGATGGAAAGGAACTTTCCGAATCAAAAGCGTGGGTAACCGAGCCGCGAGCGATTCGAATCCGCACTGGTCAGTCAACATTGACTCCGTTTGTGGACATATCACTCTCAAACAATGAGGAGCTTTTGCCAATCTACAGCCTCTTAGTGGGGCCATCGATCGACCCGACGAGAGGCATACATGCGGTGCAGATGCTTCTATTAAGCTGCAAGCAGCATTCAACGAAGGGTGTCGGTGCATCGACTATCCCCTATCGCACGTGGTAAAGCGCCCCGTGTGAGTCCGCGGACGTTCAGATTTAATTGAATACGGTTCACTCCGAATACGGTGGCGGTGGAGTTGAATATCATGCGGCTATAGCACGGTGATTTAACGGTGGAATTCCAAACGTTTTTCGCTTGGAAATGGTGGGGATTTGGACGACTCCCCCTGGGGCCGCTAACCCCATCTGTTTTTGCGATGTCAGGACGAGGGACTTAATTCCCGCGAACTCAACCGTTTTGATGTGGTGGAATTGCACCGAATTAAAATAATTGCGGAGCAAACTCTGTTTTGCGGAGCAGAATTCGTTTCATAAAATCGCTGAAACGCTTGCTGATATTGGCTCCCCGACCAGGGCTCGAACCTGGGACCTGCGGATTAACAGTCCGTCGCTCTACCGACTGAGCTATCGGGGAATTGAAGAGGTGCATATACTAATTGTTTGAGGCTCGGCGGTCAATCGAAAACCCCGAGATGCCTTGATTTATGGGATTATTTGCCGCCAACGTCAGCGCTTTAGTCGTAATATTTAACTTTTTACGGCTGACAGGGCTAAATTCTTTTGATCGATTGTTATTTTTCTTTGGATGGAATTGTGCATGGGGCTCTATCCATTACTTCCTTCCGGCTAATAGCATCAATCTGACCTATGATGATGTTGAATATTCTTTGGTTGCGATAGCAATTCGCAGGTCAAATTGGATATGATTCTGAATCCTATGGTTGGTAGCTATTGTTCGCTTCTATTATGATCTCCAGATGGTTCTTGTGTTATTTGATCTTCACCTTTATGAGTGATTTGCTACAGGACGCACATCAAACCGCGCACTCCAACCTCTAACCCCCCGATTCAGAATCATGGATGACAGCGAGTACATAATGATTGGTTCCACGTTCCTGGTAGGCGTTATCGGGGCGTGCACATGGTTCTTCAAGAAAGTCATGCGGGGAGAAATCGGGGTAAGCGTCAATACCGCCTTGCTGGCACTGCTGGTGGTTATTCTGCTGGTGCCTTTTGTAATGAATTTTTCCGCCCATTTCGTATCCCAGATCCTCCATCATGCGGAAGATGCGGAAGATACTACGGAAGAGGCTGTGGAATCGCATCGATGAGTTTTTCGAATGTGGCACTGAATTGTTTCACTCCGCCGGATAATAATCTGCTGGCGATATCGTCGAGCGGGATGCGCAGGGTCTTGAGGGTACTCAAGAGGACGGTTGCGCTTGCAACATCCTCTCGCAGGCTGGAGCGCACTCTTCCATGCTCACGGAAAGCCGCCAGCGTTGTCGGGGGGATTGTGGTTACGGTGTCAGGGCCGATCAGTTCCTCGATGTATTTTACGTCCCGGTAAGCGGGATTTTTGATTCCAGTGCTGGCCCAGAGAAGCCGCTGTTTTTGTGCGCCCTGCGCAGCGAGTGCATCCCAGCGGGGGCTGGAGAAGATCTCCTGCTGGCGCTCGTAGGCAACTTTGGCATTGGCGATAGCTACCTTTCCTGACAGGTTTCTGAGCGATTCGCGTTCCAGCGCGTTGTAGGTCTTGATCCAGCCGCACTGGTTGAGGTGAGAGGAGATGATCGCATCGACCGCGGTATCGAGACGACTGATAAAAAAGCTCGCCACGCTGGCGACAGGGGCCGGATTTCCGCCACGCGCGATGAGCTGTTCCAGTCCATCCAGGTAAGCATGCGCAGCGCGCTCATACAGGGCTTGCGAAAATAGCAGCGTCACGTTGACGTTGATTCCCTCGGCCGTCAGTTGGGTAATGGCGGGGATGCCGGCTTCGGTCGCCGGAATTTTTATCAGGAGATTTTCCCGTCCCACAGCTCGCCACAGGCGGCGGGTTTCCGCTATTGTTCCCGCGGTATCATCGGCGAATGCCGGGGCGATTTGCAATGAGACATAGCCATCGCGGCGGTGCGTATTTTTATAAACTGGACGCAGCATGTCGGCTGCGGCGGCTATTTCCGGAATGACAAGTTTTTCGTAGGCGGCTGCGGGGGTATGTCCCTGGCGGAGGAGGGTACGTATTTCCCCCGCCTGCCCGGCATCTGAACCCATGGCGTTTGCAAGAATGGCCGGGTTGGTGGTGAGGCCGCATATTTCACCTTCATCCACCATTTTCTTCAGGCCGCCGCTGTGGATGAGATCACGGTCGATATGATCGAGCCAGACGGACTGCCCGTGTTCTTTTAACTGAAGTAGCATATTCATGAGTAGAGTACCGATAATGCGTCGAATGAGCTTTGACAACGACAAGTTGAAAGACGAACCTGAATCCGGCAGTTGATCACTCGCTTCTTAGTTTAACATTATGATCCACAAAGACTGTTCGCATTACTTGACCTTCACCTTTTTGGTGAGTTCGCTACAGGGTGGATTTAGGTTAACGTAAGCCTGTTCGGGCTTGTACCACTTTCTCCAGGAGTTTCATCATGTCTCGCGCTCTGAAAGTCTGGCCGCTGCTCACGGGTACGATTCGTTATGAGAAGACTATCTCGACGCGCAACCGTGGTCACGGCGAATTCATCGATGCGCCGATCCTTGCCTATCTGATCGAAACGCCAAACGGGCGCATTCTTTACGATGCGGGATGCGACTATCGCAAGCTGGCCGATCCGCTCTTGCGCGCCAGGTATTATGATCCCATGCGCCCGCGGGTGGAGGCGCCCGCCATGCAGGAAGCGCAGCGCATCCCCCGCTATCTGGCGCAACTGGGACTCTCGCTATCCGATATCGATCTCGTGTTCATCGGCCATTTGCATTTTGATCATGTGGGCGGGCTTTGCGATCTGCCGGGTTGCGAGGTCCATATCCAGGGTGATGAATTGGCTGCGGCAGGTACCGGCCTGGATAGCGGCGTGTTTGCCGGTGAGCTGGCCAATGCGGATCAATGGCGGGTAAAAACGGGCGAGTATCTGGTGGCGCCGGGTGTGCATGCCGTCGCCAGCCCTGGCCATACAGCAGGGCACATGTCGCTATTCATCGAGCTGAAAAAGGGCCAGCCCGTCATCTTGTGCGGCGATGCGGCCGATCTGGGCGAGAATCTGTCTGAGGAAATTGCGCCGGGCTATTGCTGGCAGGATAATGAGACGCTGGCGCTGGCGAGTATCCGTAAGCTCAAGGCGCTAGGCCGCAAGGAAGATGCGGAACTCTGGCCCAACCACGACATGGATTTTTTCCGGAGCTTGCCGGGTTTTCCAGCCTGGAGAGAATGAGCACAGTCCATCCGAAAACCGGAGGACACGAAAGCTTGCCCCAGGAATCAGCTTTCTCTCATGCCATCGCACCATCGCGGGACGGTAGAACCGTATTCCTCAGGATTACTCAGAGCGCCCCGGACAGGGAGCAGTCCATACGCTTTTAGTTGTGCTGCGGACGTGTCTGGGAAGCGTTATCCACGAGCCGGCCCTCGGTGTCAGCCGCTTCCTTCGCCATATGCCGGTGAGCGGCGGCTTCTTTGATGCTTGCCCGTTCGATTTCTTCGTATTTGCGTACCAAAGCCGAAGTGCGTGATTCCAGATCCTGGGCTTGCCGGCCATAGAGATAGCTTTTTTGCTCGTAATGCTCAAGCAATTTTTTCTGTTCCTCGCCCTTCGAATGCATTTCCTTTGCTTTATCTTCGAAATACTTCGTCAGGGCATCATGGTCGCTACGGGTTCGGGCGTTCTGGGCAGCTTTGCGAACATGGGTATTCTGAACAGCTTCGAGAGGAGTTACCTGGGCACAGGCAGCCAACAAACCAAGGGACATGGCTGCAAAAAACGTCCTTGTTTTCATAAAGATACCTCCTTTAAGCGGGGTTCATCGACAGCGATGAGCAGTTTGAATTATCTTTGGGGTCGAAAAAACCATAAAACATTAACCGCATTTTGTCAACTTTTCTATGCTTAAAGTGTCTTAATGTTGTATTCTGTTAGTAGATGTAACAGGTGATAATGTGTTCCATAATAATTTTTTATAATTACTTGGACGGGAGAAAGGAAGGGAAGCCAAATGCTTAATACTATGGGTGAACGGCAAAAACAATTGCTCAAGCTGCTGCGCAGGGGCAAGCCGGGCCTGAGCGTAGACGAGCTTTCGAAGGGACTTGAAATTACGCGCAATGCGGTACGGCAACATCTTGCCTCGCTGGAAGCGGCAGGATTGGTGGAGACCGGTAACACGCGACCCTCAGGAGGAGGACGTCCGCAGCAGCTTTATATTCTTACCGAGCTTGGCCGGGAGAGTTTTCCGCGCCAGTACTCGTGGCTTGCACAGTTGGTAGTGGCTTCTGTTCAGAATGAAGAGGGTGCGGAAAACATGAGCAGGCGTCTGGGCGAGATTGGTGCGGGGGTCGGACGTCAGCTTCGCAGCGAACATCCCGGCCTGGCCACGCACGCGGAGAAAATCGAGAAGCTTGCCGAGGTAATGGATCAGCTTGGTTATAACGCAAAAACCGTGGCATTCGAGGGTGGCGAGACGGTAATCGAAGCGGATAATTGCGTGTTCCACAGGATGGCGGTAAGAGATACTGACATTTGCCATCTTGACAGAGGCCTGATGGAGACTTTCACCGAAAGCAAGGTCGAGCAACATGAATGCATGGTTCACGGCGGTAACTTGTGCCGGTTCAGATTCAAGCCAGAGGACGACGAATCCAAAGGTAAATAAAGATAAATAGCCGTTTAAAGAGGCTTCAGTAAAGCAGATTCCACCAGTACATCGACACCCTTCTCCGGCACTATTGCCCGCGGCGGAATATTTTCGCCCGCACGCCATCGTGCCACCGCATCCCGCTTGGACTCACCACCGACCAGAAATATCACCTGCCGTGAACGGCTGAGCCTCGCCGCGCTCAGTGAAACGCGCTGCGGTGGGGGTTTGGGCGCATTCAGCACCGCCAGCGTGTCAGGTGAGTCAGGCTCGGTTCCCCATTCCTGACCGGGAAACAGGCTGGCGGTATGGCCATCTTCGCCGAGCCCAAGCAGCGTTAAATCAAATATGCCTACGGTATTTAAGGTCTGCGCGTATTCGCAAGCCGCCAGATCCGCGCCAAGCTCTCCCGGAATTGTGTACAACTGATCCGCCGGAATTTCGACATAATCGAGCCACGCTTCTCCGGCCATGACAGAGTTGCGCCGGGGATCGGTGGGCGACACACAGCGTTCGTCGCCAAAGTAGACGTACCAGGCTGTCCAGTCGGTATGTGCCGCCCGCAGCTGTTTATAGATTGCGCGGGGTGTGTCGCCACCCGCGAGTACGAAGTGAAACTGTCCCCGTGTCCGGATCGCCGCGGCGGCACTGTCGAGTATCATATTCAGCGCTACATTTTGCAGTTCCGGCATATCTGCGATCGAATGCCATCTGCATTGTTCGGAATGAGTGGAATCAGGAGATTGTGGGGATTTTACGCGCATAACCAATTCGTCCGTACGTACATTATATCAATCCGGTTTGATCGCTATTCTACCGCTACCAAGGAATAATATCGCGAGGCCGGAAAATAAATAGAAACCCTGCAATTCAAGTGCCCAGCCGCCATTGCTCGTTAGCGAGAAAAGCTGGCTGCGGTGTGCCAGTACCAATGCAAATATCATATTGCCAAAAACCAGCAATCCACCCAGGCGAGAAAAAATTCCCAGAATAATCATTAGCGGCGCAATAACTTCGCCCACGTAAACGCCGTAAGCCAGAACTGCAGGTAAATTAAACCCGGCAAGTTGCTTACTGATGAATTCGAGAGAGCCTGGATTGAGCATTTTGAATACTCCATGCAGCAGTATCAGCGTGCCAACCGTAAGGCGCAAAATAAATTTGCCTAAAGCATCATTTTGAAATGGATTGCGCATGGGCGTTCTTCTTTGAACCTGAATCCGGTAGTTGTAGTGAAACTCACCACAAAGGTGAAGCTCAAGCGTATATGTCTTTGTGGATCATGGTGCTTAATTGAAAAGATAAACGGTCAACCGCCGGGTTCAGGTTAAATGTAACGACGACGAATTCAAGATGGAAGGTGAAAGTACGGCAACAACCGATGCGGTGACGTGATGCGCAGTCCTTCTGAGAAGACTTCCATCAATGTTTTTGACTTAGCCGGGCACTTATCAATTAGTCCCGGATAACGTCAGTCAGTTCCATTTTATCAGTCTTCAATCCAGATATTTTACCGGATTGACGGATTGTTCGGTGGTTCCCCACGTTTTTTAGTCACGCTATCATAGCCAAAGATCGTGCTTCAGATTAAAAAAAGGCATACTTATCGGGTAGCACAATAATCTGGGAGGAATGATGTCAGACGAGGACATGAAAGCTGAGTTGGAGCGATTGCGTAAAGAAAACGAAGCACTCAAAAAAGGAGCCAGTACCGGGATCACCATGAAGGTGAGCGAAAAGGGAGCGCTCTCGGTGTATGGCATGGGCCGTTTTCCCGTGACGCTTTACAAAGAGCAATGGCTAAAGTTGCTGGATATGTCAGATGATATCCGTGCATTCATAGCAGCGAATGAGGGAAAATTGAAGACCAGAGACTGAGGGTGGAAGAGAAATATAGAAACATAAATCAACAACGAACAGAAATGGCAAGCTTGCAGCAGGGCTCCTCAGGGGTGGAATCTCTGAAATAAGTCCTCCGTGGAGCGCATTGGTGGCAACGAGACTTATTCAAAGATTCCTTGGCGATTTGAGTATTGGTTACATCTTTGCATCCCCGCGTCCGAAGCGTGACCCCCTGAGTTTCACGTCGGCACGTGCCCAGGCCTTGTTGAAACGTGCTTCGATGAGCGCCGCCTGATCATCCTTCTTTTGTACGCGCAATGCTTGCATCAATCCGTAAAGCGCCCACCCGCTGTCGCGATTGCGCCGCAGGTCTTCCCAGTACACGGTCTCCGCTTCGGCCGGACGTCCTGCCTCCAGCAGGATGGCGCCGAGGGTCAGCCGTGGCGGAACGCTGAATTCCGATGGTTCCGTGTATATCAGGGCATCTTCAAGGCGAACCGCTTGTTCAAGGTACGCGATAGCCTGATCGAACTGTCCGCGCGCCGCGGCGATCTCGCCGGCGAGCACCTCGGGTGCGGCGCTCAGCACGGTGCGCGCGGTATTTTTCGAGAAAAGGGGGAGATCCAGCGCCGGGTTTTTCATGATTTCGCGCAACGCGCCCAGTTCCTGATCGGCCTGTTGCAACTGCCCGGTGGCAACAAACGCGAGGCCGCGTACATAGTGCCAGCTTCCTTTCAGAAACGGGCTAGTGGATGGCGGGGCGGGTTCTTCAAGAACCTCCTGCCAGTGGCCGAACCTCGCAAGTGCCCAATACGGCACCATGCGGAATATCGCCGTCAGCGGCATCGCCTCCAGCACTGCATCGTCTACCTTGCTGGCGGCTTCCCGTGCGGATTTGATTGCCACTTTGCTTTGACCGTCTCCCGTCGCCGCGAACCAGAGGAAGTGAATATTATGCGGGTAGTACATCATGGGGTATATCCCCTGGGCGCGGCACTGCGCGATGTAATCCTCGTCGGCCGCGATGGCAAGCTGATTGCTCTTCATCGAGTCGGCGTAGCGGCCCACGCGCTGATAGATATGTGATGACATGTGTATCATGTGCCCCGCCGCCGGCATCAGCGTCAGCAGGGTATCGGCTGCCTTCTCCGCCCGCTCGGGCGTGCTGGTCGGTTCCATGAGGTGAATATACATGTGCAGCGCGGCGGGATGCTTCGGATTGCGCCGCATCACTTCTTCGGTGAGTGCGACAATTTCGGCTGTTCCCTCGTACGGCTGGCCATCGCGCATCCAGTAGCCCCAGGGACGCAGATCCATCACCGACTCTACATAAAGCATCGCGATATCGGGATCATCCGGAAAACGCTGGTGCACTTCCCGCATCGCCTCCGCGTAAGCCTTGTCGTTCGTTGTCCGGCTCTCGGGATTCCCCGAGTAACGCTTCTCGAGAGCATTGATGAGCGCACGCTCTCTGGGTGATGCTTTCGCCATGAGCGACTTGGCCTGTTGCACGATCTCCAGAGCCTGCGGCTCCTCGTTCGGTTCCATCATTGCGTTGATGTTGGGGCCGAGCACGAGTGCCTGACCCCAGTAGGCCATCGCAAGTCCAGGATCGAGCCGTGCCGCTTCACGGAATGCCCGGCGCGCCTCGGCATGGTTGAACCCATAGGCGAGGTTCAGCCCCTGGTTGATGTATTGCTGTGCCAGCTTGTTGCGCGTGCTGACGGGGAATGTATGCGTACCCAGGTTCTGCAGCCTGGGTGCGAGCTTGCCATCCGGACCCGGATTATTCGCCATATCGGATTGCGCGTAATGCTGGTGGCCGCCTCCGGATCCTGCGGAAGCTTCGCGCTTTTTGGTCGAAGCCACGTCGCCAGTCCCGGCGCCGGTCTCGGCGAATGCGCCGGGAATACCCGCGACGGCCAGGGCCAGAATTAATAGTGTTGAACGGACGATGTCGGATTGCATGGACATTACCTCCCTAATAAAAATACACAATTTTCCAGGCAGTGGAAATTCCTTCCGCCGGCGCGATTGCAACGTGGTGAAGCATGGAAATAATCCCATGATGGGTTGCTATAAAATATGCAGAGGCAGGAATACATATGACCGGTCGTATTATTATTGGGCAAAAAAATCAGGGTTTGAAAAAATCGTCCAGTAAATCCTGACAGCACTGCTTGATCGGCGCGGATGATCTTTCTATTTTCATCCTCAATAAAGCGCCCTGCCAGGTATTCACCAGCAGATCGGCCATCATTTCAGGTGATTTGTCCGATCTTACCGTCCCCTGCTGCTGTGCTTTGGCCAGTCCGGACTGTAATACATCCTGGTAACGCCTGACGGCGGATTGAAGCGATTTACGGCAAACTTCGCTGGTATCGCCTATTTCTCCCATCAGGTTACCCAGGAGGCAACCGCCTTTAAACTCATCCCTCTCAAGTTCCACGATGAGCTCATCAAAATAACGCCTTATTGCACCGAGCGCGTCAGCGTCGGATCGTTCCAGATGATCAGTTAACAGCGCGATAAATGGATCGGTATAGTGTTGAATGACTTCCGCACCAAAATCTTCCTTGCTGCCAAAGTAATTGTAAAAAGAACCCTTGGGCACATTAACCGCATCCAGGATCTCCTGGAGTCCGGTACCGTGATAGCCCTGCCCCCTGAGCAAGGCGACTCCCTGATTTAACAGGTTGTCTCTGTTGAATTCCTTTTTGGTGGGCTTAAGCATAGGTAAATAATACGACCGGTTGTCTTGGATTGTCAAGAAAAAAAGACGGCACCCAACCAAGTGCCGTTTGCCATCAGGAAATTACATAAAATTTGTTACCGGCTTACGGCACTCAGCTTTTGCTGGTTAGCAGCGGCATGATTCTCGTCGGCCTTCAGAGCCATTTGGTGATGAAGGCGGGCTTCCTTGATATTTGCCTCGACAGCTCGCTCATATTCACGCACCTGCGCGGAGGCATGCGATTGAAGATCCTGCGCCTGTCTGCCATACAGATAACTTTTGTTTTCGTACTGCTCAAGCAGTTCCCGTTGTTCCTTCGCTTTTGCCTTTATCTGCGTCGCTGCGTCTTCATAGAATTTGGCTATGGCCTCATGGTCGCTGCGAGTAACGGCTTTTTGAGCAGCTGCGCGAATCTCGGGAGTATCAACAGGCTCGGCAGCGATTACGGATGAACTCACCGAGGCCAGGAAGCCGATCATGGATAAAGCTGAAAAAATATTCCTTGTTTTCATCGTGTACCTTACTAATATTACTAGCGATTTTCGTTGGCATTCGGTGGGGAAACGTCGAGCACTTCTTCAATTCCCAGCATTCATGGTTTGAATCTTATACAACTAAAAACACTTTGTCAACTTAATAATGTTTAAAGTGTGTTTTGACCCCATGAATTCATATCGAGTGGCCTGAACGTCTTGACGAACGTGAGATAGTCCGATGGGCCGGATTTGGCAATGGGAAGAGTGTGGGAACGTCGTCCCCATACCCTGTACTTTATTTTACAGCGCTCCAGTAGCCCAGTAGCCGCAGCATACGGGGCAATATGTTTCGCTTATTGGCGCGCTTCCTTGCCTCCTGCTCACCTGGGGATTCATTCCTTTTTCATCGCATGTCCCCCGAACTGGTTGCGTAGTGCCGATAGCAATTTGTTCGAGAATGAATCGGCATCACGCGACTGCAGGCGTTGCAATAATGCCAACGTGATGACCGGGGCTGCGACATCGAGGTCAATCGCTTCGGCGACCGTCCAGCGTCCTTCACCGGAATCGGCGACATACGGGGCAATACCCTCCAGACCCGGATTTTCCGCCAGGGCAGCGGCAGTCAAGTCGAGCAGCCATGATTGCACCACGCTGCCATCGCGCCAGATCTCCGCTATCTGATGCAGATCCAGGTTGAATTCCTGCTTGTGGCGCAGGATCGCAAATCCCTCTCCATATGCTTGCATCATGCCGTATTCGATACCGTTATGAATCATCTTGGTAAAGTGCCCCGCACCGCTGGGGCCGACACGCCCCCAGCCTTTATCCGGTGCGGGAGCTAAGGTTTCAAAGATGGGGCGCAATCCCTCGATGACTTGTTCATCGCCGCCCAGCATGATGCTGTAGCCGTTCTGAAGCCCCCATATGCCGCCGCTGGTGCCCGCATCGACAAGATGAATCTTGCTTGTCGCCAGCATTTGCGCACGGCGTTGCGTATCCTTGTAATTTGAATTGCCGCCCTCGATAATGATGTCGCCCGGTATGAGCAGCGGCCACAACGCGGTAATTGTTTCATCCACCGGGGCACCCGCGGGAACCATCAGCCATATCGTGCGAGGCGATTTCAATTCATTAACGAGTGCTTCGGGTGTCGTCGCCGGCACAATGCCTTTTTTTTCGATTTCCCTGAGTGTTTCCGGGTTGCGGGCATGGCCGACGACGCGGTGGCCGCCGAGCACCAGCCGTTGCGCCATGTTGCCGCCCATGCGTCCGAGGCCGATCATTCCAAGTTCCATATTATTTTCCTCCCGATTGTTCAACCTAAATCCGGCAGCTGGACGGGGCGGAATGTGCGGTTTTTGGGGTGCAGGGCAAGGCGCAACGACGCGGAATGGTCATTCCATTCCAAGAAGTTGCAACGCTGCCATGCGCCGTAAAAACCGTGCAATCTGCCCGGTAGCGTCTCACCCAAAAGGTGAGATTTAAATAGCGTAAAGCATCATTATTAATCATAACGCTAACCTAATAAATGAGCGGTCAACTGCCGGATTTAGGTTCAAGCCCTCTGAATAAGTCTTCGATGTAGCCCCAGATACACTCTTTGGAGGACTTATTCAGAGGTTCAGTAAAGTAGCGCACCCCTGGTGGTGTGATGGGTTTCGCTACGCTCCACCCATCCTACGCGAGTTCCAGCAGGCTGCTAGGCCACGTGATTGGCGAGGATTTCCTCGCGCTTGGTTTTGAGCGCGGCAAGCAGCTTATCGTACGATGCGGCGAAAGCGTCCACGCCGTCATCCTGGAGTTTCTCCGTGATGGCGTCGAGATCGATGCCGAACTCCTTTAGCCGTGCAGCGTCCGCTTCCGCCTGTTCAATATTTTCCGTGAGCGTTTCACGCACGTGACCGTGATCACGGAATGCATCAAGCGTTTTGGGCGGCACGGTGTTGACGGTATCGGGACCGATCAATTGCTCAATGTAGAGCACATCGGAGTAAGCGGGATTCTTGGTGCCGGTGCTGCCCCATAACGGACGTTGCACTTTTGCGCCTTTGCGGCGCAAATCGGCAAAGTCCTCGCTATGGAATATTTCGTGGAAGCGCTGATAGGCGAGCTTGGCATTGGCGATGGCGATCTTGCCGCGTAAGGCAAGTGCCGCGGGCGACCCGTTCTTTTCCAGCAGGGGATCGACAACACTATCCACCCGGCTGACAAAAAATGACGCAACCGAAACCGGCCAGCTTACCATTTTACCCGGCGATGCTTCCGCTCTGCCATTGAGCCCGCGGATATAGGCTCGCGCCACATCTTCATAATGCCGCAGCGAAAACATCAGGGTCACGTTGATGTTTATGCCTGCCGCGATGGATTGCGAAATCGCGGGGATACCCGCCGGGGTGGCTGGAATTTTTATCATCAGATTCGGGCGTTGCACCGCGTCCCATAACCGCTTCGCTTCGGCAATGGTTCCCTCCGTGTCATGGGCGAGATGCGGCGAGACTTCGAGGCTGACGTAACCATCGCCGCCCTGGGTTGCGTCATAGACCGGCCGCAGCACATCGGTGGCGCTGCGTATATCGGCAACAGCCAGCGCTTCAAACAGCGCCTTGTCGGTTTGGTGTTCATCAGCTTTCAGCAATGCGCCCAGCGCATCGTCGTAGCTGCTGCCGTGATTGATGGCTTGCTCGAAGATGGTGGGGTTGCTGGTTACGCCGCGTAGCTTGTCTTCAGTTACCAGGCGTTGCAGCTCTCCGCTATTGATGAGATCGCGGCTGATCGAATCCAGCCAGATGGATTGGCCGCACTGTAGGATCTGCTCTAAAGGATTCATGTGTTTTAAACTCCCGTAATGTGCCGCTGTGGTAAACAATGTCATGAACGGTAATTTGCTGTTTCATTGTGCCGTAGCGGGCGGTTGAATTGACGTAACGGTACTTGCGGTATTACGCGCAGTGGATGCTGCGCTGATGAAAGAGGGCGCCTCTATACGACAACGGAAGCGTCCGATCATTCATGAGCACCTCTATAAATTCGAATTTGCGAGCATTCGCTTTGCGAATTTGCCTGCTCCCCCCGCTTTATCACGGGTTAAAAATGATTCTTCCAGTCGCGCAATGCGGTAAATACGCTAACGGGATCGGATAACGGCTTGCCTGCATAGACACTGGCATTACGGATGATTTCGGGCTGATTGCAGCGCAGGAACGGATTGATGGCCCTTTCTATCGCGATGCTAGAGGGCAACGTCGGGATATTCTGTTTGCGCAATGCTTCAACCACCGTTTCGCGTTCGATCAATGCCTGATTGCCGGGCTCAACGGTTCTGGCGAAACGGATATTGTTGAGGGTATATTCATGGCCGCAATAGACCCCGGTTTCTTTGGGTAAATCCGCCAGTTTTTGCAGTGAGTTCACCATCTGTGGTGCGGTTCCCTCAAACAACCGTCCGCAGCCGCAGGCAAACAGAGTATCCCCACAAAACAACAGGTTTGCGCCATAATACGCAATATGTCCGGCGGTATGGCCGGGAATATCCAGCACCCTGAGGCTAAGAGAGAATTCCGGAATATAGGCGATGCCTTCCTCGCTTGCGTTGCCGTTGCATTCCTTGAGAGGGTGCGTGACGGTGGGAATCGATTCGTTTGCGGGGCCGAATACCGGCACCGTAAATTCCCGCAGCAGCGCGGCGTTGCCTCCCACATGATCGTTGTGGTGGTGAGTGTTGAGAATGGCGATGAGTTTCAGTTTTTCTTGTTTCAGGTAATCGAGCACGGGTGAGGCGTCGCCCGGATCGACCACGGCGGCGTGGCAGTGGTCGCGGATAACCCAGATATAATTATCGGTGAATGCGTGAATCGCAACGATATACGGCGTAGTCATGATTGCTGGCGTCACTTCGAATTTGTGTTCAATCGGATAAATGGCTGATGGCGAGTTGATGAATTGAACTTAACAGAATAATAAATATTCATATTAGTCCATAATCCTAAATCCGGCACTTGACCGCTCACTTATTTGGTTATTGCTATGATTAATAAAAATATTTTATGCTATTTAACCCTCACCTTTTGGATGAGCCCGCTACAGAGCGGATTGTACGGTTTTTACGGCGCATGGCGGCGTTGCAACTCCTTGGAATGGAGTGGCGCCCCGAAGCGTTGCACGAGGGGCCCCGCGAAGCGGGGATCGGGCAGCGTAGGGGATGCCGTGATCGCGTTTCAGGTACATGGGGCGCATGCATCCCGCTTCGGGGTCGCACCTTCCTGCGGAAGGCACTGCTCCGCCCTGCGCGGTCGCATTCCGCGTCCTTGCGCCTTGCCCCGCGCCCCAAAAACCGCACACTCCGCTCCGTACAACTGCCGGATTTAGGATAATCGAATTCCCTTCTGCCGTTCTTCAATACTATATGCCGATAAAAAATAGGCTGGAATGGTTTGACACCTGTCTGGGTCAATATCTGCTGGAGCGGGAGCAGAGCCATTTCGACCAGGCCGTGGTGGATGTGTTTGGCTACAACGCCATGCAGATAGGGTTTCCGCAATACGATTTTCTAAGCGCCAACCGCATGCCGTTACGATTCTGTGCAGCCATTGAAGAAAGTGCTGCGTTACGGGCAGCTCCTGAGTTTCTGCCGGTTGAAACGAACAGCATCGATCTGGTGCTCCTGCCCCATGTGCTCGAATTCAGTGCCAATCCCCATCAGATTCTGCGCGAGGTGCAACGGGTGCTCATGCCCGAGGGGCATGTCATCGTCTGTGGTTTCAATCCTCGCAGTCTTTGGGGCGTGCGAGGGTTTTTCGGATCGGTGGAGGAGCGTTTTCCCTGGTGCGGCAATTTGATGCCGAAGCTCAGAGACGCGCCGGTGGAGAAGCATTTTCCTTGGCACGGCAAGTTCATTGCACTGCCAAGGCTCAAGGACTGGTTGACATTATTGGATTTCGAGATCACTAAAGATCGTTTATGTTGCTACGCACCCCCTTTCAGTCAGGAAAAGTGGCTGAAACGATTTAATTTCATGGAGGCCGCAGGTGATCGCTGGTGGCCATTCTCCGGCGGTATTTACTTCCTGACGGCAGTCAAGCGCGTGCATGGCATGCGCGTCATCAAGCCTGAATGGAATGAGGTGCGTGCCGCGAGGAGAGGCATGGCTCCGGTCGCGCAAAAACTCGGTGCCAATACTTCCGGGCAAGAGCCGCGCCTGGCCGCGCGCAATGGGATCCTGGTGAAGACACCTACGCAAGGCGGAGAGTGAAAGCGAAGCGTGACGGAGTAGTGGAAATTTTTACCGACGGCGCTTGCAAGGGCAATCCCGGCATTGGCGGGTGGGGCGCGCTGCTGCGATATAACGGTCACGAACGGGAGTTGTATGGTGGTGAAAAGCTGACGACCAATAACCGGATGGAGCTGCTTGCGGTCATCCGCGCACTGGAAGCCCTGACGGAGCCGTGCGAAGTGCGGCTGCATACGGATTCCCAGTACGTGCAAAAGGGCATTAGCGAATGGATCCACTCCTGGAAAAAGCGTGCTTGGCGCACCGCTGATAAAAAGCCCGTAAAAAATGATGATTTATGGAAAGAACTGGATGAGTTGACACAGAGCCATCGAATCGAGTGGTTATGGGTGCGCGGCCACTCCGGTCACGAAGGTAACGAACAGGCGGACGTACTTGCTAACCGCGGTGTGCAATCGGTGCTGGAGAGTGAATAAATGACAAGACAGATGCTATAAGCAGATGAGAGAGGTTAAGCTATTTCAGCTGCAAAAGGCTATATAAAAATGAGTTTTGAATAGGAATATAAACCTGTGCGCCAGATTTTTATCGATACTGAAACCACCGGTCTGGAACCCCGTCTCGGCCACCGCGTTATCGAAATTGCTGCGGTGGAAATGCTAAGCCGGCGACTGACCGGCCGCCGCTTTCACCGCTATCTGAATCCGGATCGGGAGATCGATGAGGGGGCATTGCAGGTTCATGGCCTGACCGTCGAGTTTCTCCAGGACAAACCGAAATTTCGGGACGTCGTCCCCGAACTGATTGAATTTCTTGAGGGGGCTGAACTCATCATGCACAACGCTTCATTTGACGTTGCGTTCCTCGATCATGAATTCGGATTGGCCGAGTTGCAGCCATTGAGGGAATATTGCCATTCGGTGACCGATACGTTGAAAATGGCAAAAGAGCTGCATCCCGGAAAGCGAAACAATCTGGATGTGTTATGCGAGCGCTATGAGGTCGATAATTCCCGGCGTACGCTGCACGGCGCGCTGCTGGATGCGGAATTGCTGGCGGAAGTCTATCTTGCCATGACGCGGGGACAGGACAGCCTCCTCATGGAACTGGAGGCGCCCTCCGCGCTTGAGATCGCCGCCAATTTACGAGATTTACGGCTGACAATACTGCCCGCCAGCGCGGAGGAACTGGAAGCCCACGCACAGCAGCTTGAATTGATTGAACACGAAAGCAAGGGTAAGTGTCTATGGAAACGGTTGGAATCCGATGCGCCAATAGGGAGCTAGTTACGCAATAGCGGTGAAGGCTCCTGGAAAAAGGCAGATTCGGAGAGGGGTTGGATGAGCGATTGCAAGATTGACGGCTGGCAGCCGTACTATAATAAAATTTGTCCCCACTTTGCATTGTCGGGAGCAACATCGACGAAATTCGCTCATCAGGCAAGGGAAAATACCTTGTATGGCAATACAATTTCCACCTCTGGCTGACCGTCGGCTGCCCTCTCCCTTTAATCCAGGCATCCACACACTGCCTGTCATCCCGGATGCCAGCAGTCGTCACCGCTTCATTCAGGCAAATGTCTATCATGGCAATTCACGGACACTACTGATGTGCCGAGTTTGCTAAAGGCGGCGTCAAGCCTGCGAATTCTGGCATGTATACTGCTGGTCTCATGGGCGGTAACGCTGCGGGCAGAAGCCGTGCCCACGGATCAGCTCGTTATTACCGAACAGCAGGCTATCGCGCTATTTTATCAGCGCAACCTCGGTTTGATCGCGGCACGCCTCAACATTGATAGTGCCGAGGCAGAGCAAATTATTGCCGCCGCGATTCCTAACCCGGTGTTCAGGCTCACCACTTCAGAACTGGCCCCGAGGGCATTTGCACGGGAGAGTCGTAACCTGGCGGTGCCGGCGATACTCCCGCAAATTGAACAACTCATCGTGACTGCCGGAAAACGCCGTTTACGGATAGAGAGCAGCGAACTCGCCACCGAAGCGGTCAATTTTGACGTGCAGGATGTCGCACGCGTGCTCACCAACGCTGTGCGGCGCAGTTATTACAGTCTTTTGCTGGCGCAAAAGACACTTAAAGCGGCAAGCGATAACTTTGAGCGTTACCGGGAAATCCTGCGGGTCAATGAAGTCAGGCTTAAGGTAGGGGATGTCGCAACAGTCGATTTTATTCGTATCGAAGTGGAAAGCCTGAAGGTTCAGGGTGATCAGGATCAGGCCCTGGCGGCGTTAAATCAGGCGCGAGCCGATCTGCTCCTGCTGCTGGGCTGGCCTGAAAACAGCATAGAGATCACCGCAGTGGAAACCTGGCCCGAAGCGTCTCCAGAGATTGCGCTGGCCGGGCAAGACCAGTTGGTTGAGCGTGCACTGGAACGGCGACCGGATATGCGTGCAGCAAGGGTGCGCATCGCACAAGCCAAGAAGATGCTGACTCTGGCGCAGCGGCAGATCATTCCCGATGTGACCATAACCGCTTTTTATGACCAGGATCAGGGCAACCAATTCCCGCGCACGGGCGGCGTCGGTATCAGTTTACCCATTCCCGTGTTTTATCAGCAAAAAGGTGAAATTTCCAAAGCTCGTGTGAGTGTAACCAACTCTGAACTGGCGCTGGCGCAGGCTGAACAGGATATCCGGGCGGAGGTGATGAAAGCCTCGGCATCGTGGAAGAGCGCCGACGCGATAGCCCGGCGCTTTGAGACATCGGTGGTCAAGCGCATCGAGACCTTACGTAAAGCACAGGAAATCGCTTATCAAAAAGGAGCGGTGGGCGTGCTGGATTTGATCGACGCACAGCGCAGCTATAGAGCAATAATGCTGGATTATTACACTGCCCTGGCAAATCGCAGTAAAGCCTGGGCAGATCTGTTAATGGCATATGGGGAGGAAACCAAAGGTTCCTCTCGGGGTCTGGCGGGCAGCAATGGTTAAGTTGCCTGGTGGTTTCCCGCTGTGGACTCCCGGTCCAGATAAGCGAATGAATCCAGGCCAGGTAAAGCTTATAGGCAGGAGGTTTTTCGCCATCATGCATCTTGCCATCGGACTGCTAAGTTTGTCGCTGGTAGCCTGTCAGCAGCAAAATCATGAGCAACCATTGCCTGCCGCCAATCACCCCAGGGACGAGGTCATACTCAGCCTGGATTCACCCAAGCGCGATTTTATAAAAGAAACAACTATCGAGCTGGTTCAACGTCCGTTGATGGATGCCGTCACGGGAAAAATCACGTATGACGAAACCCGTACCGCTCGTGTTTCCTCACCGATTGCAGGCAGGGTGACCGGTGGCATTGCGGCGTTAGGTGCTTATGTCCGGACAGGCGATACGCTCGCTGAACTGGACAGCCCGGAACTGGGGCAGGCGCAATCGGCCTATGCGGGAGCCATGTCCGATTTGAATCTCGCTAACCGGGTTTTTCAGAGGATACAGGAACTTTATGATAATGGCATCGCTCCGCGCAAGGAGCGTGAGCAGGCGGAGGATAGCCTGATCCGGGCTCGCAGCGAGGCGGAGAGGGCGCGCCTGAAACTGGTTAATCTGGGTGTTCGCAGCCAGCGCCCCGATAACCGCTTTGTTTTGCATGCGCCGCTTTCAGGAACGATCACCGAACGCAATATCAATCCAGGCATGGAGGTCCGCTCTGATCTGGCCGTACCATTGTTCGTTATTTCCGATCTGGATCAGTTATGGGTGCAGATGGATATTTTTGAGAAAGATATCGGACTGATTCATGCCGGTGCCACGGTGTTGCTGCAAGTTCCCGCCTACCGGGGGGAAGATTTTACCGCAACCGTCGGCTATATAAGCCAGGTGGTAAATGAAACGACCCGCACAGTGAAGGTGCGGTGCATTTTACCCAATACAGAGAGAAGGTTGTTGCCAGCCATGTTCGCAAGCATCACGGTACAAAGTGATGCCGATGATCTGGCTGTGGTTGTTCCCTTGAACGCAATATTTGCCGACAATGAATCCAACTGGGCATATGTAAATATAGGTGACTATCATTACCAGAAGCGCCCGGTTACAGTGGGTCTGCGCCTGAAAGACCGGGCGGTGATTCTTGGTGGATTGAAGCCCGGGGACAGGCTCGTAGTGGGCGGGGCCTTGTTGCTGCGTACTGAACAGGACACCGAGCAGCAAAGTGGAGAAAGTGCGCCGTGATCCACAGGATCATCGCCTTCTGCCTGCAACAACGCCTGTTGATTATCAGCACGTCTGTGTTTCTGGCTGCCTTGGGTGCTTTGTCGTTCGAGCGCTTGCCGATACAGGCCTTTCCCGATGTGCAGAATGTTTTCGTACAAGTGGTGACCCAATATCCCGGCCAAGCCCCGGAAGAAGTGGAAAAACTGATCAGCCTGCCCATCGAAAGGGAGATGAATGGTCTGCCGCATATGATTAATATGCGTTCGGTATCCATTTTCGGCTTGTCGGTGGTAACACTGACGTTTGATGACGATGCCGAGGATTATTTTTCACGGCAGCTGGTGCTGGAGCGGCTAAAAACCGTTAGCCTGCCGGCGGAAGTAAAACCCATACTGGGCCCCTTGACGACCGGTATCGGCGAGATTTTTCGTTATCGTATCGAAGCCCCTGGCATTCCCCTGGTGGAACAGCGGGCGTTACAGGATTGGATGATCGAGCGCACGCTCCGCTCCGTCCAGGGGGTAGCTGATGTAGTCGCTTTCGGGGGGGGCATCAAGCAATACCAGGTGCAGATCGATCCAGGCAAGCTCAGGAATTACGGGTTGACGCTTCCTCAAGTCTATCAGGCTATCGCTATCAATAATGCCAATATCGGCGGCGGTTATCTCGATCATGGCCATGAGGCATTGGTAGTGCGTGGCACAGGTTTATTGAAATCCGGTGATGAAATTGGAAACATCGTTGTTGCCAGCCAGGAAGGTGTTCCAATTTTTGTCAAGAATATTGCCGATGTGGTCGTGGATTCCCAACCGCGTATTGGCATTGTTGGTTACAACGACGACGACGATGTGGTTCAGGGCATCGTTTTGCTTATCAAGAGCAGAAATGCCATTGAAGTAATAAATGGGGTAAAGGCAAAAATCGAGCATCTTAATAATTACGGCCTGCCCCAAGGCGTCAAGATCGTTCCCATTTATGATCGTACGGAACTGATACAGCATACCGTTCATACGGTCGAGCGGAATATGCTGGAGGGCGCCGCACTTATTCTGGTAGTTCTGATTATTTTTCTCCGCCGGGTCTGGGTTTCAGCGGTGGTTATCGTTGTTATCCCGCTATCCTTGTTATTTGCCTTTATCCTGATTGATGCCATGCAGGTTTCCGCCAACCTGATTTCCCTGGGCGCGATCGACTTTGGCATTATTGTGGATAGCGCCGTGGTGCTGGTAGAAGCCGTCATGGTCAAAGTGACTCTGGAGATGCGTCAACAGGCAAGTGTGGCGCATATGCGCCAATCCATGCTCATGACAACGGCGGAAATGGCCCGGCCGATACTTTTTTCCAAAGCCATTCTTATTATCGCCTTTTTACCTATTTTTACCTTTCAGCGCGTTGAAGAAAAAATCTTTTCTCCGATGGCACTCACACTTACTTTTGCTTTGCTGGGTTCGCTGTTCATCAGCTTGACCCTGGTTCCGGTGCTATTGAGTTATCTGGTGGGACCTCGACTCACCGAATCGCACAATCCGCTTATCCATGGCATGGAGCGGCGTTACCTGGCGTTGCTGGAGGCCGTGTTGCGCCATCCGCGCAAATTGTTCGCAGGCGCAGGTTTAATGCTGGCCTTGTCTCTGGCCTCTTTTCCGCTGATTGGTACGGAATTCATGCCCAAACTGGATGAGGGCAACGTCTGGCTGACCATAACGTTGCCAACGCCGGTCTCCCTCAATAAGGCCAAGGATCTGGAAAGAGATATACGCGCGCGCCTGCTTGAATTCCGCGAGGCGAAGTCGATACTTACGCAATTGGGGCGCCCGGAGGATGGTACCGATCCTAAAGGTTTCAATAATCTGGAGGTTCTTATCGATCTCAAGCCAAAGGATACCTGGCATCATCGCAACAAGGATGAGCTTGTCGAAGCGATGCAGAAACGCCTGGCGGTATTCCCCGGTTTGCAGTTCAATTTTTCCCAAGTGATTCAGGACAACGTGGAAGAAGCTATTTCCGGCGTTAAAGGCGAAATTGCCATCAAGGTTTTCGGCGAAGATCTAAACATTCTTCAGGAGAAGGCCAATCAGATCACTGGCCTCCTGCGCTCTATAGAAGGCGCCACCGATGTGGCCGCCGAGCAGCAGTCGGGGCTGGCTCAGCTGGTCATTTCCATCGATCGGGACAAAATTGCGCGTTATGGTATCAATGTGTCGGATGTGGAGGACGTGATTTCCATGGCGGTTGGCGGTAAAACCGCTACCCAAATGCTGGAGGGGGAACGCCGTTTCGACATTACCGTGCGACTTATCAGTTCGGCACGCGATTCAGTGGGGGCAATTGAAGATATCACCGTTTTATCCACGAATGGGAGCCGTATTCCATTGGCCGAATTGGCGGAGATCAAGACGAGTCAAGGTGCCTCGCGTATTAGCCGCGAGGACAATATGCGCCGTATCGCCATCAAATGTAACCTGATAGGGCGCGATCTGGGTAGTTTTGTGGCCGAGGCACAGAAAAAAATCGGTCAACAGGTTCACCTGCAGCCGGGTTACAGCATAGTCTGGAGCGGCCAGTTCGAGAACCAGCAACGCGCAATGAAGCGACTTTCCTTTATCATTCCCGTCAGTTTTATCCTGATTTTCGTACTGTTATTCTGGACATTCCGCTCGATCAAGAACGCCTCCTTGATTGTAATGAACGTTCCCTTCTCGATGATCGGTGGATTGATAGCCTTGCTATTAACCGGCATCCATTTAAGCGTCTCGGCAGCGGTTGGGTTCATCGCACTGTTTGGCATTGCCGTGCAAAACGGTGTAATCCTGCTATCGCAGATCAACTTGCTCAGGCGCGAGGGCATTTCGCTAAATGAAGCCATTTTGCAGGGTTCTGTCAGCCGTTTACGTCCCGTGGTGATGACGGCGTTGATGGCAATGCTGGGATTGTTGCCCGCAGCGTTGTCCACCGGCGTCGGATCAGAAACCATCAAACCTTTTGCCGTGGTTATTATTGGTGGACTGATCACCGCGACGTTGTTAACCTTGACCATGCTCCCGGCACTCTACCGCAATTTTGAACAACCGCATCCTTGAGGCATCACCATGAAAGAAATCCGCGCCTATATTGAGCCTTTCATGCTATCAAAACTCACCCAGACGCTGCTTGAAATACCTGATTTCCCGGGTATGAGCGTATCCGATTGCGAGGGCTTCGGGCGAGTCAAACTAATTACTGGACGAGATTTCACGCCGTACGTACCAAAAAAGCGCATTGAAATTTTCGCTCCTGATAATCTGGTGGAATGTATTTTCAATGAAGTAATGACGGTTGCCAACACTCATCAACATGGTGCCGGTAAGGTCTATGTCCTCGACGTAAACGAGAGTGGACGTATCAGTACGGGCGAACGGGGGAGCGAATAGACCTGAGAGTTTTTCGTAACCGGACGACGATTATCCTGACTACGTTATATCGTTCGACGCCCAAGCTGCTCGATTTTTTTGAGGAACGGAGCTTATCATGCACAACACCGTGTTGAATATTGCATTTCTCGATCATGAATTGGGGTTGGCCGAATTACAACCATTGAACACATATGCCATTCGGTAACCGATACCTTGAAAATAGCCAAACAGCATTATCCAGAACGAGAAGCCATCTGGATGTGTTTAGCTAGCACTATAAGGTCGATAATTCCCGACGCACATTGCACGGGGCGCAGCTGGATGCGGAATTGCTGGGAGAAGTCTATCTTGCTGCGTTCCACTCACTCTACGGAAAATAGTATAGAGGCGTATTGATGAATGAGCCAGCGTCTACAAAATCTCCATTGGAATGGACAGTAGCGGGTGTGCTTGAGGAAATAGCGAGTCTCAATAAGTCCATGCCGGACCGTTCCTTAGCTTTCCTGCTTGGTTCAGGCGCCTCTTTTTCATCCGGCATCTCTACCGGAAAAGCAATGGCGGAGAATTGGTTGAATGAGTTACATATACGCGAGTGTCGCGACGATTTAGATCGTAATACATGGATAGCCTCCAATACGCTGGGAATTGATGGTCTCACATGGGATCATGCGGCTGAGTTCTACCCCCGGATATTCGAGCGCCGTTTTCGTGGTGATCCTGAATCCGGATTTGCTGCGCTTGAAGCGGCCATGGATGGCAAAGAGCCTAGCCTCGGGTATTCGTTGCTGGCCGAGATCATGCAACAAACCCGGCACAAGGTCGTTGTCACTACCAATTTCGACAATCTGGTGGCCGATGCTTTAGCGATTCATGCCCACAAACCCCCACTGATAGTAGGGCATGAGTCGCTTACCGGATATGTCCGGGCGGCATTGCGTAGACCGCTGGTCGCCAAAATACATCGCGATCTGTTTCTTGACCCCAAGAACGACACAGTAGGGGTGGGGACATTGGAGAAAGGCTGGACGGAAGCACTCACTCGTCTGTTCAAGCATTATATGCCGCTGGTGATTGGCTATGGTGGCAACGATGGCAGCCTGATGGGGTTCTTGAACAGTTTGAAATCCGGCGATATTACCGGCCGGATCATCTGGTGCTATCAAGCCGGATCGCCTCCGTCAGCCTTGGTGAAGAGCTTATTGGTAAATCATGGCGGCGTAATGGTTGCGATACCAGGTTTCGACGAATTCATGTTGCAGTTGGCCGCGAAACTGATTCCCAATTTCGACATGGCAAAAATCTCTAGCCGCATTGAAGATCTCGGCAAGAAAAGGGCCGTGAACTACCGTGAACAAGCGCAGAACCTCCAAAAAATTGTCCCAGCCATGATCTCAGGTGTTGATCAACAGGCGACCCGTCAGGTATTGGTGGAGGCGTTCAAGGACCCGAATGACTGGTGGTCGTGGGAAATGCGGGCTCGTGCCGAGGCTGACCCGGAGAAACGCCATCATATCTACCTGGAAGGGATTACAATGTTACCCTCAAGCGCCGAGTTAATGGGCAACTACGCCCTCTTTCTGGCTGACACCCGCAAGGACTTTGATGCGGCCGAGGCGATGTACAAGCGTGCGCTGGAAGCCGATCCGAAGAGTGCAATTAACTTGGGCAACTACGCTGTCTTCCTGAAAGACACCCGCAAGGACTTTGATGCGGCCGAGGCGATGTACAAGCGTGCGCTGGAAGCCGATCCGAAGAGTGCAATTAACTTGGGCAACTACGCTGTCTTCCTGAAAGACACCCGCAAGGACTTTGATGCGGCCGAGGCGATGTACAAGCGTGCGCTGGAAGTCGATCCGAAGAATGCGAATAATTTGGGCAACTACGCCCTCTTTCTGGATGACAACCGCAAGGACTTTGATGCGGCCGAGGCGATGTACAAGCGTGCGCTGGAAGCCGATCCGAAGAATGCAAATGCTTTAGGCAACTACGCTGTCTTCCTGAAAGACACCCGCAAGGACTTTGATGCGGCCGAGGCGATGCTCAAGCGTGCGCTGGAAGCTGATCCGAAGAATGCAATTTACTTGGGCATCTACGCTGTCTTCCTGAAAAATACCCGCAAGGACTTTGATGCCGCCGAGGCGATGTACAAGCGTGCGCTGGAAGCCGATCCGAAGAATGCAATTAACTTGGGCAACTACGCCCTCTTTCTGGCTGACACCCGCAAGGACTTTGATGCGGCCGAGGCGATGTACAAGCGTGCGCTGGAAGCCGATCCGAAGAATGCGAATGCTTTAGGCAACTACGCCCTCTTTCTGGATGATAACCGCAAGGACTTTGATGCGGCCGAGGCGATGTACAAGCGTGCGCTGGAAGTCGATCCGAAGAATGCGAATGCTTTAGGCAACTACGCCCTCTTTCTGGATGATAACCGCAAGGACTTTGATGCGGCCGAGGCGATGTACAAGCGTACGCTGGAAGTCGATCCGAAGAATGCGAATGCTTTGGGCAACTACGCCCACTTTCTGACAAACGACCGCAAGGACTTTGGTGCGGCCGAGGCGATATACAAGCGTGCGCTGGAAGCCGATCCGAAGAATGCGAATAATCTGGGCAACTATGCCCTCTTCCTGAAAAACAACCGTAAGGATTTTGATGCGGCCGAGTCGATGTACAAGCGTGCGCTGGAAGCCGATCCGAAGAATGCGAATGCCTTGTGCAACTACGCCAACTTTCTGAAAAACCACCGCAAGGATTTTGGTGCGGCCGAGGCGATGTACAAGCGTGCTCTGGAAGCCGATCCGAAGGATGCAATTAACTTGGGCAACTATGCTGGCTTACTGTTTGCCAAAGGTCAGATGGACGAAGCGAGATCCGTCTTGGATATTGCTATAGAACTGCTGAATGCTAAACAACCCGCCACAATCAACGCAGAGTGCTGGATGTATGCTTATTGTTGCGCTCCCCTGGCATACACCAATGCACTCATTGAACTTAAGCGCCTGATTAGTGAATTCTCCATCCGCACGGGCGAATGGGACTTCTCCGGCGTAATTGCCCAAGCACTTAAGGCTAATCATCCTGAATCAGAGTGGCTGCCGAGGTTGGCGGATGTTTTAGCAGATCGTGCTTCCGTAAAAACTCTGGATGCGTGGACAGCCTGGAAAGCAGCCTAGCAGCCTGTCGGGCTTAAAGGAAATCGGCTGCAAAAGCGTCTGGACGGTGCATATTTCACCGCTTTTTCGGCCAATAGAACAACTATTGGCCTTCAAAATCGTCAAAATCTGTCCTCGCCCAGTCACTTTTTCGCTTCGATTCTTCAAGTCCGGCAGGCTGCTAGCAACATCGCGAATCAAGATCGATAGAACCTGAAGTTGACGCGGATGAAATGGCCGAGTGCTGGACTCCGGTCAATTAAACCTTGGATTTTTCGGCCAGGATAGCATTGGTTATCCATCCCACGGCGTTACCGTTTTTCGTTCCATCCACGGTCACGAAGACATCCGAACATTCTGGATTGCCATCCATAAGCGTTTTGACGGCATTCAGTTTGGCGTTTTGGCCTACGGCGCCAAAAGCGGTTGCAATGCGCTGGATTTGATTGACGGCCAGCATATCCTTGAGCGTGAGATCAGCCAGATTGGCGCTTCCTGAAAAAGCCTGCTTGGAAATGTACCCTTCGATTATGCTGCGATGAATGACATACTTGATTTTTCCTTCCGGATCGACGCAGGGTAAACGGTTCTTGCCTCCCTCCGGGAGCAGCGCATCAAGTATGTCTGCTTTGAGTTTGATTTCCTCTTCTGCCTTGTTCAGGGTTAATTTGACGGTGGTTGGGGCAGTTATCGATATCATCGCTTCTTCGACCGGGATAGCCTGTAATTTTTGGTCCGGTGTTAACTGGCGCACCAGATTGGAAGTTTGTTGCGCGGCAGCGACGAAATTCTCTTTTGAGAAATAAAATGCGAGCACAGTCCCAACCCATGTGCCAAGGACAGGCAAAAGTATCCCCAATATGTCCTTTACCTGAGTAAAACTTTTTTCTCCAGCAGTTCCAAAGGATGCGGCCAGAATTGAAACAAAACCAAGAATACCTATAACGCTTAGCGCGAAGTAGACAATATTCTTTCCAATTTTCGCGCGGTCATTGGCGTCAGCTTTCTCCACTTTCGCATTTTCAGTATCGTTACCGGTTGTCTCACTTGTCATATCGTTCTCCTAAATCTGAAAATACAGTTTGCGTTAAGTATGGTGAGCCACTTGGCGCTTGCGGAATGCAGAGGAAATGACGTGTCGAATTTCCACCACAGTCCTAATGCTTAACGGTCATTGATCGAATAGAGATACCTCTATATACACATCGCATGAAGCACCGACCTGATTATGCCATAGGATTGGATAAAGCGCCTTATGCGTGGGTCTGTTAGAGGCCTTAGGCAGCTAAAACAGCCCGAATTGATTTCCCATGGTGACTGGGCGTCCGCGTGGGGATCATCGCCAGACATGATGGTCTCGGATATACTGTGGCAGTATGTAGATAAACAACATGCAAGCAGGTATTGCCAGGCAGGTTATCACCGCGGCTACCGTAATGGAATCCCCTGCCCATTTCCAGGAGGAATCATGAAGCCAATAATTCTTGCCCTGTTTTTACTCGGTTCAAGTATGGCGGGTTCCGCCTTGGCGCAGACTGCTTCAAACCCCTATCCAAAAGTCGCTCCGCCGATACCAAATCCCCGCGTCGCGCAGCTGGAAATGGCATTGAATCACGTGCAACAGGAGCAGCAGGCCGTGTACCAGCAATTCCAGATGACGCAGGAGTTGCGCCGCAATGAGATCCAGCAGAATTATCCCCAGGGAATACAACCGGCTGACTCGATGGCGGCTTACGCCATGGGCGGACTGAAGGACAATCCTCCTCAAAGCTATGACGATAACGTGCGGATGCAGAGGGAGCGCCAGGAACGTATCGAGCAATACACCCGCGACCTCAACCGCTTGTATTCGCGTTACGCTGAATTGGGTGAGCAGAAGAGGGTGTTGCTCGATCAACTGATCGATCTTGCCAAATAATATCGTGTGGGCGGACAGGAAGCGCGCGCCGTCGGAAGAAGGCGTCGTTGACACAGCAGTATGTTGAGCGTAAATTTTCAACCGGACGGAAGTTGCAAGGGGGGAGGTTGCAATTTCCGTCCTTCGAAAATGCTTGTCCGTGATTTTGCCTGGGTATGCCCGGCATCCGGAAACGGAGAGGGATAATCGATAAGCCGGCGCGGCGATGATCAAGCGATGAAAAATCTATACGTGGCGTTGTGTTAAACAAAAAGTAAGCGGTTAATCGCTGGATTCAGGTTTAACCACCACGCCATAGCATTCGGTTCAGAAAATAAGCCGGACTCAATCGTGTACCGGCAGCAAAACCGGGCGAGCTGCGAAAGGCCTGTGTCCGGAAAGGGAAAATCCATGGCTATTCCGTTTGATCGTGGCTATTACAAGCAGCCCTTCGCCAAGCTTGTATCGGAATATCCCGCGGAAGATATTTATCCCCCAGCCGATTTCCGGGTGGAATGGGGCCCTGTTTTTCATCGGGGCCGGCTGGATGGCAGTGCACGCGTGCTTATCATTGGCCAGGACCCCGCGCAGCACGAAGTGGTCGCGCGGCGAATTCTCGTCGGCACGGCAGGCAAGCGTGCGCAAGGTTTCCTGCGGCGTCTCGGCATCACTCGCAGCTACGTTTTTATCAATACTTTTCTCTATAGCGTGTACGGTCAGGGCGGCGGCACCCGCCATATCGGCGATCCCGGGATTACCGCTTATCGCAACCGATGGATCAAGGCTATTCTCGATCGCAGCCCGATTGAAGCAGTGGTGGCCCTGGGCGGACTCGCGAACACGGCATGGCAGAACTGGCTTGCTTCTCCCGATGCGGCCGGCCGTTCTTCGCTGCCATTCCAGCATCTGACGCATCCGACCTGGCCTGAGAGCTCGGCCGACACCAACGCGGAGCGGCTGGTGGCGGTGACGAAAATGCTTGAGAACTGGAACGATGGCTTGGCGGCGCTTAAGCCAATCATTCACCACCCTGACACAACGGAACCGCTGGTACCGTATGGGACCGCCTTTGCCGCCGGTGATTTACCGGATATCCTGCCGGATGATTTGCCGCCGGGTACACCGGCCTGGATGCGCACTGAGGAGGGCTGGGCGACTCGAAAGGGCGAGACTCCGCTAGAGAAGCGCAGAACCATTGTCGTGCGTGTACCCAAGGGGGTGCTTCCCGCTTAGGGTTGCGTCCATGACCTGATGAGTCTTGTCGTTGCCGGTCGCATTGTCCCGCTCAGCCGGGCCCTGAAAGTCGCGCCGAGCGAGACCGCAACCTTTCAGGGCAAGGTATGGATCGGGGATGACGGGCGCATTGCCGCGGTTACCAAAGGCTCCGCCCAAGGTCCCGCGGGATTCGAGACCACGCCGGTGGTGGATGTCGATAACGATCTTGTTATTCCCGGTTTTATCGATCTGCACAGCCATCTCGCGTATGCAACGCTTCCCCTCTGGGTCGAGCCCAATCGTACCGTACCCTTCCCGCATCATGATATATGGCCCACGCGGCCAACCTATCCCGAGAGCGTGACCTGGCCCGCCTATGCCTTTATCGAGTCGACGCCGGTGGAACTGCTTGCCTATGCCGAAATACGCGCACTGATTGGCGGCACGACCAGCATCCAGGGTTCACCGCCGAGCAATCGTCCGCTGGATGGCTGGCTGGTGCGCAATATCGAGGATGAGACGCTGGGTGGCGAGGTCGGCCGCCACCAGGTGCTGGCGTCAACGCTCACCCTCAAATCGGAGCAGCTCGGCGAGCGGGCTACCCGCATGCGCCAGGGAGCGACGTTCATTTACCATTGCGCCGAGGGACGGCCGGGATCGATCGTACAGCGGGAGTATCTGGCAACCCGCACTGCTGGCTGCCTGCAGCGCCACCTTGTCGCCATTCACACCAATTCGGTCGACCCGGCAGCCTACGATACCTGGCGTGAACCGGGTGCGATTGTCTGGTCGCCGTTTTCAAATCTGTGGTTGTACGGTACTACGACCGATGTTCCGGCGGCGCTGGTGCGGGGAATCAATCTCTGTGTGGGTTCGGACTGGGGCCCCTCCGGCACACGAAACGTGCTCGGTGAATTAAAGGTGGCTTCGCTGGTGAGCGATGCCAATGGATGGGGGTTGACGGATTTCGATCTTGTTAAAATGATCACCGCCAATCCGGGAGACGTGCTAGCCGAGGCATGGCAACGGCAAGTGGGACGCCTGCAACCCGGAGCGCTGGGCGATGTGGCTGTGATTGCGGCCAAGCCCAAGGCCGATCCCTTCAAAACGATTCTTCATGCGACCGAAGCCGACGTACGGCTGGTGGTGGTGAACGGACGGCCGTTGTACGGTACCGAAGCGCTCATGAGGCAGGGCGGGGCGACGCAAACCAGCGAGATCAGCCTCAATGGGGCGCTCAGTGGCCAGTCGCGCCGCCTTGCCCTCACCCGGTTTGATGACGCGGACGCTCAGCCCTGGTCTTTCGGAGATGTCCTCAAGCGGCTGGAAGAAGTCCGGGCTGATCCCAAGATGGCCATCGAGCGTGCGCGCCGTCTTGCATTTGCATCCATTCGCTCGGGTGGCGCGCCGCGCTTGCGTCTCGCCCTGGACATGCCCACGGGAAAGGTGCCGGTAGGAGGGCTGCCAAAAGATCTGGGGAAAATTATCGTTCCGCCGATCCAGCCGCTTGCGCACGATAGCGAATTTTTTGCTTCGATTCCCGGTCGCGGATTTCATGAGGGGTTACTTGACGGACTGGCCGATTTTTATACGTAAAAAAACTGACATGATCAATCTGATCCGCGGCAGGGACGCCGATACCACCCTCTTGAGAGCGCAGACCGGGCAACTCCTCAGCGAATTTCTTTTTGGCACGGCCCCCCCGGTGGCACGTGCCAGACGCGGGGAGACGGGTGGCGAAGCAGGTGCCCGGATAGAACTCGCGTATGTGCTGGATGGCGGGGAACGGCTGCGCATTATCGATGCGCTGGTTACCGTGATCAGCGGCGCCTATTGTCATCTCCCCCAGAAACGTGCCGCCTATGCGCTTGATCCGGTGCAGGCATTACATTTGCTGCGCAGTCGCGTCGCCGAGTTGTCGGAGGGGGAATTCCATCTGGCGCTTACCTCGATTGTCCTGGGCTTGCGCGATGCGCATACCCGTTATAGCGGACCCAGGGCCGGTCAAGGGGCGGTGGCGACACTTCCATTTCTTGTTGAGCAATATGGTTCGCACGATGAACCCGTTTTCGTGGTTTCAAAAGTATCGGCACCCCAGTTGGTGCGCGATCCCAAATTTACAGCGGGCGTCGTGCTGGAAAGCTGGAATAGCATTCCCTTTGCCAGGGCGGTGGATTTGTACTCGGACCGGGAAACCGGCGGACGTCCGGACGCGCGCCGTGCCAGGGCGCTGGAATCCCTTACTTTCAGGGCGCTTGAGGGAGGGCCGCCACCGGATGAGATGCTGGTGGACATCGGCTACCGGATTTTGTCCGGCGAGACGCGCCGGGAGATCCGTATTCCCTGGCGCGTCGTCCATCCCGCCCGCGCGGAAACCAGCCAGCGGCCGGGTTCGCGTGCATCACGTTATATTGCCGCGAACCCGGCGGCGGAGGTCGTGCGGCGCGCGAAGAAAATGATGTTTTCAGGAAGTGTGTGGCAGGCTGAGCGCAGTGGTGTCGCCGTTGCACGCGACAAGGGATGGATCAAGACCTGGTTTCAAGACACGCTCGCGGCCAAGGTCATCAAAAACAAGGCGCAGGGCGAGCTGGGTTACTTGCGTATCTGGAGCTTCGATGTCGATGATGATGACGCCTTCATCGCCGAGGTGATACGGCTACTGGATCTTTTGCCGGAAACCGGCCTGATCCTTGATTTGCGCGGCAATCCCGGGGGATTGATCTGGGCGGCCGAGCGGTTGCTGCAACTGTTCACGCCGAATACTGTTACCCCCGCGCGCTTTAGCGTGCTGGCGACTCCGCTGATGCGGGCCCTGGCGCGCAGTCCTTTCAACCGGATGGAGTTCGAAGCCTGGCTGCCGTCTCTCGAGGCGGCGATCGCCACGGGAGAGGCTTATTCGCAACCCTTGCCGTTGACCGATCCCGACTGGTGCAATGATATCGGCCAGCGCTATAGCGGGCCGATCGTGTGTGTGGTGGACCCCAATACGTATTCAGCGGGTGATCTATTCGCCGCAGGCTTTGTCGACAATGCGATAGGCACACTGGTATGCGTGGGGGAGGGCAGCGGCGCGGGGGGGGCCAACGTCTGGACACATTATGATCTTCGCGAGGCCTTGGTGGGTACGCCTTTTGAACTTGAAGGCCTGCCCGCCGATGTCGGCTACACGGTGGCTATTCGCCGCGCGCTTCGCAGCGGTGCCGCCGATGGGACGCCGATAGAGGATCTGGGCGTTCCGGGAATTCCCTATGAAATGACCCTCGACGACCTGCTCCACGAGAATCGGGAAATGATTGCATTTTGTGCCGGATTTCTTGCGGGTATCCCGCGCACGGTACTGAAAGTGGAAATTAACGGCAATACTGTAGCCGTGACCACAAACGGTCTGGATGAACTGGAAACATACACCGATGGCCGGCCATTCGAGGCGGTGCGTAAAATAGGCGATGGGACATGGGAATTACCACGGCCCCCCGCAAAAATTGTAGAATTTGTCGGCCGCCGAAATGGGGAAATCTGCCAGCGGCGGAAGGTAAGTTATTAACGCGAAGGTTTATCTGGATGTGGCACTCCTTTAGGATTTGTGAATGATAAAGGACGTTATCATTTATAACTTGGTCCCTCATCTTAACTAGGTTACCCGATTTCTATCGTATCAACCAGGAGCTGCAATGAGCACGAAACCAGTTCGGATTGCCGTCACCGGTGCTGCCGGTCAAGTGAGCTATGCTTTGCTTTATCGCATCGCCAGTGGCGAGATGTTAGGAAAAGATCAGCCGGTTATACTGCAATTGCTCGAACTTCCGAACGAGAAGGCCCAGGCAGCACTAAAAGGGGTAATGATGGAGCTGGAAGATTGCGCTTTTCCACTGCTCTATGGGATGGAAGCCCATAGCGATCCTACCATCGCCTTCAAGGACACTGAGTATGCGCTTCTGGTGGGTTCCCGGCCGCGCGGTCCGGGTATGGAACGAACAGAACTTCTAGCCGCCAACGCACAGATATTTACCGCCCAAGGTAAGGCACTCGACGCTGTCGCGAGCCGGAATGTCAAAGTGCTAGTCGTTGGGAATCCAGCGAATACAAATGCTTGGATTGCGATGCAGAGCGCGCCGAGCCTGCCTCGGGAGAACTTCACAGCCATGCTGCGGCTGGATCACAATCGTGCCCTCAGTCAACTCGCCATCAGGATGGGTAAGCCTGTTTCCTTAATCAAGTATTTGGCTGTCTGGGGCAATCATGGTTCTACGATGTACCCGGATTATCGGTTTGCTTCCATGGAAGGCGAGAGTGTCAAAGGCATCATAAACGACGATGCTTGGTACAAGGATGTATTCCTGCCTACTGTTGCCAAACGGGGCGCGGCGATCATCGAAGCACGGGGGCAATCAAGCGCCGGTAGTGCAGCAACCGCAGTAATCGACCACATGCGCGACTGGGTTATGGGCACGCAGGGTAGGTGGGTCACGATGGGGGTACCGAGCAACGGCGAATATGGCATTCCAAAGAACGTCGTATTCGGCTACCCGGTTACCTGCAGCGGAGGAAAGTACACCGTCGTCGAAGGATTGGAATTCGATGAATTCAGTCAAGATCGAATCGAGAGAACATTAGCTGAGCTGATTAGCGAGCAGGATGCTGTTAAGCACTTGCTCTAGGGCCTGTTAACCAAGGGGGCAATACCCTGCGGATGAATCCGCACAATGCCTTTGAGAAATCTATGCGAGCAACAAAAGTACAATTCGATAAGTTGATCGCGTCACAGACCGAGCTTAGTCTAATCGATGGAAGGACCGGACGACTTTTTATTCGGGGCGTCGGTATTCAGGAGTTGGCACGAGATGCAGAGTTTGAGGATATATTTTACCTACTATTGCACGGTTCTCTGTCAAGAGGAAGGGAGCGGGAGGACTTCCGGCGCGGTTTTGTAGACAGTAGATGCCTTTCTGAGCTCAGCCAGACTGTCTTGAATTGTTTCCCATCCCATTCACGTCCAATTGACGTGGTTAAGGCGGTATTGGCTGCTGAGGGCGCAATCTGGGATGATGCGAAGTCAGAATTGGAGACCATGATATCTTGCGTTGCGACGTTACCTTCGATCGCGGCGGCAGTTCATCGTCTCAGGCAGCGCCTAAAGCCTCTGCCAGCGGTTCGAGAGCTTGGTCATGCCGCAAATTTTCTCTATATGCTTAGCGGTGAAAAAGCGAGTGAGCAACATGCAAAGGCTATGGATACATACATGGTCTTGATGGCAGAGCATGCCCTGAATGCCTCTACGTTGAACGCACGTGTCATCGCCTCAACAGGCGCCACTTACTATCCTGCTGTTATAGGTGCAATTTGCGCACTTCAAGGGCCGCTACATGGCGGAGCCCCACCCCTTGTATTGAACCAAATCGATGAAGCTCTATGCGCTGTGGATATCGAGAAGTGGTGCAGTGATCAGCTAGCCAAAGGTTTGCGACTCATGGGATTCGGTCATCCTGTGTATGAGACCATAGATCCGCGATCCGAGATATTCAAGGGTATGCTTCAGGTCTTGGACCCCGAGATGCATGCCAAAGTACACCATCTTGAGCAGCGGATCCTCAGTTTCCTTAGGTATCACAAACCTGAACACCCATGGCTGACGAATGTGGAGTACTACTCCGCACTCGTCTTGCGTTCAGTCGGGGTGCCGTCAGACCTCCTGGTGACGGTGTTTGCCTGTGCCCGTATCGCGGGCTGGAGCGCTCATATCGCTGAGCAGCGCAAACAGCAGAAAAGTGGCCTGACTGGTGTGATGCATCCACGGTCGGCCTATATCGGGAAGGTCGTTGCTGGTGCAGAATTTCCTTGAAATGCTTTGGGTGAAACCATGGCTGTTACTTCGCGCGAGGCTCGGAGATCTCGAATCGGTGTGTTCGTGGGGAGTTTCAACCCGCCACACCTTGCACATTTATTCCTCGTGCAGGATGCAATGCAGGAGTTTGGCTTAAATTTGGTCTATGTTGTAGCTGACCGGCTCGTCAAATATAAGGCTTTGGTCAATCTAGTTCATCGTCAGAAAATGATTGATTTGCTTTTTGGAGCGTACCCTGGTGTTCTCACCCAATTCTCAGCAAAAGATAACGAGCGGTTTGAGAAGGCTGAATTGTGGGATATTCACCGCACCATTGAAGAAGCGCATCCAGATGATGATGTTTACCTCATATTAGGCGCAAGTACCCTAGAATGGTATGTCGCACAGTTCCCAGAACACTCGCTTGAAGTGGTCCGGCAACTCATTGTGTGCCTACGCGACGAAGATTCGATCGTTTGTAGCACTCTAGCCCGGTGCACTGTTCAATCGTTTGTGCCGCGAATTCGAGGCGCGTCATCAACGCAGGTCCGTGATCAGCTTACTCGCGGAGTACCGACTCCGCTACTGACTCCTGAGCTCATTGCCTATATTGCTGAGCACAACCTGTACGCGAGCACCACTCCCCCGAAGGCATTATGAATCAGTATCCCATGTTAAAGGGTGGATTGGCCGATTCGATTCTCCGTAACATTATGTCGCCAAGCTACTACTTTCATGTTCCGGTCGGTGAGCGTACATTTGCTTATCCGCTTTTCTCTCGTGAATTAAGTCTGTACACCGATGGTAGCCGTGGGAGGGCGTTGCTACATCAAAGCATGGCAGTTCTCGATACGTACGGATTACAAACCACGAGCAGGTATCTAGCTTGGGTTTTCAATAAACCTTGTTTCGAGAACGGACGGAGCGCTAGCAGTCTAGAAGCCTTCATTGAGGGAGAAACGTACGATTTATGTGATTGTGTTGATAGTCAGCGATTTTCCCGCGTCGCTCCAATCCCATTACAAGGGCGATTCGGAATCCGTACTGCTCCCCGGCCTCGCGTCCTTATATTGGGGGCATTCTTTCCAGCAGATTATGCAATTCGTCTCTTCGACAATCCTACAGCGGTTTTGGAGCGCTTGGCTACGGAACAGCCAATTCTGCCCTTTGAACGCACCGTTATGGTTTGCCATCGGTTGCGGCTGAGCGGACTTGAGTGTATGACCTCCATGACCCATGCACGTGACATTCTGAACCTGTTTCTTCGCGTGCATGCACTTATGCATATCGCTGAACATATAGTTGTTCTGTTGACACCAGGGTCTTCGTCGGTTGCGATGGAATATGGGGTTGTTTGCGCGGACCCCACCCTAGCTCGCAAGGCCGTCGTCTTGGTGCCGCGAGACAGCACTTTCATAACGATGGGCATTCGTGGGACTTTCATGCTTGAGGAGCCCAAGCATTTTTTCTATGCGAGTGATGGGCAGATCCCAGAAGCACTTGATCAAGCGATTGCCTATATGAAAGGTTTGCGACACCCTGCGTGAGGGATGCGCGCACCAGATTTTGGATTTTCAGAGATCCCAAATCCCAGGACTATTAGGTGAAAGTGCATTGCCCGGGGAGGAGTAACGTCATTGCCATGTCTTTTTCACCCAGGAGAGCTCTATGCGTTTGGATCTCATAGGCAGTGACTTAGTCTGTCCCGTCTGTGTAAATGACGCTCCCAATCCGCCCCCTCTCGAAGCTGTGCCATACACAGGTAAGATTGAGGTGGCTCCTGAAATGACCTCAACATTCGAAGCCGGGGTTCTTCATTGCTTGCGATGCAAACGCAACTTCTGTGTAGAGGATGGTGTAGGATTCTTTTCTGGACTACCTCATTCGGCCGGAAGAAAGGATGACTTTGGCAGAGGACGGTATAACTCCGAGGCGTATGCGCGCGCCTATATTCAGACCCACTTTCGCGACGTGATCGCGGATGACAAGGCAGCACGCACTCATCTCGATCTGCACGATGCCACGGGTTTCTATTCGTCCTCAGCAAACAATATGTACTATCGGTCCATGGCCGAGATGCTCTTCACTAAACTCCCACCGGGCGCTACAGTGCTCGACCTGGGGTGTTCGGTGGGAAGACTCTCCCACGAGCTCGCGCGGAGGGCTCGAGTTGTCGTAGGTGCTGATTCCTCCGAAACTCATATTCGAGTTGCCAAAACGATACAACGGCATCGCTGCGTTTCATTTCGCGCGGGGGAGGCGACGGTTTCCGGAAAGTACGCAGGAGATGCAGAGATCGTTGTGGATGTGTCCTCTGTTGTTCGCAACAACGTGGTTTTCGTGGTCGCTGACGAACAGTGCCTTCCCTTCCGTCTCTTCGACGGGATTGTATGCTCGGCACTGATTGAACGCGTGCCAAACCTGGAAGCGTTTCTCCGTACACTGCGACATCGAATACACGACGGTGGCCTGCTACTACTGAGTAGCCCCTTCGATCAGGACGAGCGCTTCGTCGATCGTAGCAACTGGCTGGGCTATGGCGCGTACGGCACTGAGTTGGGTACAGCAGAGGAGTCGCTTCGTAGATTGGCGCAACGGTTAGGATTTCGCCCGATAGGCGGGATCGGCAGTGTAGTAGAAGGTGGACCTAGTCCACATAACGACGCTTACCGGCGCGACCTAAGGTGGGTTACCTATAATGACAGGCGCAAGCACATGGTCTGGAGTGTCCACGCGGAGCTGTTCGAGGCGTGCGACTCGTTGTGAAGTCAGTGGTTTGGTCCAGGAGATTATACGCTTGGGCCTGTTAACACTTATTTCGCACCCGCGACGGCGATATCGGCCACGCTCGCATCCGATCCAGATGAAAAACGCACCCCATGGATACTTCTCGATAAGTCATCATCAGTCATACTGCAGTTTGCGACGTATCACCACTTTCTAAAGTGAGCAACATCTTCTTTACCCTGAGTCCACCAGCAAATCCCGTGAGATCACCCGATGCACCTATTACGCGATGGCAAGGGGTGATAATAGAGATCGGATTTTTTCCAGTGGCAGCGCCCACTGCGCGAACTGCCTTGGCATTGCCAATTTGCACCGCGATTTCCCCGTAGCTGCGAGTTTCTCCGAACGGAATAGTCAACAGCGTTTCCCAAACCTTTTTTTGAAATTCGGTTCCAGCAAAGTCGAGTTCAAGCTCAAAACAGTTTCTTTTTCCCGCGAAATACTCATTCAGTTGCCGTTCCGTCTCTGCCAGAATGGGGTTATCTTTATCTTCGTGAATCGAGCCAAGCCGTACTCGATTTGGTTTGTCGTTTTCCCATAAAATTGCAGAGAGCCTTGATCCATTTGCAACAAGCTTTAATTTGCCGATAGGTGAGTCAATTACCTTGTATACGTATGACATTTGCTGGCTCCTTATGATTGAAGAAACGTCCTTCATCAACGATTCGTGATGCTCATAAATCGTGAGTAGATTTTAAAGGAAAATTCGATGATGGTAGTCAAATGACCTTTCTCTCGATTGATTTTCCCGTTTTCGCCAGCACACCCTAGTGCTCCAGCAGCCAGCACTTACGATGCACGCAAATCCGAGCGCCCGAGCCAACTTATCGTGGCTAGTAGTTCGGTCCGCGGGAATATCGAATAATCCTAAATCCGGCAGTTGGACGGGGCGGAGCGTGCGATTTTTGGGGTGCAGAGCAAGGCGCAACGACGCGGAATGGTGCGACCGCGCAGGGCGGAGCAATGCCTTCCGCAGGAAGGTGTGACCCCGTAGCGGGATGCGGGCGCCCCATGCACGTGGAACGCGGTCACGGCATCCCCTGCGCTGCCTGATCCCCGCTTCGCGGGGCTCCTCTCGTGCCACACTCCGGGGTGCGCCATTCCAAGGAATTGCAACGCTGACATGCGCCGTAAAAACCGTGCAATCTGCCCTGTAGCGGACTCATCCAAAAGGTGAGCGTAAAATAATACGAAATATTGTTATTAATCACAACACTGATCTATTAAATGAGCGGTCAACTTCCAAACTTAACGCTGGAAATCAGAACCTCCCGTGGTGGCAACGACTGGACTGGATGGATTTCCTCCCGGAATGTCTACCGTTTCGGGGAAAGTCCAAGGATATGCGAAAGATCGCACATGCCAGCCATGGAACTGCTCTGAAGCTTCGTCAACAGATCACCAGGCTCTGGCGTTTGTAGCGCGGCCATCGAACGCACTGCGCTTGGGGTCAACGAAAACATTTTTCGAAAAGCTCGCGCGAAAACCATATCGCTACTGAATCCGCATTCGACTGCGACGTCAAGGATACGCAGGCGGCCTTCGGGTGGTGGTGAGACTAATAACGAGAATGCGTGCAGTAATCGACGACGGCGAATGTAATTAGCCAACCCTCCCTCCGACTCGAACAGCCGGTAAATAGATGAACGTGACATACCAAATTGATGCCCGATTAATGCCACATCCAAGGACTCCAAGGCTAACGACTTATCAATAAACTCCTTGACGACGGCAAGATCACCCCGCCGTCTGTCTCCCCGCCGTCTATCCGGGATATTAACAGAAGGCGTACGGTCTCTTCGAACCAGTGGCTCCGCAAGAAGGGCTATGAGAGTACAGGCAGCCGTCTCTGCCTGTAATTCCTTAAATATCGGCCATTGCGGATTGATAAACAGCCATCGTGCGTTCAAAGATTGATCATGAAACATTTGATCTGATATCACAGTACACCCGAGCTCGGGACGGCACAATGGAGGTATTTTTATTGCATGGGGCAGTCGCAGTAAAATATATTTAACGCTCCGGGCTGTCGGATCCAGCAATCGGTGAGCGGCGTTGGTCATCTCAACTCCTATGCCTTTCATAAATTAAAAATGAAGGCTCTGTGGTTCCTTCAAAGGGATAACGCGAAGTGGCCTGCACGATGTGTTATGCGAGGGCGTGCACGAATGGCCGCGGGAACAAGGAACCGGATCGTCGAGTTCATCTGAATGGTTCCACGTGTACAGGTAAATGATGAATTCAGATCGATTCGGAAACTACGTATCTGTCGACATCCCAGCAAACCAATATATGAAGTTGTATTATTCTCGGATGCGGAGGAATGGGAGATGTGCCCCGGGGCCATGCACGTGCTTGCATTAACTTGATTACTGCATTAGTCCGTTCCATCAACATTGCTACAGAGATATGATGGGCGTGATTATCGAGCGAAACCATACAGGCCATCCCAAACTTATTGGCAGACTGTCTCAATCTCTTCAGTCTTTTGCCGGATGCATAGGGGAAGTGTTTGCGCACTACCATCTTTGCAAGTAGCTATATTCTGCAAGTACCCGAAGCTCGCCGCATCGTCGCCTGAAGAACAACATGAATTCAAAAAAAGTTACTCGATCAACTCTTCGTTCAAGCTTCTAAAGTTACCGTTTTCGAACATTGTTTAATGAACAAAGAGAGACCTAATCGGGTTAATCGGGTCCCTCTTTGTTTTGGCATCCGATAGAAGATTCCGGACCTCAACGGCTACACGAATGTAGCAATATTCCCCGCTATATTTGTGCACATGCGTCCGGTATAAGGACCACCGGCGGGACCAACCTGATACTCATTATGGAGATGGATAACACCGGGGTTGCTCAGAGCTTGAACTGTGACAGGCGCATTAAAGTTAGCGGCGTAACCTGTACATATCACCGCTGTTCCGGCTTCATTCTTGATCTCTGCATTGTTTGCCGCATCTGCGGAGAGCGAAGGTATCGCAGGATGGACCTGTGCCTGGGTTCGGGGTTGCCCCATTACTTTTGTCGCAGCTGATGGCGTCACAGACCAGGTACCATCCACATTGTAACTAACATTAAATGTCACGAATCCTGTAGTTGCATTGCACAGGGCGGCATTTACTGAAGAAGTCGAAAAATTAATAACCATACCCGGTGTGTAAGTCCCAGTCTGTACATAAAACTGTAGTACAGGCTGACAATCTATGTTTTGATTTGGCTGGGCAACGACGAAATTGGAAAGAGTCACTATACCCGACGGGGATTGAGATGCTGCTCCTGCATTGTATGGAGTTACGGTAGGATTAAAGGTGGGGGTGATAATCCGGTAAGCACCAGTTTGAGGACCAGTTGTGCTTACAGGTGGCGTCAATCCTAATCCTGGGGATATGATCATGCTCGTCGTGTTATTCGTTGGGGAACCACCTGCTGCGGGTGTTAAGCCTATCGCTTGAATCGCAGATGAGTATCCAGAAACCCCTCCGACTGCAGGGGGGGTTATTTGCTGCTGAACACCGGCATAGAACTGCTGAAGCATCATAAATGTTGCGGAAGACCCCCCTGTACTGCTGGGCAGCACACCCTGACTCCACAAGCTATTCGAATACACCTGCTGACCTCCTACGTAGAGTGCAGGTTGCTGAAAGACATAGAAGTTTTGAAAGGAACTGCTGTTATTTTGTATATTAATCGTGAACAAAGTAGACATGCTATCTCCAAGTTATATGAAAAGAAGGACAGTTATAATTACAAAACACCATCAACCACCTGGTGCTTTTTGCGACCCGGTTCGACAAGCTAACTGGATGTAAAAACCTGCCAGGTAAGACTCTTACCCAAGCTTTGGAAACGTGTAAGTTCTTACGCTATTCCAGACTTGCCGCGCCCGTGGTTCCCTAGTAAATTTATATCGACTCTTCGTTGTTCATGCCTGTGTCTATAAACTAGACCACTCACATCTGGCCGCTCTATTAACAGGGAAACCACAGAGGATATGATGGGCCTGATTATCGAGCGAGACTATGCAGGCTATCCCAAACTTATGGGCACACTGTCCCAATATACTTTGGCGGCTCGTGCTGGACTTCTAATATGATAATCAATTACCACCGCACGGTATTAGGGGTGACCGTCTCGCTGTTTGCCATAGAATTGCTGGTTGGTTATTTCTATCGCTAATAGTTTCCTTTACTATGAAATCAAGGGTTCCCTCAGTATGCCTATAGCATTATCTGAGCTAGGATAAATTTACTCTCCTCCTATCTGGTTCATAGCTATCATGAAAACAAAATCAGGAAATTTATCCACGGCATTGATGATAGCTTTGCTGGTTTGGCCTGGGGTTGATTGCATCTGCAACGCGTCCCCGAAAGAAGTGCCAAAAGGAAGGGCATGAGTAGGCAGAAATGGTGATATGCCGATACTCTATGTTGATATCCTAAATGTCTTTAGCATCTACATGGCCAAACGAATCCGACTCCTGATCTTTTACCGGAGAAAGTCGTCTCCATCTCTGGAACTCGCAATCTCGCCTTGGTCGCAGCCCTCAGCGCTGGCTTTGGATTGACGATCCCAGCCTTCGCCGACTATTTCTCCTTAGCCATCGTTAATCCTGGCGGCAAGTAACCTATCTCGGTAATTTGGGGCGATCTTAGACCGTCGACCGGGATATTAACGAAAGCGGTAGGTAGCCGGGTATGGGATGATCGCAAATGGTAATGCCCGCGCTTTCATTACAGGCCCAAACGGTGTGGGGATGACCGATCTCGGCACCCTGGATTATGGATATTTCAGCGAGGCGACAGCAATCAATGCTGCCGGGCAGGTGGTGGGAATCTCAGGCAGTATTTTTATCACGGGCCCGAATGGAGCGGGAATGGCCGAGTTAGTGGCTAGTCCTAGGATCCCCTGACCGCGATGGTACTCACCAACAATGACCTGGTGCAGACGACTCTCATGCAATTCACCGTCAACCAGGTGCTCGATGAAGAAAACGACACATCCGGATAGCTCCTCTCCGGCTCTGCCCCTACCATCAATGTAGCTATATCTGTTCCAAGCGCTTATGCAGTCCAGTCGTTGTTCTTTAGTGCGATCACCGGCGGCGCACCCCTTTCTCCCCCCTGGCGTCCCGATCATTCCTATACCTCCGGTTGATCCCACGAATTCTTCGGGGGCCTGACTGAACCCTCTTATTTCAATTTGTATTAGAAACTGAAAATGGTGAATTCTCTCCGGAATGGTAGACACATCATGGTCTCATAATAAGGCGCGTTCAAACGCTTCAGGGCTTAGGGTGCGCAGATATCACTGTGTCGGCTATTGTAAAAGACCGCGTTATGTTAGCTATCCTAGTTCAACCCGCCATAAAACATGTATCGATGGTAAAAAGCGATATAGCGGCCGTTTTCCAGCGACGAGAGGCCGGCGTAGGTGCTCAGATCAATGCGTATCCAAAATAACTCATGCATAACTGGATTTTCTGTTTTTTTCTGCTAAAAAGAAAAGGCTGGGTTGCGCGATGAGAGCGCTTAGCCAAGGCACTCGCGTTCTCCAGTCAGGTAGAGGCAAAACTAGGCAGGATGCAGGTAACTGCACAGACTTCGGGCAGTAGCCGCATAATAATCAGATAGGGGGAGGCTACATGGCCGGTACTTCCGACAAGGTATTTCTGCGGGTATTCAAGTGGTTTCAAACCACGGTGGCAGCGCTGGAAGCTGATATTCCGGCCACGGGGCCGGTAGCGCTCGCGGCGCCCCTGGCTGACGCCTTGCGCACCCGGCTCGGTCTCGAGCTGAGCAAGACTGCGGCGACGATCGATCCGGAGGCATTTGCTGCGACACGCGCGGAGGCGGAATCGCTCGCCATTGCGGCACTGGTCACCGGTGAAACGCTGGCGGCGTTGAAAACGGTCGGCGAACTGCTGTCCGATGTCGGTAATGGTAATCTGGGCCTTGACGATCTGTCGAAGGTCATCCGGCAAATCAATCGTATCGTTTCAGCGGACCCTGGCAAGCCGCCGAGCGCCTATTCCATCGGCAAGTTGCTGCTGATCCTGAGCGGTGACGCCGATGAACCGGATGCCAGGCCGCCGGCGCGCCGCCTGGTGTACCTGATCAAGGGGCAGGATCCCGCGAGCAATGCCCTGTCAGACGCGCAAGTGGCTGAGCCGCAGATGATTCTCGGCCTCGTGATCATGGCGGTGGGCACCATCCTCGACCGGTCTTTCAGTGCGCCCAACCTTTCGGATTCAAAGGGCTGGACGGTTCCCGGCGGAGCGATTCCCGTACCCGCGCTCGCGACAAAAACTTACCAGCTCATTCCGGGCCAGCTCGAGGCGAAGCTGGGTTTCGAAGGCCCCCAGACGCTGTATGCCGCGCTGCTGACGAAAGTCAAGGCCGGGGGTGGCGCGGGCACCGCGTTCCAGATCGAGTTCAAAGCCGATGGTGGCATGCAGGTGCAATTCGATTTGCCCGCCCTGGTGCCGCTGCCGGCGAGTATCTCGCCGCCCAAGCTGACCGGTACCGCCGAAATCGGCATTTTATTCAAGCGCGCAAGCAGTGTTGAACCGTTGATCCTCGGCAACAAGGACAGTACTCACTTCTCGATAGGGGAGTTGTCGGGCGGTTTTACGTTGAAGAAGCTGGACCCCAAGGTTGAATTCGACCTGAAAGACAGCAAGCTGGTGCTCAAGATCGGCGATGACCCGTTCCTTGGCGCAATACTCGGTGATGCCATCGAGGTGGCACTGACTTTTGGCCTGATCGCGGATGTGGGCGGCGGGTTGAGGCTGAAGGACGGGACCGGCCTCAAGGCTACGATTCCGCTGGAGAAGATTCCGAACAGCCCGGTGCAGATCCCGTTCCTCACCTTCGAAATGACGAAGGCGGACAACCTGAACAAGATCGACATCGAGCTGTCGGGGTCGTTCCAGGTGCTGATCGGCCCGTTTTCCGGTTCCATCGACCGGCTCGGGACGCTGCTCAGGCTGGATAACCTGCTCGCCGGCGGGGTAGCGCCGAAATATGACCTCAAGCCGCCTTCAGGTGTGGGGCTCGGCATCGATGCAGGCATTGTCAAGGGCGGCGGTTTTCTTCTGTTCGACCCCGAACACGGCGAGTATGGCGGCATTCTCGACATCCGTATCGCCACCATCGGGGTCAAGGCCATCGGGCTCCTGTCCACCAAAAATCCGGGGGGATGGTCGCTGTTACTCATCATCACGGCGCAACTGCCGCCAATTCAACTTGGCTTTGGCTTTACGCTTACCGGTGTTGGCGGACTGCTGGGCGTGCAACACACCGTAAGCGTCGATACGCTGTCGCAGGGACTCGCCAGCGGGTCGCTCGACAGTTTCCTGTTTCCGCAAAATCCTATCGCCAATGCGCCGCAGATCATCAACCAGCTGCGGACCATTTTTCCGTTCAAGGCGGGTGGTTTTGTCATCGGACCGATGCTCGAGCTGGGGTGGGGGACACCGAGCCTGGTGACGGCGCGCGTGGGCGTGCTGATCGAAGCGAGCCAGATTGTCTTTGTTGGCCAGGTGATCGTACAGTTGCCGCCGCTGGTGGACAAGTCGCTCGCCCTCCTGCGGCTCCAGGTCGATTTTGCCGGCGGTATCGTGTTCGACCCGCTGAAGATCTGGTTCGATGGCGTGCTGCGCGATTCGCGCGTGGTGTTCATCTCGCTCACCGGGCAGTTCGCCTTTCGTGCAATCTTTGGCGACAAGCCCAGCTTCCTGATCAGCGCCGGGGGATTCCACCCGCGTTTCACTGATCTGCCGCCCGGCTTGCCCTCGCCGTTCCAGCGCATTGGCGCGGATCTATCCATCGGTATCGTTGGCATGCAATTTCGCGGCTACTTTGCCGTCACCTCGGCCACCGTGCAAGGCGGCTCGTCGATGCGCGTCTGGGGCGATATAGGCATTGCGAGCTTCGAGGGCGGCTTCGAATTCGATGCCATCATCTACATCGTTCCGAAATTCCGCTTCGAGGTGGATCTGCACGTCTGGGCAGGCGTTGAAGTGTTTGGCATCGATTTCGCGAGCGTGGATATCTACGGCCTGTTCGCCGGACCGGGCCGGTGGCATATTGTCGGGCGTGCCGAAATCCATACACCCTGGCCATTGCCCGATTTCAGTTTCCACGTCGATGAGAGCTGGGGTGAAGACCGCGCTACTACGGTGCGCCGCTTGTCGCTGGCGGCGGAACTCAAGATCGAGCTGGAGAAGGCCGGCAATTGGTCCGCGCAACTTCCCCAGGCGGAGGATGCGTTTGCCGCCTTCGCGAAGCCACCTGATGACACCGGCATTCTGGCGCATCCGAACGCGGTGCTTCAGTTCGTGCAAAAGCGCATGCCGCTGGCCAAGAAACTGGCCAAGCTGGGCACGGACGGCATCGATGGCGAAACGCAAATCGCCATTGACCAGATCGTGTTTGGCGTTATTACCAAGGTAGCCGATCGCAAGCTGGACGACAATTTTTCAGCCGCGCAATTTCTCGAGCTGACTGAAGACGAAACTTTTGCCAAGCCTTCGTTCGATCGGTTCGAAGCCGGCTTCGAAGTTGGCCAGCGCGACTATCTCTTCGGCGTTGCGGTGGCCGACGTGTTCGACTATGAAGAGGTGAATCTTTCCACCCCGGCGGTCAAATCGCTATTGTCCTATGCGGCGCTCACCGAAACCGGACACATGACCTGGGCAAAGTCGCTCGGCGCGGCGAATCGCTCCGACCTGCGGCGCCCGGCCAAGCTCAAGCCCGCGGTAGAGGTAAAGATCAATGTCAATCCGCCGCCGCTCCAAACAATAGACCTGGCAGCAGGTACGATGAAGGGCGCGGCACTCACCGGCGCCGCCACGCATTCGTACTGGCATGCACAGGATTATGCACAGGGCAGCGGTGCAGGCCTGCAAGTGGTTGAAGCATTCGAGACCGTGCAGATATTTTGAGCCGACGCGCTGATGAACGCTGAAGAAGAATAGGAGAACATCATATGGCTGTTTCCTACCAGTTCCTGCCGTGGGTGCGGCGCGGCCTGACCGTCGCGCTAGGCAACCCCGATAACCTTGGTGCCCAGCCGTTGCTGCCAGCCCGCGCCAGCGCGCCAGTGGGGGTAACGCTGGCCGGACCCAATGCCGGTACCCAGATCAATCCACTGCAGATGGTCTTGCACGGTCCGGGCGATGTAATCGGCATCGACACACGACTGGTGCTGCGCACCGATCCCAAGCCGCATGCGCGCAACTTCGAGCCGAACTACCTTGCCATCGTCGATTTCGACCCGCCCGATTTCCCCTGGATGCTTACGCCCGCACAGGCCAATGCGGATGACCGGCTGCGTCCCTGGCTGGTGCTGGTGGTACTTGATCGTGCCCGGACAGGCGTTCCAAAAATGCCGTCAAACGGTCCACTGCCGACCATACGTATCACGGGCGCGGATGTGAAGAGCGAGTTGCCGGGGCTCGGTGAATCGTGGTCGTGGTCACATGCACAGGTTGTCAGCAAGGCGGTCGACAATACGGGCATCCAGGCGGACTTGCAGCATGATCCGGCGAGCAACGTGTCGCGCCTGGTATGCCCGCGCCGGCTGGAGCCCAACAAGGATTACGTTGCCTGCGTGGTACCGGCGTTCGAGCCGGGGCGGCTGCGCGGCCTTGGCCTGGCCGAAGCCAATCCGGCAGGCATGGCGACGCTTGGCCCCGCATGGGATACAAACGTGGCCGCCGACGTGTTGCTGCCGGTGTATTTCCACTGGGAATTTTCCACCGGTCCCGCCGGCGACTTCGAGTCGCTGGCGCGCCGTCTGCGCACCCCCAGCGCCTACAAGAACACGCCGGTAGGTGATGCGCTTGCCGAGGTGGGGACCGCACCCATGCGCGTTGATGACCTGCTCAACGGCTCCACGCCAGGTCTCGAGGCGACGATGGAAGGCGCGCTGGTGCCGCTGAGCTATACGCCGGGCGCGCCGCCGAACGGGACACAGGCTGACAGCCTCGCCATCATTGTCAACACGCCGCAGGAAAATGTCGTCAACCCGGTCGGTAACGGCAGTACCAACGCGGCGGGACGCCGCCTCGAAGTCAAGCCGCCGATGGTCGGCGCGTGGCATGCCAGGAAGCATCAGGCGGCCAAGACGGAATTTGGCAAGCATTGGGTGGCCGATCTGAACCTCAACCCGCGCTATCGCGGCGCGGCTGGCTACGGGGCGGAAGTGGTGCGGCAAAATCAGGAGTCATTTGTCGACGCGGCCTGGGACCAGATCGGCACCATCCTGGATGCCGAGATGCGTTTTAATTTGACGCGCCTGGCGATTGAGGCGCAGCGGGCGCTCAAGGCCAAGCATTTCGATGTGCTGGCGCCCGAGCGGTTGTTGCAGGTGATGGGGCCGGCGCTGCCGCGCATCGAGGCGCTGGCGGGCGATGGCACCGGGTTTAAAATCGGCGGGCAAACCGGTTCTCTTGGTGGCCAGATCGACCGTTCCAGCCTGCCCGCCGCAATGGTAGACACCGCACTTCGCCGGGCCATCAGCCCGGCGCGCCGTTCGCTGCGCATGGCTTCGCGCCTGACTCGCAGCCTTGAAGCACTTCCCACGCAGACCGCGCGCTATGTGGGTGTCATGGCCCAAGCGAGCAAGAAACCAGCTGCTTTCAGCGTCAACGCGTTCTTGCCCGACGGTATCCTGAGCACCAAGGCATTCGATACCGTCAACCTGGGCGGCGCACCGGGGAGAGAGCTCGATCTCAGCGCGTCCGGTCTGGGCCGGCGGTTTACGGTGGACCAGGTGAAGCAGATCACTGCCGCCGCGGGGCAGAGTGCGGATTTGCTGAAACGCAGCGGTGTGCCCGAACTGAAGATTCGCACGGGCCAGGGCGTTTTTACCGACCTGCATGTCGAGCGTTTCGGCTTATTGGCCGCCAGTGCGCCGACGGTGCAATCGACCGACTGGATAGTGGTGTCCAATTCGATCCAGGCGTTGGGCGGGCGTGGGGTTGAGGGTATTTTGATCGAGGCGCGTCGCGAGTCGGGCCGCCTGCAGTTCAGCACGGTGAGCCTGGATGCGCGCAGCGGCGGGGTACGGCTGGACAAGCCGGTTATGCGCGCATTCGACCGCTTACGCCGCGAAATCAGGACTCCGGATGCGGGGCTGCCATTGGCCGGCATCAAGCTCGGTAATGTGCGGATGGCCGACATCCGCAAGTTCGACACTGCGGGGGTGTTCGCTGCCTTGCCGGTGAATGCATTGGTGTCGAGCCCCGGTGCCGCGCTGCTTAATTTTGCACTCAATGAAAATTTCGAATTTGCCGGCAGGCCAGCCGCTGGGCGGGTGTTGCCAACAGTCTCGCTGACCATGCCCACGGTGCTGCGTGACCGCGATGTGCTGCAGCGCTATGCGGTGGCTACGCGCGGCACGCAAAATGCCTGGCGTGATGCGTATGCGGTGAGCCGCGTAGTGGTGAAGCCGGTGGATTTCGGCATGACGGGGGCGGCGGCTATCATCCGCTTGCGCACCCAACCCGAAGCAACACTATCCGCGCGGCTTGCTTCCATGGTTTCGGTGTCCAACCTGGCAGTCAATACCACTAATGAGTTTGTCGCCGCGCACCTGTCGTTGACCGATGCGCTGGCTCGCCAGCGCTTCATGATTCCCGCGCTGTTCGATCGTGTGATGGCCTGGCCCAAGCTCCCGGAAGCCTTGTACGAGCGCCTCGCGAAATACGACAAGAATGCCTTCATGCCCGGTGTGGATGATATTCCGCAAGATCTGGTGATGCTGGTGCGAGTGAACCAGCATTTCATCGACAGCTTCATGGCCGGCGCCAATTTCGAGATGAACCGCGAATTGCTGTGGCGCGGCTTTCCCACCGATCTGCGCGGTACGCCTTTTCAGCGCTTCTGGGGACGCCAGTTATTGGGTCCGGCACCGGCTTATCCGTTGATCCCGCTCGACGATATGCAGCCGATGCATCTCTGGGGCGCGCAGCCGCTGGGCAATCGCGTCGACCCCATCGCCGGCGACCCCGACCGGGTGGCGCTGCTGGTGCGCGGCCAGTTGTTGCGGCGCTATCCGAACACAGCGGTCTATGCGTGGAAGAAGACCAGTGGCGCCGATACGCTGCTGAAAGATGCGGCGGGCCAGCGGCCTGACGGCGCGGTCGAGTTGCCGGTGTTCTCCGGGATGATCGGTGAAGACATTACTTTCTTCGGTTTTGACATCGACCATGACCAGATAGAGAAATGGTGCTTCGTACTCGAAGAGCAAATGACCGAGCCGCGCTTCGGCTTCGACGTCGCGGAGCCTGTCACCGGCCAGCCAGGGCTCAAGCGGCGCGCGGTATTGCTCGACACGCTGGTGAAACTGGAAGCCAACGTTGCTGCGCCGCTCTACAAGAACTACAACCCTTACAAGGCCTTGTCGTGGACAAACGTGGACGTGCAGCCGGGTGCTTTCACCAGCGTGGCGAACCTGGTGCAGGTGCCGAACAAGCCGTTTGCCTCGTTTCCCACGCTGACCACTACACCCACAGCGGCCGAAATCGCGAAGGCGTTGCTGCAACAGCCGTTTCGCGCATATTTCATCGGATCCGACCTGAAGACCTGAGGAGACCTCATGCCGCTATTGAATTTGAATCTCGATGCCATCCAGCGTGCCCGCGGCGAACTGGCCCGGCAACGCGACACGCAACGCAATGCGGGCGTAAAGCTTAAGCAGGCACAAGCCGGCCTTGACGACTTGCTGCGCAGCGGCGCTGCCGAACAGTTGGTAAGACGCCAGCAACGCACGGTGCAAACCTTGCAGGGAAAAGCGCGAGACGCATTGTCCGGCACGGCCGAGCGTCTAGCCGGGCTTACGGAGCTGTCGCAGCGGTTGCTGGCGCAGCGCGATCCAGCGGTGCTGGTGCAAGCCTTGTCGTCAGCACATCCGGTGATGTTGTTGCCGGTGGCGGTACAGACGCGCTACACCGATGACGCTTCGCTGCTGATGGTGCGCATCTACCCGGATGCCATTCATGCCTTTGGGCATGAGCCGGGCCTGACGCCTGCGGAGGTAAGCGAAGGCAAGCGTTACTGGACGCAGCGTTTTGCCGAGCCGCAGGATGCGGAGTCACCCTGGAAACAGATTGTGCGTATCTACCCGCCCGCGCGTGCCGCGTGGATCGTGCGCAGCACGACACCCAGCAACGTCGCGCAGATCGGCCACGCACCGAATGGCGAGCCGGTGGCACCGGTGTTCGACGACGGGTCGATTCCCCTTGCGAACACCGATACGGCGACGGTTTACGCCACCGCCCTGCCGGATCGCTTTGTCGTCATCGGCCAGGCGGGAGGCCGCGAGGTGTTTCGCAAGTGGGGCCAGCCGGTGGCCGATCTGCTACCGATGTCACCGGCATTTGACCCATTACTCGTCGATGATCCGGCGCAGCATGATCCCTTTGGCGGCGATCGCGCGTGGATGGTCAATTACCCGGCAGCGCTCGATGCCGGCATGGCCATCAGTATTACCCAGGCGGATTTGAAGGCCGGTGCGAAAATGCGTGACCGCATCGATCGCCTGATCGTGCTGGGTGTCGACTGGACGCAGACGCCCGATTCGGCGGCCGCTCTCATCGCTACGCTGCTCGATAACCATCAACACAGTGGCGGCTTGAAGTTCGTGGCCCAGGGTACGCCGACCAACAATACCGCAAGTACGCGCGCCGGCTTCGCGGCCAACGGTGCCGATGTCGCGGCCGAGCTGCACCCGGAGAATGCCGATGCACGAGCCGCTGCCGCGGCGGTTGAACTCGCGAGTGCCGGTGCGCGTCTGCAGCACCTGCTGGGACTGCCAGCTGAAGTGTTTGACGCCGGCATCATTCCGGGCGCCGATCTGGTCGAGGGCGCCACCGCGGGGCACATGCTCAACGCGCTATGGAACGCCACGCTCGGTTATACGCTGCGTTATTTCTGGAACCCGCTATCCAGCGCCAACAGTTTGATCGACGACGCCGCGAACGAACAGCTGCGCGCCTGGGCGGTGCGCTACCTGCGCGCGGGAGGCCCGTTGTCGGCGCTACGCGTGGGCAAGCAGCCCTATGGCATCCTGCCGGTGACCGCGCGCAACTATGTGCCGCCCGCCAATTCCCCGCTGGAGCGTGAGCTGACGCAGGCCGAACAATGGTTCCGCAATTTCTGGGACAGCGCGATTCCACGCGTCCCCACCTTGCGCGACCCGAGTGCCGAGAATCTGCATCAGGTACTGGCGATGCAACCCTGGGCAACCGCAAAACGCTACTGGGAAGTTGCCGGTCCGGCGACGATTGCCAATTATCCTGACATCGCGCCTTTTGCCCAGTTTCAGGGCCTGATGCTGCGTGGACTGATCGCCGACCTGCTCGATCAGCAGTTATTTGAAACCAAGATTCCATTCCTCTCCCTGTGCGCCGTGCGCCCGAAGCCGCACGCCATGGATGCCGTGCCCTGGGTGCAGCGCGACCCCGACCAGCCGCAGCGCGAACTCGATGGCGCCGTCATGCTCAAGCGCAACTACATCGCAACGTTGTTGCAGTTGCTGACTCAGGCCACCAGCAATATCCGCTCGCCGCTCGCGGCGATGCAGAACGGAGAGTCGCTGCTCGAGGCGATGCTGGGTTTTGCGGCCGACGAAGAGGTGCTGCAGTCCGGCCATGATCTGTTTTACGGGCACCTGCAAACCATCGGCAGCTTAAGCGTGGAACTGAAAAATCAGGCAAAACGCTTTCGTACCGCCGAATACATCGGTGTGGACAGCGGCACGCTGGTAGGCGACCAGATCGACGTCAACAACGCGCGAGCTGTGTTGGGTCTTAAACTCTCCGGCACCACCGGCCAGTTGTCGGTGGAAGAGTTCATCGGTTCCAAGCTCGGCATGGCGGCACAGCTATGGCCTGAGCACATGCGCAACATTGCCAGTTTCAATGATAGCCTGGCCTTTCTCAAAGACCGTACCGCGGGCGAGTTGCAGCAAGCGTTCCGTACCACGCTCGATCTGTTCGCTCACCGTCTCGACGCATGGATCACTTCTCATGCCACCCGCCGGCTCGACGCCATGCGCGAGTCCAAGCCCGAAGGTATTCACATCGGTGCTTTCGGAATCGTGGAGGACCTGCTGCCCGACTCGTCCCAGCGCCCGAGCCAGTCGCTCGACAGCCTGGGCTACGTGCACGCACCCTCATTACAGCAAGCCGCCGCCGTGGCCGTTTTGCGCAGCGGTTTTCTGGCAAACCGCCAGGCGGCCGGCAGCGCCTTCGACATCGACCTGCGTTCGCACCGTGTCAAACGGGCGAAGCGGCTGCTTGAAGGCCTGGCGAACGGGCAGTCGATGGCGGCGCTATTGGGCTATCGTTTCGAGCGAGGATTGCGCGACAAGGATTTGCCGCAGCACATTCTCGAGTTCCGTCGCGCGTTCCCACTGCGGCCCGCAGGCAGTAGCAGCGGGGACGAGGCGAAAGAAGAAATCGCCGCGCGCGATGTGGTCGATGGCGTGCGCATGATGGACGTCTACCGCAACAATAAGGCTGCTTTTGCGGTGACTGGCGTACCGGCCGCGCTGACGCAGCAAGGCGGGGCAATTGCCGATGTCATTGACGATCTGCTGGATCAGATGGATTCGGTGTCGGATCTGCTGATTTCCGAGAGCGTATACCAGATGGTGGGCGGTAATATGGAAGGTGCGGGTGCGGCGATGATGACACTCGATAAACAGATGCGGCCCCCTGAAACGCGTGTGGTGGAGACGCCGCATTCCACGCGAGGTTACACGCAGCGGGTGGTGGTGGCATTGCAATCCACAGCGCCTGGCGATTGGGCTGGCGTGGCGGATGACGAAATTTCCGCCCGCATGGAGCCACGTCTGAATGCCTGGCTCGCCCGCTTGCTGGGTGATCCGGCGCGCTACGAGTTCGTCGCCAAGGTATTTGCCCCACCCGCCAGCCCCGGCGATCCGTGGACGGATACCGGCAAAACGCTGAGCGCCGGTATCGCCGAGCTGGGACTCTCGCCGCTGGCGCTCGTGCTGCAGAGCGAAGCGCAGCAGGGCGGTGGGCACAGCGGCGTGCAGGAGCGTCTGGGCACGCTGTTGGGTGCCAAGCTGCGCGCGGAGGTGGGCGGCGATGCTGACCAGATGGCGGTTGTGCTGCAGGCCGACGCGATGCAGGCTGACCACATCGGCCTGGTCGCATTCGAGTCGTTTGCATGGGTATTGCGGCGGCTGGTGGATAAATCCAGGCCGCTGCGCCGTATGGACATGGTTCAGGCCCGCGACGGGGTCGAGTCAGATGCGACGCAGGACGACGGCGAATTCGCGGGAGTGGATTTGCCGGAGTTACAAGGGCGGCTTGCCATCGCCGATGCACAGGCAGCCGATGCATTGGCGGCACTCGATGCGGTCAGTGACCTTGCCCCCGAGGACCTATCGACGCTTGATCCTGTTGCGCCCGGCACACAGGCGCTATTCACCGCTGCACAGGCAGCCCTTGCGAAAGCCTATGTGCTGGGTTGGCGGAGCGCCTTGGCAAGCAACGCGGTTGCGGTCTCGCCCACGGCCGACGTGCAGGGCGAGCAGGTGGCGCCCGGCGATACGGCGGCCCGCGCGGTGGCGCGAGTCCGCGCTTTGCGCGACGAGATGAGCGCGCGAATCAAAACGGCGCAGGAAGCCACGGTTTCCGAGGGATTTGGCGGACAGGTGCAGGCAGCGCTGGACCGCATTCATTCCATCATGGGCAAAGCCTTCCCGGTGCTGCCGATGTTTACGCTGGGCGCCTTTGCGGTCGAGGCCCAGGCAACGCTTGGCGACCGCGATACGCTGCTGGCCAAGGTAGACCTCGGCAACGATGATGCTGCGGTCGCGGGGTGGTTGCCGAAGCTGGCATGTGTGCGCGAAGCCACCGGCATGCTGTCCGACGCACTCACGGCCGCGGAAGCGCTGGGCGCGGCGACTGGCTATGAGGGCGATACGCTGGACTTCAAGCTGATGCAGTTTCCACGTGATGCGGCGGCGCACTGGGCCGCATTGCCACCGGCGACCGGACAGGATTTGCGCGGGGTGGTGGCCGTGGCGGCCCACGCTCCCGGCGCGCTGGCTACGCTGGACGCCGATGCGGCAATGGCGGGACTTTTCGTCGACGAGTGGATGGAGTCGATCCCGTCCGATAAGGAAACCACGGGGCTTGGCTTCCACTTCGATGCGCCCGGCGCGCGTCCTCCGCAAAGCATTCTGATGGCAGTGCCCGCTGATCCGGCGTCGGAGAACTGGACGCTGGACGAGCTGCTCGGCGTGGTGAACGAAGCGATGTCGCTGGCCCGCTTGCGTGCGGTACGGCCCCAGGATTTGCAGGGATTGGGGCTGATACTGCCCGGCATTTTCCTGTCCAACAATTTCAAGCAGGACGTGCCGTCGGTTGATTTCAGCGTGATGCTGGCAAAGAATCTCGATCTGCTGCGCGTGGCCACCAGCGTGGGCAGCGGTACCGTCACGATGGCGGCGGGTACGACACTGATGACCGGGAGCGAATGATGTACATCATGAGGACAGCGCAATGAAAATCTCCGCATCCGCCGCTAAAATCACCGCCGGGACGCCGCTCGTCGCAAGACCTGATCCATCGCATACCACCTGGTCGCGGCTCGAACCGCTGCCCACCAGCGATGACGTTTCCGAGAGTCTGCAGGCTCGCGTGGCCGATCCTCTCTGGATGCTGGCGCGGCAGTGGCAATTCAATGAATTCCAGGGCGAGGATGCAGGCAGCCCCATCAGCGCGATGCTGGAGATGGCCGGCCTGCCTGTCACCACACTCCAACATAATACCGGGGCGGTTGCTGCATTGGCGCTTCCACCTGGTGCATCGCCGGTGGAAGCGCATGTCGAGCATGAACAGGTACTGCCGGTGCACCCCAAGCTCAATGCGCAGGCCGGGCAACAGCTCATGCGAATGTTGCGTGCCGCGAGTCTGGGTACGACCGTGCAGGCCCTGCTGGATAAATATCCCGCAACGCTCGCCGCACCGGATGATCCTGTCGCCGATACGGCAGGTTTCGTATGGAACGCGCTGCTCAATCAGCGTGCCATCGATGCGCTCGCCCTGTCGGGTGACCTGAAGGATCTCGGTGGCAGCAGACCCGCGCTCGAAGCATTTGCCAGCGACAGGGGTGTTCCGGCAGGGCAGATAAAAGCTTACTGTGACCTGATGGAGCGCTGGGCGCTTTGGCTCGGTGAGTTGGCGCTCGATGGCACTACGCCGGGGGCCAGCGCCTATTGGGAGCCGCAGCGTCTCGAGTACAGTTTTTCACTGGGCGCGCAAGGCGAGGGCGCGCCGGTACGCCTGCTGGCTGACGAATATACGGATGGGCGGCTCGACTGGCATACCTACACGCTCGGGGCTGCAACAGGGGCGCCAGCCGGCCCTTCGGATGCCTTCAGCGTGATTCCCGCGCGCCCACCCATGCCTGCTACTGCTCACTACCTTGGCATGCCCGCCGACCGTTATTGGGAGTTTGAAGACGGCCGCGTCAACTTCGGCATGCTCGGAGCTGCCAAGAGCGACCTTGCGCGCCTGGCGGTGCTCGAGTACGCGCTGGTCTTCGGCAATGACTGGTTCGTATTGCCGCTCACCTTGCCGGCCAACGCGTTATACCGCACCACCACCTTCACTGTGCTCGACAACTTTGGCATCGAGCTGCCGATTCCGCCTGCCGAGTGGAATATGTACGAGATGAGCCTCGCCGCGGGCGCCCCGGTGGAACGGCTCAGCAATACGTTATATTTATGTCCGAAACTGGACACGCTCGAAGGCCCGCCCCTCGAACACGTGCTGATGATGCGCGATGAGATGGCCAATCTGGTGTGGGGCATCGAGAAGCGGGTACAGGGCACCTCGGGGGAGCCTATCGACCGCAAGTTCGAAAGCACCCGGCTGTCGACCACCCAGACACTGCGCCCACCGCCCGATGTGAGCCCGGTGGCGGGTGGGGCGCTATTACAGTACCGGTTGCAGACACCGGTGGCCGCCAACTGGGTGCCGTTCCTCCCGGTTCGCAAGGCGGGTGCAACCCCTGCCAATTGGGCTATCCAGTTGCAGCGCGCAGTCGTGACGCACTACTATCAGGTGACTGAAAGCCGTTTGAGCGACCCGCGCAACGCAGGTTACAGCGAATTCATCGCCCGGCTTCGCGGTAACAGTTTCGTCGAGACCACGCCGGTTCAGGGCGGGGCGGACAATCAGTTGCAAGGCTTCATGTTCCATCCGCGCGGCAGCTTGCTCCGCCTCGATCCAGGCGCCGCCGTCGCCAACGACTACCTGCGCGTTGAAGAAGAGGAAGTGCCGCGTGACGGCATCGAGCTCAAGCGCAGCTTCAACTACGCCCGTGATGCCCAAGGGCGTGGATTGCTGTGGATTGGCCGCAGCAAGGTCACCGGTCGCGGTGAAGGCAGCAGCGGGCTGAAGTTCGATGTGGTATCGAGAGGGAAGGTGTGATTCTGGTCTGACTGAGTTTCGAATCAGGCAAGCAAGCTCGCGTGGAAATCGTTTGAATGAGTGTGTTATTAGGTTCGTGACTGTGGCACTGCCGGTCCGGAAAGGCTTGCATCGTATACCTCAGAGAAAAGCTGCTCTCGGCTTTACAATTCTGTGAAGTTCCTTGACATAGATTCGTCTATAAACGAAGATATGTTATGTATGAAATCCGGCACTACCTGACCGATGATAGTAAAGATATCTACCTTGACTGGCTTCGCAAGTTGCGTGATGTGACAGCAAGGATCGCGGTAGACCGGCGCGTGAACCGTATTGAGCTGGGTAATTTCGGCGATCACAAATTCTGTCGTGATGGTGTGTGGGAGTTACGCATTGATGTAGGTGCAGGGTATCGGGTGTACTACGCTATCGCAGATAAGGAAATTGTGTTGCTTCTGTGCGGTGGCGACAAGCGGACGCAAGATACGGATATCGATCGTGCCTGTGAATACTGGCAGGACTGGCAAAGGAGAATAAGCGATGAAAGATAGAACTCATGACGAAGCAATGGCCGAGATGTATCGGGAAGATCCGGCTTACGCTGTCCAATTGCTCAACAGCATTCTTGAGGATGGCGATCAAAGCGAGCTTTTGATTGCCCTTAGGCAAATGACGAAAGTATTCGGCGGTGTGCAAGCCGTAGCCGAGCAAGCACATCTGAATCCGACGCAGCTTTATCGTACTTTGTCGCCAGAGGGTAATCCCGCACTGAGCAGCTTTTCCGCGATTCTCAAGGCAATGGGATTGCGCCTTGCCGTGCAATCTGTACAGGTTCCTCCGTCCGAGCATGCGTGATGGGGAAGTTTTGCCTGGAGGTTTGAATGACGAAATTGTGATTTACGGAGAGCCGGATTGCGGAGATAATCATTATGCATTTTCCTGAATTATTCCAATGAAGTGTGCGTGAATTCCCTCAGCCGTCGGGGAAGCCGCTACGTGCAGTCCTACCTTGACGGTTTCGAGACGTTCCACTAATTGGATCAGGTTCTTGAACGAGCGGCCCAACCGGTCCAGCCGCCATATGACGACCGTATCGCCAGCACGCAACACGTTCATGAGTGCGGCCAAACCGATACGATCCGCCTTGGCGCCGCTCACCGTGTCCTCGAAAATGCGTTCGCATCCGGCCCCCTTTCAGGGCATCCCGTTGCAAGTCAAGGTTCTGGTCATCGGTCGATACCCGAGCATAGCCGATCAGCATGGCAGCAAGTCCAATAAATCACGAAATTCAAGTATAACTGGAATTTGAATATTGGAAAGAGATTATGGAGTGCCGGAATGCGGGTTGCAGCTACATTTGCGCGAGGTTGTGATCGAGTCCAACAAACGGAGGTTTGTTGGACCAACATGCCACTTTTTAATTGCGGTTATTCCTGACTCAAATTCGCACTGAATGCTGGTCGGACCATTTCTAAATGCAGGTCGCTACAGCTAGGAGTTCTGTCCAAGCCGCTAAAAACAGGGGCGTTTGAAGCTGAAAGGCGGGGCTTACGGACAGGAAAGCCGCTTTGCAATGCCTTGTGCTGATGGGGACTGTGTATCCAGGTTTTGAATCAAGAAACCCGAAAATCTGCCAAGTTGATTTTGTGTTTTTTTAGCTTCGAATAGACCGCGCGTGATGTGATTCCCATGTTTTCAGAGACTCTCTTTACATTTCCGTAATGTTGTTTCAGAGCTGTCTCAAGGAACGATTTTTCTATTTTGGTAAGGGCGTGTTCTTTTTCGTCTTTCCATTCACCCATACTTTTTGTTTTAGCTGGAAGCTCTAAATCCAATTCAGTCATTTCTTTACCGCTGACAAACAAGATGTTGCGTTCAAGGACGTTTTCCAACTCACGAACATTGCCTGGCCAATGATAAGCCCGGATTTTCTTCATGACTTCACGGCTTACTGATTCGACCTGTTTGTTATACCGCTTATTCAATCGCTGAATGATCAATTGCACGAGATAAGGCAAATCTTCTGGCCGTTCGGCCAAGGGAGGAATGCTTAAACGAACTACGTTGATGCGGTAGTACAGGTCATTGCGGAACCGATCCTGTTTAACAAGATCTTCCAGGTTTTGATTTGTTGCTGAGATGATCCTTACATCAACCGCTAATGTTTGTTTACCGCCAACTCTCTCCAATTCTCCTTCCTGGATCACACGAAGTAATCTGGTTTGTGCTGCTGGTGACAATGAATCGACTTCATCCAGAAACAAGGTACCGCCTTCGGCCCGCTCGAAATAGCCTTCGTGAACTTCTATGGCTCCTGTAAAAGCGCCTTTTTCATGTCCAAACAAGCTGCTTTCAATCAGGCTTTCTGGAATCGCGCCGCAATTAATGGCGATGAATGGTTTATGGGAGCGATCGCTCATCGCATGTATCGCACGTGCTATCAGCTCTTTACCTGCACCTGTTTGACCCTGAATCAGAACCGTTGCCAAAGTGGGTGCAATAACCTCGATTAATTCCAGTATTTTCTGCATCATTGGTGATTTTGCGATGATTGCAGGGGGCTGATGTTTTTCTGATATTTTCCTATTCTGTTTCTGCCAAAGCCTTTGCATGCTTGTTTCAATTCGACACTGCAATTCCTTGGTATCGTTAATTTCCTTGACTGGCGTTGTATCGGTATATTCCATTCCACGCTGTCCTTTTGCTGCCTGTGGATTGGTGTAAATACATACATCACATTTGCCATCCTTGCGAGCTATGCTTTTTTTGATGTCAACTTTGGCATAGCCAAAGTTTCTGGCTGCGATACCCCCAAATACGCTGGAAGTCATCCTGCATAACTCAGGAAAGTTGGTGACTTGTTCGCCAAAAGGACAGCGGGAATTGGTAACTGTAATACAGTCCTGGGTACTGGAAACCAGTGAAAATTTACCACCGATATTGTTTTTGATGCCGAGTATGAGTTCGGTATAGCTTTCATTATCGAGCTGTTCATTTTTATGAGTATTTTCTCGATAAGTTTCTTCAAAAAAACAGCCTGCAGTTTTGGCTATATGCTCAATTAACTGTTCGCAATGTTTTTGTCCCTGTTGTTCGCTGGCATGCATAAGCTCAAGAATAAAGGTTTGCAGAAAAAAATCCGGTGTTAACTCAGAAAGAGGATTGTTGTTCATGGATTGTGGGCTATGTATGAAGTTGATCTTCACTGATTGAAGCACGGCTTCACTAAAATGACAAGAATGAAAAGTTAAGCAATTGAATATGTGGGAGTTTTATTTTTGTTCTTCATGGCATGGGATTTGCATGCAATGTTATTGCATCCCGGATGTGCGAGTTAAATATCCGTTTATGAAACCCCTTTAGGTTCTACTTAAAAAGTAGTTCGCTTTAGGGAGTAGTTTTTAAATTACAACCAATTAAAGAGGAGACTCAAAATTGAAAACTCTCCAAGAGGAGCTGAGCACACGTGTCGAGGCATACGATTTCTGGGCAACACGTCGACGCTATGGGCCTAAAGGGGCGAACAACCTCAATTTGTGGGTGCTCGCCTGCATGGATGAGCGCCTGCCAGTAGATGAAGCCCTTGGCATTCACGTGGACACACCGGCAGGACATGGCGATGCACATTGTTTCCGAAACGCGGGCGGGATTGTGACCGACGATGCGATACGCTCCGCCATGCTCACGTGTAATTTCTTCGGCACGAAAGAAATCGTCATTGTTCAACATACGCAGTGCGGCATGTTGTCTGTAAATGCGCAAGATTTGGAGAAACACTTTCGTGACAAGGGCATTGATCCTGACAATATTACATTGGATTCCACTTTACCCGAGTTGAAGCTGGAAAAAGGTGCGTTCGCCAAGTGGATCGGCATGATGGATGATGTGGACGTAACCTGCATGAAGACAGTCGAAGCTTTCAAGAATCACCCTCTCATACCTAAAGATACTGTAATCAGTGGCTGGATCTGGGAAGTGGAGACGCGCCGCCTTAGGGCTCCCACACTTGATCCTGAGAAACGTGCAAGAACTGACGTTACCTCGGTCCCGTTCGGTGTCAAAGGTAAACAACCACCTCGTTGGAGCTAAGCTCAAGAGAAAAAACCGGAAACGTGATCACTTGTCATACCGGGTGGTCACGTCTTAGCGTGTTTTAATGGATATAGGGATTCTAAATGCCAACTTATGACTACTTGTGTACAGAGTGCAAACTTCAATTTGAAGTACGCCATTCAATCCACGCGCCTAACCCGGATTGTTTGGCATGCGGAAGCTCAACAGAAAAACTGATTCTTTCTGTTCCTGCCATGCATGGGGAAATGGCGCGAGGCCGGGATCAAGCAATGCGTTCACTTCAGCCAAAAACTGGACTGGCAAAACACGTGCACGCGCCAGGGTGTGGATGTGGGCACGCTTAACTCGCGCTTGGCCAGAAAGAGACTGCAGATGAAACCCAATATTGAGGCATTCTTCGACCCGGCCACATGGACACTGAGCTACGTCGTTTATGACGAGCCTGCTGGCAGTTGCGCGATTATCGATCCCCTGCTGGATTACGACCCGAAATCAGGCAGGATACGCATGGCCTCAGCAGACAGGATAATCGCCTTCATCAGCGAAAAACGACTGAAGACGGAATGGATCCTCGAAACGCATGCGCACGCCGATCATCTGACCTCCGCGGACTATCTCAAGAACAAGCTGGGCGGCAGAACGGCTATTGGGAAGGAGATTCCTGCCGTGCAGGAGACTTTCAAGAAGATTTTCAATCTGGGATCGGACTTTACGCCGGATGGCGGTCACTTCGATCATCTGCTGGCCGACGGTGAAACATTCAGTATCGGCAGGATGACGGCAACGGCGATCTTGACGCCCGGCCACACCCCGGCGGACCTGTCCTATCAGATGGGCGATGCAATCTTTGTGGGCGATACACTCTTCATGCCCGATCTTGGCACTGCGCGTGCTGACTTTCCCGGTGGGGATGCCCGGCGTCTGTTCCGGTCGATACGCAGGCTTCTTGCCTATCCAGCGGAAACGCGTCTCTTCGTTTGTCATGATTATGCTCCGGCAAGCCGCTCTATCCGGTGGGAGACTACCGTGGCTGAGCAGCGCGTTCATAACATCCATGTGCACGATGGTATCGACGAAGACCAGTACGTGGCCATGCGGCAAGCGCGGGATACCACGCTCGACCTGCCCACTCTCCTACTTCCGTCCGTCCAGATAAATGTGCGCGCGGGGCAAATGCCTCCTCCCGAAGATAACGGGATTTCGTACCTGAAAATACCACTGAACGTGATCTAAAACGCTGGAAAACAAAGAGCGCGGGGCCGGGCGGAGCAAGAACAATTGAAAGAAGGGGGACGAAATGATGAACGAGCGTACCTGGAACAACGACACACCCACAGCCCCGATCGACGCCGCATGCAGCTGGGGCGAAGACTTTGATATCGTCGTGATCGGAGGAGGCACGGCAGGCATAGGCATCACCGCCAGCCTGCTTCGACGTCAGCCTTCTCTGCGTATAGCGATCGTCGAGCCCAGTGACAGGCACTATTATCAGCCAGCCTGGACACTCGTGGGAGGAGGCGCGTATGACATTTCAAAAACCGTGCAGCCCATGGCCAGCGTCATTCCCTCAGGATCCACCTGGATCCAGACTGCCGCGAGCGTTTTTGATCCGAACTCCAATCTTGTTCATCTGGCGGACGGCCGTTCTATCGGCTACAGGCAACTGGTGGTGTGTCCAGGCCTGCGCCTTGCGTGGGAGCAGATCGAGGGGCTGGAGGATACGCTCGGGAAACATGGCGTCACTTCCAATTACCGTTTCGATCTGGCGCCGTATACCTGGTCTCTGGTGAAGGAACTCAAGGGCGGCAAGGCGCTTTTCACCCAGCCGCCCATGCCGATCAAGTGTGCGGGCGCCCCGCAGAAGGCGATGTACCTGTCCTGCGACCACTGGCTGCGGCAAGGGCTGCTCGACAAAGTCAGCGTGGAGTTCAACAGCGCCGCGCCTGTGCTGTTCGGCGTGGCAGCCTTTGTTCCGCCGTTGATGGAGTATGTAAAGCGCTATAACGCAAATCTCGCGTTCAGCTCCAATCTCGTCAAGGTGGATGGGCCAAACAGGATCGCCTACTTTGATATCCGCCAGCCGGATGGAAGCGTCGAATGGGTGGCAAAATCCTTCGATATGTTGCACGTTTCGCCACCCCAAGCCGCGCCGGATTTCGTGCGCAAGAGCCCGCTGGCTGATGCCGCGGGATGGTGTGAGGTCGATCACAAGACACTGCGACATACCCGCTACGCGAATATCTTCTCTCTCGGGGACGTGTGTTCCTCCCCTAACGCGAAGACCGCCGCTGCCGTCAGGAAGCAGATCGTCGTGGTTGCGGAAAACCTCCTGGCTGCCAGGGAGAGTAGGGAAATGGCAACGCTCTACGATGGATATGGCTCCTGTCCGCTCACGGTGGAGAAGGGCAAGGTCATTCTTGCCGAGTTCGGGTATGGCGGCAAGCTGCTTCCAACCTTTCGTCTCGACCCAACGGTTCCGCGCTTTCTGGCTTGGCTGCTCAAGGCAAAATTCCTTCCCTGGTTTTACTGGCACGGTTTCCTGAAAGGGCGCGAATGGCTTGCCCGCCCGGGCAGCCCCACCTAAGTGTCGTGCTCATGTCAATGATGGCCGCGCTTTTTGGTGCCCTGGTCGGCGTAATACTCGGGCTGACCGGGGCGGGGGGCGCCATCATCGCCGTTCCGCTACTCGTTTTTGGTTTGCAATTACTGGTAGCGGAGGCTGCGCCCATTGCCCTGTTTGCGGTTAGCATTACGGCTGCCATCGGCGCGCTCCTGGCATTGAAACAGGGAAGGGTAAGGTATCGGGCGGCTGGCTTCATCGCGCTCACCGGCGCACTGGCGTCGCCAGTGGGGATATACATCGCCCGGAAAATACCCGATGCGGCCTTGAGCCTCCTGTTTGCGGCAGTGCTCGGCTATATCGCCATCAGAATGTTCAGGCGTTCGGGAAGCCATTCTGCGAAAGCCACACCGTCCTTGCTGGCTACGCCGTGCCAGCTCGACGATTTCAGCAGACGACTTATCTGGGACGCCCGTTGCGCGAGATCGCTCGCATTATCTGGAATTGCAGCCGGTTTTCTCTCTGGCCTTCTCGGGGTGGGAGGCGGCTTCATCATCGTGCCCGCACTCCAAAAAGCCACCCTTCTTCACATGAGGACCATCGTGCCCACCTCGCTCGCGGTCATTGCAATGGTGTCCGGGGCCGGTGCATTCTCGGCAATGGTGGCTGGAAGCATGAACTGGCCCATTGCGCTGCCCTTCGTGGCAGGTGCGGTGACAGCAATGCTGATGGCCAGCAGATTTGCCCACCACTTTACGGGTCCGGCATTGCAAAAAAGCTTCGCCATTCTTGCGGGGGCCGTGGCGACGGGTATGGGAATCAAAGCCATAGCGGTTGTAACAGGTATGAGTAGCTGAAACTGAAACAAACACTAGGATAAGAAGAGATTTCTTTCCCCCTCGCTTGTGAAGCAAGGCCTCTAATTTTCCCGCAGAGTCTCTTACTTTATTTGACAGCTTTCTCTTGGGAAAGGAATTCACTCTTCAAAAAATTCATCTCCACTCCTCTTGTAATGTCTTTTTTTAGGGTATAGAATGAAAATAGACTGATCGGTCTATTTTGATGCTCCTCGAAAATGGCATCAGTTTCTCAGCGATGATAAGGAGATGAACGATGACGATGAAATGCGTGAATGGAACGAAAGACAGCTTTGTTATGAAGCTTTGTTCCACGCTACCGGTATTAATGCTGGCAAGCAATCTGTCTTATGCCATGCCGGGTATGCACGGAACCGAAGGCGGTGGAGCAACTGAGCCGCCTGCTGCATCAAAAGATATGGGAGCACCCATCAACTCATCAGGTTCGGAAATAGAAATTACTTACAGTGCAGACGGCAAAACAGCTATTTTTGTTTCAACTCGCGCGGGCAGTATCGAATCACCCGGCACCCCTTACAATTTCGACATATGGATGGCTCGCAATGTGGATGGTGTATGGCAGGAACCCATTCATCTCGGTCCTGACATCGATCCGACCGTAGGGCCAAATATCAATACAGCGGCCTGGGACCTGGAACCCAGCTTCTCGGACGATGGCAATGTCATTTATTTTACGAGATATGAACCGGGTAACCTGTTGTCAGGTGATCTTTATGTCGTTCAGAAGGTAAATGGTATATGGCAGTCGGCCAGAAACTGGAACGATGTTCCGGAACTTCCCAGTATCAATACCCCAACCGGTGAGGAGCATTGTCCGATTATTATTTCCGACAGCCTCATTTATTTCAATTACAGCCAACCGGGAGTTACGCAAGAGAGTGATATCTGGAAAGTCGAAAAAAAAGATGGGGTGTGGCAGAAACCGGTGAGCCTGGGAGCGAAAATCAATTCTCCACAGCGTGACCATATGCACTGGACCGGGGTATCAAAAGATGGCAAGAGTATGGTCATCACTAGTACACGGATTGATCCGGATTCCCGGGGTGGGCACGATATGTGGATTTCACATCAGGATGCCAATGGAGAATGGCAGAAACCGATCAATCTTGGCGATGTCATCAATACCCCTGGTGAAGAAATGTGCTGGACTTTCACGCCTGATGGTAAGAAATTTACCGGCAGTTGGGAACCCCAAAACACATTTGATACGGATATCCGATGGATAAGCAAAGAGGATATTCCATTATTGAAAAAATTCGAGCCGATCGGGCCACCACCTAATTTACTTGCCAAAACCAGAAAATGACACCCAAGGAAGCCTGGAATGAATTCATGAGGAAAGGCGCTAAGGTATTAATATCAACGCTCTTGGCACTGGCATTGACTCAAGTCGCAAGAGCGGATGACGGGGGTTCACATAAACCCATGATTGGCGATGTCCACTTCAAAGTGGAGTGCAACGCTACGGCACAAGCCAAATTTAATGTGGCAATAGCGTACTACCACTCTTTTCAATGGCAGCGTGCCATTGCAACGGCTGACGACGTACTCAAGGCCGACCCCACTTGTGGCATGGCTCATTGGGTAAAAGCTCTAGCGATTCTCGATAACCCGTTTGCCTGGCCAGTCACCTTGTCAGAAAAAGCAATGACTGAGGGGCCGACACTACTCGATGCCGCACGTAATTCCGGGCTGAAGACTCAGCGAGAACGTGACTATGTCGATGCACTCGATATATTCTTTAAAGGCTTGAACAACGCGAACTATCGAGAAAGGGCTGATGCCTTCGAAAAAGCGATGGCGCAGCTGGCGCAACGGAACCCCGACGACAGTGAGGCAACCGTGTTGTATGCGCTCATTCTATCAAGGAATTTCAATCCTACTGACAAAACCTATAGCAACCAATTGCACGCCGCCCTGCTACTCGAGCCAATCTTTGCCCGAGAACCCAACCATCCTGGAGTGGCACACTATCTGATTCACAGTTATGACTATCCACCGTTGGCCAAGCGTGGGATTGACGCTGCAAGGAAGTACGCGAAAATCGCTCCGGACGCGCCTCACGCCTTGCACATGCCATCGCACATCTTCACCCTCACAGGCTTCTGGCAAGAGTCGATTGACACAAACCGTCGTGCGGCCGCGACGGCTGATGACTTGATTACCCACGACGGGCATCATGCATCCGACTACATGGCATATGCCCATCTACAGTTAGGTCAGGATCTTGCGGCGCGAAAGGTCATGGAGCAAGAACAAGCGAGATATGGAATCGACATGCTTGGGGTCGCGTATCCGTACGCCGCCATCCCCGCAAGGATCGCACTTGAACGCGGAGCCTGGCAGGAGGCCGCGAATTTGCCATTACATGCCCGGGATACCTACCCATGGAGGAAGTATCCACAGGCTGAAGCGGTCAACGCTTTCGCCCGCGGTATTGGTTCAGCGATGAGTGGAGAGCCGGCTAAGGCGAACTTCGAGGCGAAGCGGTTGGCTGAACTTCGTGATGCGGCGGCATCTATGAAATTGAACTACTGGGCGGATCAGATCGACATCCAGGTCGAGGTAGTACGCGGACTGGCAGCCTTTGCTGAAGGCAAACACGATGAGGGTATCACAATACTGCGCCGAGCGGCAGAACGTGAAGATGCGAGCGCAAAGAATGTCGTCACTCCTGGGCCAGTCGTTCCGGCGCGAGAGATGCTGGCGACGACACTTGAACGCGACGGTAAACCGGCTGATGCTTTCGCTGAGTTCGAAAAAGTTCTTGAACAACAGCCCAACCGATATGCCGCGATCGCGGGAGCGGCTCAAAATGCAAAACGAGTGGGCAATGAGCAGATAGCAGTTCACTACTCGGAGCAGCTGCTTAAATTGACCGAGTACTCTGACAGCCCGCGCCCCGGGATAGTCGAGGCTAAGCGTATAGTTGAAAGGTAACTGTATAGATGCTCTCCCAAGGTCGGATAGCTGGTTTCAGGCGAGCGGTTATCTCATTGTCTAGGAACGGTCGCTGGTCACGGCCTTCGGCTCTTGATCCCGTAAATAATCTGTCCAGCGATTTCTTACCACTACACACAAAAAGGTATTCGTTCGCATCCCTGAACGATCAAGCCTGCATCAATTGATGCTTTCTCCTGGCAGGGGAATTCACTCTTCAAAAAATTCATATCCGTACTTCTTGTAATGTCTTTGTTCACGGTATAGAATGATAACTAGACTGATCGGTCTATCTTTGATGCTACTCTGAATGCATGAAAATCAAGCGTGGCATAGGTACTCCGATGATGAGAGGAGATGAACGATAATGATGAAATACGTGAATGGAATCGACCTCGATAGATTGCGGACAACGCAGGATCTTATCGAGACGGATGCAGATGGGCCTCTTTCCAAGCCCCGATTTCAGTCGACCATTGTCTGGAACAACGGCTACCGCACCGTCTCACGTGTTACGGACGGCCAGGAAGTCACCGGCGATGAACCGGAGCGCTACGGTGGTAGCGGAGTCGGCATAACACCGGAGGACATGCTGCTCACCGCAGTCGGACATTGCCTTACCGCCACCTATATCGGTGGGCTGTCGGCTGCCGGCATCACGGTAAAATCGCTGCGGCTCGATGTTTCCGGCCGGGTAAATTTCCGTGCCGCCTATGGCCTTGAAGCCGCCAATCCAGGATTTGAGAGCATCGGGGTGGAAGTGGACATCCGGACCGATTCCGCTCCCGACAAGGTGAAGGAAATTCTGGACAAGCTGCTGAAGACCGCGCCCATTCCGGACACCATCATCCGCCCGGTTCCGCTCGACGTCGAGATCAATTGCAAGCAGACAGAATTGGCAGCTGAGCTTTGATGATCACCGTGGAGAATGGATATGACCGGTGTACATGATGTCGCAGTGATCGGCGCGGGCCCAGCGGGATTGTCGGCGGCGTATGAGCTGAAAAGAATTGGTCTTGAGCCGCTGGTATTGGAGAAAACAGCCGCGGTGGGAAAAATCAGGAAACAATTGGCCACCTCGGGCGCTTCCGGATGGGCAAGTCCACATCAATCAATGCAGGCTGTGGAGGAATAGGATGAAGAAAAAGACCCTTAAATCGACGGAGGAAAAATTGCTTTTGGCCGCGCGCCGCCTGTTCTGCCAGGCGGGAATACATGCGACCGGCATTACACGGATTCTTGAGGAAGCAGGCGTGGCCCGTCAAAGCCTCTATACGCATTACGGCTCCAAGGAAAACCTGCTCAAGGCGGTGCTCGATACGGAAGCAAACATGTGGTTTCACTGGTTCGACCTGGATCTGCCAGCTCTGAAATGTTCCCCCCAGAACCGCATCCTCGCCCTGTTCGATCTGCTCCAAAAATGGTTCGAGAAAGAAGATTTTTTTGGTTGCATATTCGTTAATGCCGTGGCGGAACATGAGAAGGGGAGCGGCTGGGTAAGGGATATGGCAGGCGCATACCGCGACCAGATAATTGGCCGGCTCGGGACACTGGTTGTGGAAAGCGGTGCCAGTAATCCCGATATTGCCATCCAGAAACTCGGCCTGATCATCGAGGGCGCAATTATAACTGCCATGGTCACCCAAAACAGCAAGGCAGCCTACATCGCCCGGCTTGCCGCCGAGGACGTTCTGCGTTGCACGGAGTGGTCACCCTTGCAGACAGAAGTACCTGTATCAGCGGCTACCATGGAATCGATGGAATCGACTTAGCCAGAATTTTATAGGAGACTTAATGGACGGCATTTGGGGAAGTTTATCGACAGGCATGCGGCGTTTCCTGATCCTGACCGGAGCTCTCGCAATTATTGTCGCGGTTGGCTTGCAATTTCACGTGAGTTCCCAGGGAGATCAGTCAAATACCTATCCTAAGGGCTTTCGTGGCGGCACATGCACAATAGAGTCAGGATCCCTGGTGATAGGGTACTCCGGTTATTTCATTCCCGGAGACTATGAAATTCCTGAGAATGCAAACAGCGCGATGTCCGTTCCTGTCCTGTGCGGAAAAATACCCGCCCCCGGAACGCTGGATGTCACAATCGATCTTCTTTACCCCGAGTCCGCGCGTGAGTGGCCGCTGGCCATAAGGCTCGCAAGAATGGAAGGCTACACACCCTCGGAAACACTGCTGACGATTCCTGCGGAAGTCTACGAGGCTGGCACTATCACCCGGGCATTGCGTATGGGCGAAATGGGTGAATACAGGCTTTATTTATCCGGGAAAGACGAGAATCAGGTGGATTTCACGCTGGAAATTCCCATCACGGTGGGAACGCAATGGTACGAAAATGTCGCTCAATTCTGGCCCCTATTGCTTCTGATTGTGACGGCAATCGTTTTTCATATCTTTAGAAAACTTTAAGGAGGTTCTCATGAAATTCCAGCAACTGCGAAATGCAACACTCATTATCGAATATGCAAGAAAAAAATTCCTGGTTGATCCCATGCTGGGAGAAAAAGGAGCTTTTCCAGGGTTCGATGGGACCATCAATAGTCACATAGCTAATCCGGTGGTGGATCTGCCTATTCCGATGGACGAGATCCTTGATGTCGATGCAGTCATTGTGACCCATGTTCATATGGATCATTGGGATGACGCGGCCATAAAGCTAGTGCCTAAAGACATGCTGATTTTTACGCAAAACGAGAATGATGCAGCCGAAATTCAGGGGCAAGGCTTCAAGAACATACGGGTTTTGGGGGCGAACACGGTTTTTGATGACATCACACTCATCAAAACCCCGGGCAGGCATGGTGGAGAAAAAACTGTTGAAAAATGGGCCGACCTGTTGGGCCATGTGTCGGGTGTCGTATTCAAACATTCCGATGAAAAGACGCTTTACATCGCGGGGGATACCGTCTGGTACAAGGGAGTCGAAGAAAACCTGAAGAAATACGAGCCCGATGTCATCATCCTTAACAGCGGAGACGCTCAGGTCCTGGACTATGAACCGATTATCATGGATAAGAAGGATGTTTACGAGGTTTATAAAGCCGCTCCCAAGGCAACCATTATTGCGAGCCACATGGAATCCGTGAACCATGCCATGCTTTCAAGAAAAGAACTGCGTGAGTTCATCAATGAAAAGGGCATGACACAACGCGTATTGGTACCTGAGGATGGTGAGTCCTGTATTTTTTAACGGATTGGCAATTTAATGCTTGTGTAGACTCCACAGTCCCATACCGTGGGGGCCTGAACAGCCAGGTCCCCTGTAACCCATCTACTATTGGAGAATTGTCAAATGGCAGGTTATGTTGGCGATGTCGCCATCGCTTACGATCGCGATCTCGGACACGTGCTTTTCGAGTACTATGCTACCGACATCGCACGACGCACAACGGGAAGATCCGTCCGCGACGTGCTCGAAATCGCGGCCGGCACAGGAATAGTCACCCGGCGATTGCGTGACGGACTTCCCAAGGACGCGCTATTGACTGCGATCGACATCAGCGATTCCATGATGGATGTAGCGCGCGCAAAGTTTCTCCCCCATGAGCAGGTCACGTTCCAGATCGCCGACGCCATGGCGCTGCCTTTCGATGACGAGGCGTTCGACGCGGTGGTCTGCCAGTTCGGGGTGATGTTCTTCGATAAAGATGTGGGGTTTAGCGAGGCGCACCGGACGCTGAGACGTGGAGGGCGGTACTTGTTCAGTGTGTGGGACTCCCGGCGCTACAATCCATTCGCCAGCCTGGCTTTTGAGGTGATGAAGCAATTCTTTCCCTCGAACCCGCCCCAGTTCCTCGAACTTCCCGTTTCCTGCTTCGAAATCGACCCTATCAAAGAAGCGCTTATTCGTTCAGGCTTTGCGCGAATTGGCATCTCGGTTCAGCGACGGGAATACGATATTATGGATGTAGTGGCCTTCGCGCGGGGGCTGGTGTTCAGTCCGGTCATCGAGGAAATAAGGGAGCGCGGCGAAGTCGAACCCGAGAAGATAGTCGAGGCGCTGGCGGAAGCGCTGACAAAAGAGTATGGCTCAAATCCCACGCGCTATCCCATGCAAGCCATACTGTTTGAAGCAGAAAAGCCTTGAGATTGCAACTTGGGGGGTTGCGCCATACTTCCCTCAAAATCGTCCTTTTGGTTGGAGATCGGTCAAGAGCAAGTCGCTCGTTTTCAATAAATTCAGTTGACCTTTTTCTAAAATGGGACCGAGCGAGTTACACGATCGGAAATGGGCGGCGGGATTGCCGATCTAAAATAAGGGACACGTCAGTCGCACTTATTCCCGGTTCGCGAAGATCAAATGCAGGTCGACGGGGATAAACGCAGGTTCATTAGCAGTTAATTCCGGTTTGCGGGGATGAATAGTTGCAGTTATTCCTGACTCAAAATCGCGCTGAATGCCGGTCGGGGCGATTTCAAATGCAGGTTGTTACAGCTACGGACGTGGATGCCTATCTAATTCTCCTTGGTCCGATGGCTTCATGGGGGCACGCTTTGTAATACTCATTACCTTGAGATACAGGATAAGTTCTTCCGTGATCTTTCCCCGGTCAGGAATCTCTTTCGCAAGCCCCGGCATCGTTGTGTTGTACCGGATGGTTTGGGGATTCTCGATCCAGCGCTTCAGGTATTCAGGCTTGATATATTCGACCACACTGACCGGATAATTAAGTTCCGGTGCTTTGCCACCCCCCTCGCCATTGATCGTATGGCATGCCATGCAATATTTACGAAAATGTGCGAATCCCCGCTGTACTTCCGCGGAGGCATTTGCCGGGGGAGCGATATTGGGAAACGGCGCCACGAACTTGATCTCGACGCTCTTGATCTGGTAGGGCATGTCCGATGCGCCGGATTCAAGCAGTACTTTTGAGTTGATATTGTCCCAGATCAGGTACAGCGGTCCGAGTGGTACGATTTCATTGTTCTGTAGCGTGTTGGTCATCGTGAATGGTGCGCCATTCTCATGTGCGAAGGCGAAGTAGGCGTCATATGCGAGGAACTTCGCTATCGGAATGCTTGGTTGATATCCGTCGATGGAGGTGAATACGATTTCCTGTGCTTTTTCCCACTCCTTGCCGAATATTTTATCCAATACAGGCCGGGCTGGAAAAGCGCGATAAATGCGTTCAGCATTTTCGTGTACTTCAAAAACCTTCAGCGAGACTGCTGGCGTGATGGCGCCCAGGTCTTTTAAAGAGAGTGTTTTGACAGCTTGATCCACACCTTTGAATTCGAAGGTAATCGGGTTTTGTGCAAATGCTGGCGCAAGAGATAAAGCGCTGGCAAGCAGGCCACACAGGAGGCTATGTCTTAAAATTTTGGGGGCTAGGGATAGCATTACCAGTTCAGCGCGCCATTAGACTGTTTCGCATTCTCTTTCACCTATTCCAGGACCAAAACCGGCATCATGTTGTTAGCGGATTTAGCGGTAATGGGCTTTCTCGCGTGTCATCGCAAGATTACCTTAGCAGCATATGCAAAGCCAGAGATTAAACCTTAAGTTTTATTTATGTGCGTGAAAGGCCAAACAGGCATTGCAATAAATAGATGAACGTCGTACATTTATATACACAGTTTATATTATTAAGGTAAGAATACCGCAATAGACGCTGGTGTGGCGAACTCAGCAGGAATAAAAATGCATATTGCGAAAAATTTCGTTGAGCCTGGCCGCCGCGAGCGTAAACGTCTGCAGTTACTTGATTTCCTGACGGATACGGCCTGGGGATTGTTTGAAAGCGAGGGCTTCGCGGCGGTGACCATGGAGCGCATTGCCGACGTTGCAGATGTCGCCAAGGGGACGCTGTACAAGCACTTTCCGGCCAAGGAGGCCCTGCTGCGCCATCGCTTTCATCGCGAACTGGAAAAAGCATGGCCCGAAGTTTTGGCTGATATTGTTTCCCTACCAAGTTTTGAGGGCCAATTACGGGCGTTTCTGGAACGCAGCGCCGCATGGTCCCAGTCGCATCGTGCCTATCTGCTACCCTACGTACAATTCCGGCTGAGCGAGCCACACCGGCTGGATGCCGGGTCGCGTAGCGGTCTGGATCGTATTTTCGGCCATTTTATTGCGCAAGGGCAGGCAAGCGGAGAGTTCTGCGCAGCGCGGGAGCCGGTCATCCTGGCGGTTTACCTGGAGTTTCTCTATCTGGCGGCGCTGCTGCGCTGGTTGCTGCATGAAGATCTGTTGTTGACAGAGGAATTTTCCCGGATGCTTGATCTCTTTCTGTTTGGACTGAGGTCGCGGCCGTAGTCATGGCGGCGCAACCGGCAATGCTCGACTGGCAAGGCGTTCTGGCCGCCGATGCGGTGATGGTGGGGGGCAAAGCCTGGCAATTGGTGCGGCTCAAGCAATTTGGTTTGCCGGTACCGGAAGGACTGGTGATTCCAGCCGGGTGGTGTCCGTTACATGCAGGAGCGGCACTGCCCCCGGAATTAACTGGCGCATTGCAGGAAGCCCTGGCTGTCCGCGACTGGTTGAATAAGCCGCTGGCCGTGCGCTCTTCGGCTGCCGGGGAAGACTCGGCCAAGACTTCTTTCGCCGGCATTTACCGCTCGTGTCTGAATGTATGCGGCATGGAACAGGTGCAGGCGGCTATTCGCGAGGTCTGGGCATCGCTGTGGTCGCTGGCGGCTATCGCTTACCGGCAAAAACTGGGGCTGGGTACGGATGATACGGTGCCGGGTATGGCGGTGATTATCATGCCCCTGCTGCCCGCTGTTGCCTCCGGCATCGCCTTTACCTGCGACCCCATTAGCGGCCGTGACGACCGGCTGGTCATTCACGCACAATGGGGCCTGGGCGAGGCGCTGGTCAGTGGGCAGACCGATGGCGATGAATATGTTTTTGCCGAAGATCCGCTCGATGATCACTGGACATTGCTTCACCGGCGAATGGGCGGCAAGGCGGCCAAAGCCGTCACCCGACCGGGTGGTGGAACGGCAATGATCCCCACACCGGCGGCTGAAGCCGGGGCTTTTGTTCTTTCTTCCAGTCAAGCCTTACAGTTGGCCGAGTTACTGCGCGACGCCGCTGTAGCGCTGGATTTCACACATCCATTCTACGATCTGGAATGGGCGTGGGATGGGGACCGGTTTTGGCTGACCCAGGGCCGGCCGGTTACCGCAAGGCCCCATTACGCCTACGCCCCATTACAAACCCAGCCGGTGTACTGGACGCGCGGCAATACCTGCGAAGTGGTGCCCGAGCCGCTGTCGGCCATCGACTGGAGCAATTCACGCAAGCTCGTCAATGGACTGCTCACGCAGGGCTACCTGCTGGCCGGTTACCCGGTGCTGCCGGGTGCGCAACGCGCCGGCCTCTTTCACGGCCGGCTTTATCTGGCGCTTTCCTTGTTGCAGTGGGAATGTTTCGATGCATTAGGCGTCGATCCCAAGGCGTTGAATGGGCTGATTGGCGGCTATCAGCCGGAAATTGCGGTGCCCGCGACGAATCTTGGCGATCGTCTCGCACGTTTGCGCCGGGTGTTGCGTTATATGCTGCGTTCTCCGGCTCAACGCCGCCGGGGCATGCGAGCCGTTGAGTGCACGATGATTGAGGCGGGCCAGTGGCGTAAACAAACGCTTCCCGAGGATGCGGCAGGATTGCGGGCGGAAATCCTGCGCCAGTTTCGAGCAGGGCGGGGCGCGGTCGATTTATTCTTTCTGCAGGGCTCCGGCGGCGGAAGCTTGTCAATGTTGGTCGAGCAGTTGGATAAATATTTTCCGGGCGAGGGATATGCGCTGGGTACGGCCTTGCTCGCAGGCGGCGAGCCGAGCGTAACGGCACGTCAAGGCTATGAGCTGATGGCCCTGGCACGTTTGTCATGGGAAATCGCGTCGCGAGAAAGCCATGAAGCTTCGGGCAGCCGTCAGCTCTGCCAGTATGGGAAAGATCCGGAATTTCAGCAAGCTTTCGATACGTTCCTTGAGCATTACGGCCATCGCGGGTTGTATGAAACCTATTTCCGCAATCCGCGATGGCGGGAAACGCCGGAATACTTGTTGTCGTCACTGGCACAACTGGCCGAAGTTGATGAAGTGGCTCTGCGGGTTCGCCAGCAGGCAGCCGTGGCGGAAGCCCTGACGCGCATCAAGGTTGGCGTGCCATTTTGGAAACGGGCGTTTATCAGGGGACTGGTAAAAGCGGCACGCCAGGAATGCAACCAGCGTGAAGCCGCACGCAGCGCCCTGGTCGCCTATATGGAACCGGAACGCCAGCTGTTGCTGGCTGCCGGACGCTATCTGGCCAGGCAGGGGGCGCTGGCGCAGGAAGCGGATATTTTTCAGCTCATGCTCTCTGAAATACTGCGGGCGCTAGGCGGTGATATCCCGGCAGCCGGTGTGAGGGCGCGTGTGGTCGAGCGGAACAGGCTATTCGAGCAATGGTCACAGGAGATAGCGCCGGATGTACTGGTTGAGGCATCTAAGCATTCGACGCCGAGCTGGCAGGGGCAAGGTACCGTTGCGCCAGAAAATGATTTATCACGTTACCGGGGCATACCCACCGGTACAGGCCGCGCCACAGGTAGAGCATGCCTTCTGCGCCACCCCTCCGAGGGCTACCGGTTGCAGCCAGGCGATATTCTCGTCGCTCCCTCCACCGATCCCGGCTGGACACCACTTTTCCTGAGTGCGGGCGGGCTGGTGGTGGAAACCGGCGGCTATTTGTCGCATGGTGCGATCGTTGCCCGTGAATTCGGCATTCCAGCGGTGGTCAACCTGCCGGGAATACTGGATAGACTCAAGGACGGGGACATGGTGGAAGTTGACGGTACGAGCGGTGTGGTGACGTTGCTTGAGCAGTAGGTGACCGCCAGCGAAAGGAGGCCGGCTGGGGTATTGTAAAGTGTAAAAATGATTTTAATTCCCCGTTTTGTCGATATCAGCGTTCGGCAAACGACTAGCCGATATGATGGTCATTCATATTTATTATTAATCCCGACTGGAGAAAACGTCATGCCAAATACTCAAAAGATCACCCCTTGTTTGTGGTTCGATAGCCAGGCTGAAGAAGCGGTTGAGTTTTATATCGGCATATTTCGGAATTCAAGGATTTTGAACATTTCCCGCTATGGAGAAGCGGGACGTGAGGTGCATGGAAAACCAGCAGGATCAGTAATGACCATTGCGTTTGAACTGGATGGGCAGGCATTCACCGCGCTTAACGGCGGCCCTACGTTCAAGTTCAACGAGGCCATCTCGTTTCAGATCGATTGTGAAACCAAGGAAGAAGTGGATTATTACTGGGAGAAACTATCCGAAGGCGGAGACGAAAAAGCACAGCAGTGCGGTTGGCTGAAGGACAAATTTGGTGCGTCCTGGCAAATAATTCCCAGCATTTTGTCCAAAATGATGAGTGACGCCGACCCGGAAAAGTCGGGAAGGGTGATGGAGGCGATGCTCCGTATGAAGAAAATAGATGTTGATGAATTAGCGCGGGCGTATGCCGGATAGTTTTTGCGCGGCAGAAATTCGCTATTGCAGCGTGTATGGGCGGCATATGCAGCCGGTTTGCCTCGCCTGCCTGTTTTAATCCGGATAACTCATTAGGCGAAAACTGACTGCCTGCTTGGACAGGTTCGGAAAGCCGCCTAATGGATTGTCCGGGTTTGAATACTCTGTCCCTTGACGTTTCGGCAGTTCTCCATCGCCCGGTTGCCATTGATGCAGGACCGTGCTGGCCCCCAGCATAAATCTCACTATTCCTACATTGCGAGTGGGAATACCTTTTGCGAAAGGACGAGAACGTCCGATTGTAGTGGAATAGATCGGCCATTCCGCTTCGTTGTGCCTTGCCCCGCACCCCAAAAACTACACACTTCATCCGGTCAACTATTGGATATAGGCTGAATTCCGGCAGGTTTGCGATAGCGCACTCTCAAGTGCCTATTTGTCGGCAAAATTCGGACGCCATCTGTTCAATCGCTTGCGCAAGGTTTTCTTACGCTTGACGGTAATAAAATTATTGCAATGATCGGTTTTCCGGTCATCCTTCTACAAGGACTAAACGTTATAGCGTGAGGATTATCGCGAGAGAATAAGTTGCATGGAAATAGCTGGAGCTGTCCTGATCGCATCGGTTTTAGGCAGCCATTGACACTATCTTGCGATACTTGCTGTCTTAACGTTCATAGGATTTGCGAAAAGGAAATTTTATTTCATGAAAAGAAGTTGAATATGAGACGCTTGCTGTTTGCTTCAATGACGATATGGCTGGCTTTCATTGCTGTGGCGTCGTCGCCTGCGTTTGCTGATAACGCCATCAAACTCAGGATATTGGTCATCACGACAGGCGAGGTGGCGGAAGATCTGGGGTTCGCCTACATCAAGCCTGTGCTTGAACAAATGGGGGTGCCATACGAGGTATTAAATGCCGGCACGCAGGATTTAACGGCAGCGATGCTTGCCTCTACTTCTGCCGGAGCTGCCTGCAAGGCTGAGGAGGCGGGCTGTGTAGGCAACTATAATGGCATCATCCTGACGGATGCCGATCTGGTTCCGGGCTTCACGCCAGCGGAATGGGACATCCTGCACGATTACCAGAAAGGCTTTGGCGTCCGCCAAGCGGTGCTGTCGGGATGGCCGGGCACTTATCGGGACCCGGTTCCCCCTTATGGGGTCTATCTGGATTATGGCCTGGTTTATTCATCCAGCTCAACCGATTACGTCGCCCGGTGGACAGTGCCTGGTGGATACAGCAAGGAAGTTTTTGAGTATGTGAATCAGGCTAACCCACTTCCCATCACGGACTTTGCCTTCGCCGCGAATCCTCGAAATGATGCCAACGGCCTTCGGGATGGTTCTGTTCCCAGCGTTGAGCCCCTACTGAGAACCCAGAATGGTGAAGCGCTGGTATCGATCGTACGATACATGCTGCCTTCCCGGACAACACCGGTACGCGAAGTGATGATTTCGACGATTACTCATGCCCCATTCCTCGTCCATTCAAATGTTCTAGCCTACGAGTTTATCAACTGGGTGACGCAAGGGGTATTCGTTGGGGCACGCCATGTTCATATGGCTGCTCATTCGGACGATTTGTTTCTTGCCAACAGCCTGTGGGATCCCGCTCTCAAGAGAAATAATCCTGCCCATACTTATCGGTTGAGAGGCGATGACATTAACAATGCAGTGAACAAACAGACTGCCTTTCGCGCTGCGCATCCGGCAGCCGGTACTTTTAAGCTGGATTTTGCATTCAATGGTTCCGGGGCGGTGGTGGATCCGGGGGCGGCGACATTGACCGCCAACCTGGCGGAAGACTTGGTGGCGGCCGTGGTTGCCAATAAAGCGCATTTCCGCTTCATCAACCACACTTATACGCATGCAGACATGCATAAGGCGCCGGTGACGGCGGATGCGCGTTGTGATTATGCTGCCTTTACCACGATTGCGGCCATCCAGGCGGAGATTATCAAGAACCGGCAAGTCTGGGCGCTTCTGGGTCTTCCCGAGGAAAGTCAGAACAGCCGGGTGCTCGTGAGTGGCAAGCACTCTGGCCTGAAAGATCCCAAATGCACCGATGATATCGCTTTGCATCCGGAGATGTTCAACGTCCAAGCTGACGACGTGCCATTTGATGAGGGTGGGGCCAATCCGCTGTTTCTTCAGGCCGTTGCCAAGGCTGGCGTGGACTATCTTGCCTTTGATTCATCGCAACGGGCCCAGAACGTTGAACGGTATATCACTCAGTACGATGATGGCAGCCAGAAGGATCGGCTTGCGTTGCCACGCTGGCCCGCCAATATTTTCTATAATGTGACGAATCCACTCCAGTTGGAAGACGAATACAACTATCTGTTTCACGGGCGATTTGTAAGTACCGGGCAAAATCCATGTGAAATACCGGAAGCGCTTTGCACCCCCCGGAATTATGCGGAGATTCTCGCGACCGAAGCCGATATCGCATTGCGGCACATGCTGACCTTCAATAAGTGGCCGCATTTTTTCCATCAGACGAACCTGGCCAAATATGACGAAAGCGGTAATACCCTCCAGTTTGACTGGCTGAATGCTGTCTTTACAGAATATGAGCGGCTGTTCAACTTGCCGGTCAAGAACTATCCCTATTATCTGATTGGCGACTATACGCAGGAAAGTCTCGATACCAAATCCGCGGCTATTCAAGCGACATGGAATCGCACGGCGAATCAGGTCACGCTGTCCGCCGACAAACTTGTGTCCAATCTTCTTGTTACGGGTCTCTCGGGCGGAGATCTGTATGGGGGTCAGTTTATTGGGCGGGTTACCGTGAATACGAACTCCACGGTATTTTCAATTGACCGGGCGCTGACTCAATGAGCATTCACTACTGCCCAATTTTTTGCCAGAAACGTAAATGGTTAGGAGGATGTTCCAAATGATACATCGTATCCACTCGACCAAGACCTTCCTTGTCCTGTTGATCGTTGCCATGACAGTGACGACGGGCGCCGGAGCCGAGGAACTGGCCTATGCGGTTACAAAAGGAGCCGCGGAGTTGACCCCGGACAAAAAAAGGGCCGATGAGATACTTCAACAAACCAATAACGAAGCGATCAGAAAGAAGTTCAGAAAGGAAAATGACGAGAAGTCAAAGGTGCGGGAACCGCTATACCCCCGGCAGGCAGGATCGCTGGCAAAGCACTACAGAGAGACGGCGGCGATCGTTGCGCGCCAAGGCGGTGATCCCAAGCCACTGCTTGAGGCCAGTGCTTATTTCGAAAGTCAGTCCAAATAATCACATTCTGCCCGATGTGCACTGACTGGCCATGGTGCTGATTGGTTAGAATCCGGTGACTGTGGCCATGATATCGAAGAAACGTGTTGCCGATTGTGATGTGAATCATTAAGTTCGGCGTCCGTAACAAACTTCAAATCCCGAGTGATGACGGGTTTTGTGCACGGCATGATTCGTCATGTGTACCCATGTAGAACTACTTCCCTTAAGCTGTTGCCGGGCACTCGCCATTGGCCAACAACAAAATTCAAATGAAAAATAGCTGTAGGAATATACAGCTTGCCGGGTGCAACGAAAAGGCTAGAATCAAAAGCTGTTCCGACATTGACACTTAATGTTGAGTATCAGATCCCCAAAGCGGATTTTTCCCCTTGGCGGCTCGGTAACGGCTTCCAATCACGACGCTCCCATCTTTGGAAACGCGACAAAATAAAATGCATAAGCTCGATGCCCTTTTGATAGGTGGCGCGTGGCCAGAGTTGATGGTGGCCGCGCTAAACTTATTAACACGGACTGGATTTACCGTGGACGTAATTTCGACCAATCCCCTTTTTAAAAGGAATCGGTCGATACGGGATTATTTTCTTGCAAAACAAAATGATGTTCTTTTGAAGATCGCGTCAGAAAAGGTAAAAAGGGAATACTCTCTGGTCGTGATCGGAGATGATCCCACCTTGGGCAAGATATTGCATTCCGATCTTTCCACCGATGAAAAATTGGCGTTGCTTCCCGTTACTTCAAAGGAACATCTTGCGCATGTCTTCTCAAAAACCGGCTTGTCCCAGGCTTTCAGGAAAAATGGGCTGCTCACTCCCGATTTCCGGATTGCCAACGATGAAGAGGGACTAAGGAATGCTGCAAGGGAATTGGGTCACCCTTTATTCATCAAGCTTGATTCCGCTTCGGGAGGCACCGGAATATTCGAAAGCTCGGACCCTGGCGATCTGGAGAGTGCGATAGGAAGAGTCAAAGCTTATCCCGTTCTGGTACAAAAGAAGGTACAGGGCGTCGAGGTGTCCATGGAGGCTTTTTATCAGAACGGAAAGCTCATCCATTTTGCCTACTCCATCCCGGAAAAATACAAGTACAGATTCGGTCCAACCACGGTCAGGCGATTTATCCAGCTTTCCCTATTGGAACAAAGGGTTTTTGATGACCTCGGCTTACTGGGCAGCGCCTTGGGTGCGCACGGTTTCGTGAACATCAGTTCCATCCGCTCCAGCATTGATGGGAACCTCTATTTTTTTGAGGCGGATATGAGACCGAACTTATGGCTTGCTCACCCGCGTTATTTCGGCGACGATCCGGCCAGGGTAATCCGCACGTACTTTTTGACAGGTGCAACGCTGGAGCAGCCCTATCCCTTTGACGTTCACTATCCCCCGGAAATCCTGCTGCCTCATGCTTTAAGGGTAGGATGGGGCGACCTGCTCCTGAATCGTTATCAGGTTTGGAAGCATCTTCCAGAGAATTTTTTTTATTTTATATTACGTTATCGGGTATGGGCCTGGGCGAGACAAAATATGGTCACGCTATACAGATGCCTGCTGCCGAAACCTCACCGGGCAATCATCAAAGCCTATCTCGCATCCATGAAATATTCCCTTTGGGGTGGCGGAAGGCAATGATGGTCAGGCGAACGGGCCATGAATGAAAATATCAGGTCTCCATTGCGGCCGGTGCAACCGGCTGTGCTAAGGAATCCAGGATCCAGACCAGAATTAAAGAGGCTGAAAACGTAAAGAAACGGAAGTGGTCGGACGGAAATAAAATCAGGTGCACCACGGTAAAGATAAGAGGGAGGGCAAACAGGCCATAGAACTTGGTCTGTTCTTTCATTTGCCACCCTCCCTTCAGCCAGAAGAGGTAGAGCGCCACGATATATATGACCGCGTGGGAATGAAAAATCAGGGTATTGAATAATAGCCAATAGGGTGCCACATAATCCCCGAGCCGGGCCGACATCACCATATCTGCGGGATAGGGGACAGGCGAGCTGATGAAGGCGAAGTTAAAGAGCGTCAAGTATCCATAGCCCTCATTAAGTTTTGTGACGAGAATATAAGAACTGACGGCAAGGATCAGGAATAGCAATGAAAGAAGTCTTGTCCCCTGCAAATAGGCATAACCCATCAGAAGACCCGATAGCAAAACAAAATCGCTTCTAATCAAAGGCAGGATTGCCGCTATCAGAAAGACCATCCTGCGCTTCGCCATCAAGCTGTATATTCCCATCAGGGAAAATAAACACGCCATCGCATCCGGCGTGGAGAGGCGCGCTAGGTCCGTATATCCCGTAACGGCAACAACGATGGGCAGCATTCCCATCGGCACCGAAGTTTTTAAAATGATCAGGCCCAGCACCAACACGGATAACGCGGCGAAGCATGCGCTGATGACGAAGGTGGATCTTGCATAGCTCAAGCCGGTTTTCTTGAGCAGCCGCATGAGTTCAATATATGCGACCCGTATGGAATAAAAAGGAATCTGCTGCTCCAGGGATGAAGAATCCTTGAATACCGTCTCGCTGTATTCTCCCGCGGTAAGCAGTGTGAATCTTCTGCTGCTCACCATCTTTCTGATGTCTTCGTAGGTTTCCCTGGTCAAGTCCGCGCCTCGATAGCCATCCTTGTGATAAGCGGCAGCAACATAAGCCACCATGTCCCAGTTGCGATGGGGTTTTAGAATGCCGTACATCAGAATCGCGATAGCTGTGAAAATCAAGATGCCATACCTGAAAACCATCAACAAATCCTAAGAGACATTCCTGGCATACCGCTCCATATTTTAAATAGCTCCTCGGTTAGATGTTTCCACCTGGGTTTCCATCTCAGCCATGCCGGACGCAACCGGCTCATTTTCAACTATTTCCGACACAGCCGCCCCTGACACAGCCACCTTACCGGTTGAAAAATGATGCATTGTGGTACCGGATAGGTTTGGTGCCACTTCTGACAGAATATCGAGGATTTCTTGCGCATATCGATTCTGGGTAAACCGGTTCGCTGCCCATTGCTGAGCGGTATGTCCGATCCGGCGGGCTTCCTCCGGGTTGTCGTGCAGGAACTGTATCTTTTCCGTGAGATCCTCTATGTTGCCCCACTCATAGAGAAGGCCTGTTTGTCCATGCTGAATGATTTCCGTGGTGGCTCCCCTCGCGCTTCCTATCACGGGCTTCCCCGCGAGCATGGCTTCTATCGCCACGCGGCCGAAAGCCTCCCAGCGGGAGCATACGAGCACCACATCCGCGTTCCTGATAAGAAGCAAGGGATCCTCGGCGTAGCCGTAAAACGTTAGGCGCCGCGTCATATCGAGATCTTTTGCCTGTTGCACCAGTTGCGCGCGGTAGCGTCTTCCATCATCCCCCACCAGCAGCAGGTGCGCATTGATGTTCCTGTCTGTCAATTGCGCAAGCGCGGAGATGGCTTGGTCCTGGCCTTTCCATGGATGCAGCGATCCAATGATGACGCACTGGAAAAATAGCCGATTCTGGACTGGCTCACGTGAGCCGGCATTGGCGCACGGGGTAACGGACTGGTAGACGACGCGGATCTTGTCCGGATCAGGAAGATGCTTGTAGTCATTCTTGACGGAGTGGGAGGTAGCGATAATCGCAGCGGAGAGGCGGTGCAGGAGATAAGAGGTTGTCTGTTCGCCCAGATCGAATTTCTGGCTGGGATTATGCTTCAGGGATTCGTGCGAATGCCAGACGTGGGGTCTGCGTAATAGCCGGGCGGCCAGCGCACCCACCCCGATCACGACGGTATTGGTATAGACGACATCCGCATTCCATTTCCTGATTATCCAGGCTACCCGGATACTCATCAGTGCCGTTTTCAGCAGGCGTATCACGCGGGAGCGAAGCCGCCTGGGACGAGACATCCAAACGGGATAGCCGACGATTCGCCATTCAATATTCAGACGCTCAAGTTCGTCGAGAAGCGGCCCCTTCTTCGGGATCAGCACCAGAACTTCAACACCCAAGCAAAGCAGTCCCTGCAGCAGCTCGACTAAAGCCAATTCCGCGCCGTACCGCCCGGCGGAATGAGAAATAAAACATACACGCATGGATGATTGCCCCTGACTCCCTGGAAGCACGGGAAGTAAAATCGATAAATGGAAGGTGGTTCATCGCAACTCGATTTCGCGAGTGCTGCCATGCTCATTAAGCATGACAATCGACGGGAGGGATAGCTGTAAGAAGTTACAGGGTGATCCTGCTGCCAAGAATAGAAGTGGCCTATTTGAAGCCGGAATTGATCTGGGGGTGCAGAGAGCAGGGTCAGTAAGACAGGCGTAAAAGCGTAAAAACCTTTAAGTATATCCCTCTGTCTCCTGGCTTGACGGTGCGTTTGCAGCCAGAAATTCGATATCTATTCTTTTATTCTGTCCTCTCAGCATTCGCTGAGATGCACCGTACATTTTGAGGAGATTCATATGAATAAGTTCAGACAGGGCCTAGTCATAGGCCTGGGCTCAATCAGCATTGGGCTGAGCCAAGGTGCAGTCGCGACTCCCATTACGGCTGCCGCCACCCTTGATTGGAGCCAACTTCAGCTAGTGTTTACCAGCCTGAACGGCTCAGAATCTGCGGCAACGTTCAGCAACTACCGAACATCGCTCAGCTCGCAAGGCGATTCTGGCAGAATGAATGAGAGCAATTCAAAGTCAGTCAATGATTGGGGAAGTACAATAGAGACCAACGCGGATGCGGGCGGAGTACATGCCTCTACCTTAGCTTCGTCGTTAAGCTTTTCGGGCAGCGCGATGGCGACAAATGGTTCTGCGAGCTCTTCAGGAACCAGGTCGCTGGACTTCTTCGCGGATGGCCCCGGTGTACTGACTGTGATTGTTCCCTATACGCTTAGTTTAATCGGGGACTCCGACTGTTATTATTGCTACTACGATCATGCCACCGTTTCGGGCAATGCAAGCTTTAATAACTATACAGGAAATGGAAGTAGTAGCGCCCAGTCAAATGTTTCGTACTCATTAACTGACGACTACTGGAATCCATCTCCCGATTCTCAAGCAGGAAGCCTGGTATTCGGCATTGTTACCAGCCGTGCTGGGTACGGATCGCTGAGCGTTGGTTTTGATCTTTCCGCGCAGGCTAGCGTGGTGCCAGAACCGCAAACTTACGCCATGCTGCTGGCTGGATTAATGCTCATAGGCAGAATTGCACGGCGCAGGAGCATTAGTTTCACCTGATATCCGTCTTGGCGTCCCCAACTACAGCGACAGCGATAGCTGGGGACGAAGATCTGCAGCACTACTTCTTCTGAAAAGAAGATCTCATCCAATTCTTTGAAGGGGGAGGGGCGACTCGGAAGAATACTTGCCTGCAATAGGTTTGTTCGTTCCTCCAGACTTGTACTCCTCGCAGGAAGCATATAACGACATAAAGTTGAGGATGGTTTTTTAACCGGTCGCCAATAGCCGCCCGTTATTCCTAGTTCTTATGGACTTCTTTGGATCGGCTTTTGGTGGCGGTACTGCAACCGAATAGAACATGGAAACTGCCGTCAATGCGTGATCTGAATATTTCTTTTCCAACGGATACCCCCAAATATACCCCCGTACCTCGTGATTTTCACGCTACCATCCATTTTCCAATTCAACGATGTTTAACAAATAGCGACTCCCTGCAACGAGCCCGCTTGCCCTGATGACTGATAAAACGAAGAACATTAACTTTCTTGTTTCCGAAATGGCCATGTTCGGCTTTTCCCCTAGCCATAATCTGCACTATCGCACTGTTCTCCTACTGGAATTTTCAGGTCATCCAAAATGCCGAAGGACAACGCAACAGCAGCCGGGAAATAAGGCACGAAAGCCTGATCCTGCTCTCCTTGCTCACGGATGCCGAGACGGGCCAGCGTGGATTTCTTCTCACCGCTTGGATGGGGGGAGGTGCGCGGGATGTCAGGTCGTGCCGGCGAGGAGGGATTTAGATGGAATTCAAGTGAGCTGCGGCCGCAAGACTTCCTTGCGGATCACAGGCCATGACAGGCGAAGTGAACCGCCATGCAATTGGCGGCTGGCGGGGAATGTGAGGAGCAGGAACGGGGGCGAGGGGATTTTCCTGTGGGCAACAACAAATTAAATGTAAGGGGTGGTGATGAATCGGCAGTAACTGTTTCCTATTAGAATAGGACTATCTAATAGTAGTCATAGTAGGATTAAATCCTATTACTTTAATTGGAGACTTGCTATGCGGACGACTCAACAACTGAACATTACTATGCCTAACGATATGGCGAAGAAGTTCACTTTCTAGACAATCGCGAGCTGTGCGAGAAGGAAGGAAATGCCCAGTGGATTTACTTAGGCCATTTCTCGAACTCATCTATATTCATGAATATAGATGACAAGCGCCTATGCTTTACCGATGCGAAAAACTACAGGCTTGTCTCCAGGAAGATCCTTGAGAACAAATGACAGCCCTCTTTTGATTATGGATGTCACGAGCAGCTGCCAAGCAACCAACGCGATCCCGCCTTGAAGACCAACCATGCGGGGCTCAGTCGCCATCTTCATTCTCCCGCGCGAGTTGCGACTTGAGATGATAGGCATCGATGTCAAAGTCTCTGCTGTCCGAGACCGCGGCCAGTACCCGGGACGTAACGCGCTCCCGCTCCTCCTCGGTCTCGAAGTTTGTGAAGTTGGCCGCAGCTGCCTCGGCGAACAGTTTCTCCGACAGCCGCTTTGTCTTTACTTCATGACTTTCTATGTCGGAATTGGCGCCGGGAGGGATGTTTTCCTCGATCCATGTGTCGACCCACCTCAGGAAGCGATTGCTCATGACTGCCCACCCATCTTCTGCGTTGAATTCGGCGCCGGTCGCCCCTCATGGGAGCATTTTACCCATGATAAAATAGGTTATCAAGGGTAAGAGCTAGTATTCCCCACGCCCCAGTGAGATGACCTACGGCATGCGCCAGATTGCCGCGCGGGGCATGGGCTTGCGCTTGCGCAATCTTCAATGAATTGACAGCTTCATGTCCGGGTTCGGTGTACATTTCCGCAAGCATTCCCAGCAACACTGCAAGCGACAACACATCATGACGGTTATGCTCGGCAAGTGTTCGATGAGGAAGCGGTTATTGGGTGTACGAGGTAGGCAATTCTGCCCACCCACCATTGCCGATGGTTTCCTTCCCCATGAGTACCGCCTAACCAGCCAGTTTTGGGGGCTGGAAATTCAACATAATGCTGAGAATTATGTGTAAATTGCCTCCACCTGTTTTGATTCCCCTGCCCACCTAGCGGGTGCTACCCGTGCTCTACTACGCTGTCCGTCCCGGTAGCGCTCCCTAAAGGCAATTAGGCGCGCTGCGGCAACAGTATCACTTCGGCTCCGGCTTTGAGCGTATCAAGATAATCTGCCCATTGCTGCATCATCTTCCGACGTTCTTTGATGAACTTTGTCCGGTTGTATGCCATGCCTAAGCTATTCGCAACTCGATGCGCCAACTAGTGTTCAATTATTTCAGGGGCAATACCGATCTCTTGATAAAGAATGGTCCTGGCCATTGCTCTAAAGCCATGACCTGTCATTTCGTTTTGTGTGTCATATCCCATGCGTCGCAGAGCGGCATTTACCGGAGCATCGCTCATCGCCCTGCCATTGCTACGTGCCCCGGGAAAGACAAATTGGGTATGACCACTAAGGGCGAGGGTTATGTGGCCTTTGTTGAATTTCTTTGGACTATCTTTTGGTGGGCGGTACTGGGATCGAACCAGTGGCTTCCACCGTGTGAAGGTGGCACTCTACCGCTGAGTTAACCGCCCATTGCGGTTGATTCCTTAATTCCGTGGATAACCGCTCAGAGAGGCGCAATTAGAGCACGAATCCGCACTTTTGGTCAACGCGTGCGCTGCCTGCGGATAGCACTAAGCCATGGATCAGGCGAGCAAAAGGAAGCCATTGGCGGACGTATCCGCTGCAGAGACTGATGCCGTACATGTTGCGTTATACTTTACAAAAAACATGGACCGTATTTGATGCCATTGTCCGAATTTGAGCGAGTGCGAATCGAGAAGCTTTTCAAAGCGTATTGCGAGAGCAAGGTTCCAGCTCATGTCAGAAATAAAATACAGATTACATTCAAGATTAGAGGAAGTGAAGTAAAGCTTTTTGAGTGTCGTCCTCATTTCGACGATCCCGCCACATGGGGTGAAATGGCTGTAGCGCGCTTCAAGAAAGACGAAAAAAAGAATGTCTGGTTCCTGTACTGTGCGGATCGAAACAGCAGATGGTATCTCTTCGAGCCATACCCGGAAAGCCGAGACATCGCAAGGCTATTGGCCGAGGTGCAGCGTGATCAAACGGGAATATTCTGGGGTTAAATATCGGAATTATAAAAGCCGCTAAGGTATCACCCACGAGGTATCCGGATTTCACGCAAGTTGCCTGTCATGATCAACGCGCAGAGCACCAAGTTGCTACCTACGGTAACATTAGCCACGAATGACTCAGCATTACCTGTCTGGGTCGCGTAAAATAGCGGTCTTTTCCAATCGCCAGGAATCGGCATCCCCATGATCCGTACCCGTTTCGCTCCCAGTCCCACCGGCTATCTTCACATCGGCGGTGCGCGTACCGCGTTGTTTTCCTGGGCTTATGCCCGCAGGCACGGCGGCAAATTTATTCTGCGGATCGAGGATACCGACCTTGAACGCTCCACGGCGCAATCCACGCAGGCGATACTCGATGGAATGGCCTGGCTGGGGCTGGACTACGATGAGGGGCCGTTTTACCAGATGCAGCGGCTATCGCGCTATCATGAGGTGGCGGAGCAGTTGCTGCGCACGGGGAATGCGTATTATTGTTACGCCAGCAAGGAAGAGCTGGATGCGATGCGCGAACAGCAGCGTGCAGCAGGATTGAAACCTCGATACGACGGACGCTGGCGCGATTCGAAACAAACACCGCCCGCCGGGGTGAAGCCGGTGGTGCGTCTGAAGAATCCGCTCGATGGCGCGGTTACATTCCGTGATCTGGTCAAGGGGGAAATTACGGTCGCGAACAGCGAGCTGGACGATCTGGTGCTGCTACGCGCGGATGGGGTGCCGACTTATAATTTTGGCGTGATGATCGATGATCTGGATATGAACATCACCCATGTGATTCGCGGCGATGATCATGTCAATAACACACCGCGCCAGATCAATATTCTCAAGGCATTGGGAGCGCCGTTGCCGCAATATGCGCATGTGCCGATGATACTGGGATCGGATGGCGAACGGCTTTCGAAACGCCACGGCGCGGTTTCGGTGATGCAGTACCGGGACGACGGCTATCTGCCCGAAGCGCTGGTGAATTATCTCGCGCGGCTCGGCTGGTCGCATGGCGACGAGGAAATATTCAGCCGCGAGCAGTTAGTCGAATGGTTTGATCTGGCGTCGATTAATTGTTCGCCAGCGAAATTTAATCCGGAAAAACTGCAATGGCTCAACCAGCAGTATCTCAAAATTGCCGATGATGCGCGCCTGGCGAAACTCGTCATGCCTTTTCTTGAAGCGGATGGTTGCAACGCCGCTGTGGGTCCTGACCTGCAGAAAGTGGCGACCCTCCTCAAGGAGCGCGTTAATACCGTGGCGGAACTGGCTGATGCGGCAGTATATTTCTACCGTTTTCTGGAACCCATCGAGGAACTGAAGGCGCAGCATTTCACCGTTGAGGCAAAACCGGCGCTGGTTGATCTGATGGAGCGGCTTACCGTTATCGAATGGGATAGTCATGCCATCCAGGATGCGATCAAGGCTGCCGCCACGGCCCATGGGTTGAAGATGCCCAAAGTGGCCATGCCGCTGCGGGTGATGGTGACGGGCGAAGCGCAGACGCCATCGATAAATGCGGTGCTGGAATTGCTCGGCAGGGAAGAAACACTCAAGCGCATGAATGAGCGGCTTGCCTACTTTCCTGCCTGAGGCCTTCATTGTTTGACCCCATTTGTCCTGTTCCGCTTTACGTTGACTGGGGCAGGGCGGCTCAGTATAATTCGCCTTCCTTTTGTCGGGTATTGGCAGGTATCGGGGGTATAGCTCAGCTGGGAGAGCGCTTGCATGGCATGCAAGAGGTCAGCGGTTCGATCCCGCTTACCTCCACCAGATTCCGGCAAAGGTGTATTTGTTGCAATCGGTTCAGAAAGTCCTTTAGTCCCCATCGTCTAGAGGCCTAGGACATCACCCTTTCACGGTGAGTACGGGGGTTCGAATCCCCCTGGGGACGCCACGAAATCCCCAGTTATTAGCTTATTTGTAATGAATACAATAAGCTAGACTGGAGTGATCTAAAGTGACGTGATCAATAAGGCCGCGCAAAAAGTCTTTAAGTGCATCGCGGTCAAGGTCAGGTATGCCGACCATCGCCGATAGCATCCACCTATACGTCGGATTCCTTTATTTCCTGCATCGCCTTGGATTGCTGCCGCACTACTTCAAGTGTCGATAGCTGGTCAGAGGTTACTCGCCAAAGACTCAATAGCGCCTCGGAGAGGATATGTCAGATTCGATCGCAGCCGTCAACAAAGCCAAGAATGCGCTTGAAGATCTGATTCTAGAGAAAATCAGAGCGTTTGAATCGGAGCATGGTGTCGGTGTACAGAGCGTCGATCTTGTCCATCGAAACTGTATCGGCTCCTCGATTACCGTTGCAAGCGTGAGTTTAGTGGTAGAGATTTAACGGAACATCGAACCCAAGATCCATTTAACCGGTATTTATTTCTTAGCACATTTCAGTGTTAATTCCCGCGAACGAATTATTTCGCTGTCCAGCGTCACTAGATCTGACCCGCTACCTCCTAATAGTTACAGTTACACGACGCACAGTAGAATCCTGGGTTGCAAATGGATGTTGGGCTGCAAATTCAGCTGGCGTGTTATTGCCAAGCGAGCTATGCGGCCGTATTGAATCGTAATCCTTCGCCATACTTCGATCAGAATGCGTGCTTCATGCAGGGTTGAAGATCAATGGTCATTCAGACATTCACCCTGAAAATGTCCGTTGAAGCTTTCGTCGTCTAGCTCCCACACATAGCGAAGGTAAACGCGAAAAAACCACTTAAGTGGGGAACCGAACAGATTGTGCCTGAAAAACGGCAGAGAATCTGTTGCGGAACGTTGGTATTTGTTTTGCATTTCCTCCTCAAAGAGTAAAAAGGCGAGGTTGGGTGGATAGCGGCGGCGGATATTCATATCCACCCCGGATCTTTTTGCTGGTTTGTGCTTAAAGGAGCAAACGGTGAGAAAGCAGGAATACGATTTATCAGACTATAATCCCGATCAGTTTGATGACTGGCTGGAAATCAGCACAACTAAAATGCTCAAGCGTGCTCAGCGCAAGAAAACGCCATATGAGCCTATGAGTGAACTAACGGCTCCCACGCGGGCAGCGGGGAAAACCATTCAACGACGGCGCACACGCAGCGAACAATTCTCCTGATGCCTTAGGACTGGGACATCGCCTGTTAATGGGTGATCGCCATAGGCCAGAAGCGAGAAACGCCACACGCAACATGCCAGCTCACGCGGCGTGAATCAGCAGAATGCGCCTTTGCCGCGCGATCATCAGAAAAGCAACGCCGCCAGGTAAGACAATGAGCCCGCTTGAAAAAGCGGAAGATGGGCACCCCTGAACCTGGGGTTTATTCAAAGGTTCCCCAACATCAAGGGCTGCCGGCAGATCAAGCCGCAGAATTGAATGGCGCGATCCCCACGCTCGATCATAGGGCCTGTTAACACTTATTTCACACCCGCGACGGTGACGGCTTTCATCCAGCACGAGGCATGAGCCGCGCGGCGGAGCAGGCCTCCGTAAGCGGCGAGTAACGAAGGGCTGGATGAAAGCCGTCCCGTCCCTTCGGGTTGCGCACAAAAAACGCGGATGCCGCGTTACGAAGCTTGGCCATAGGCCTGCTATGGCCTGCGCTTCGCGCCTTGCCTCCGCGTTTTTTGTGTAGCAACGCGGGTGCGAAATAAGTGTTAACAGGCCCTAGCTTGTTTGCCCAGCATACCTTGGATTCAGGCCATCCCACGAGTGGTTTCTCATGCGTGGATTGAACATTCCCGGCAGGTTAAAGTTTTCTCAATTCATCGTACTCCCTGTTGCAATAAACCTGGAAAACCATTCGAGCACATAGACGGTCTAACGAACAGTTGTAACAATTTGCGCGGATCATGCTAAGGAATTATCTTAACTACGTGAAAGGTAATGCCATGGACAACATGATTTATTGGGGCACCTTTATTCTGATTCTCCTGGCCGGTTCGGGGGCTTTCGTAAGCTGATTGGTTATAGCAGGGTCACGGGCGGCGCCTCGTATGTTGTATGAGCGCGCGCAACCGATCAAGACGGTTATAGGTATGCGACAGGACTACGACCGCTCACCTGGATTCCCACAAAGCAGGTTCTCCGGGTGAGCGGATGCGAATGACTGATAGCCTATTGCCGGTTTATACACAGGTCGATACAGTTGATTCCGTCCTTAGGCGGATCACTGTTGACTGAGTATCGTCCACGCAGACCATTCCTCCGGGGCACATAATTCCGCTGAGCTCCCGCAGGGCTGCTTCACTTTGCTTGCCGGCGCGCCGGCCACGCAGATACCCATGCAATGGGTACCATCCTTGGTGGGATCGCATTTATCGGATGGATCATCTAGCGCATTTCACTCTGTCCAGCTACCGGATTTAGGTTGAAAGAGCCCGTCATTCGGGCGGCATTATATCGATGAATAAGCTTGCATGGTTCTGTGCGGTTACCCATTTTTCCAGCTGTTCATAACAAGTATCTGCTGCCAGGGATTAAGGTTTAAGGATCCTTGTGCGTTTGGATGGGGACAATAAGACTCATCATGGTTATAATATGATTTCTAATCATCATATTAGATGAGCCCTATTTATGATCCATTCCGATCGATCGAAGCATAGATTCCTGAGGGATATTTGATGCTTTGGCAGGCACTGGTGGCGGCCCGTGATCTCGGGCGCTTGCAAGAGATTGCATCGATCCTGATTCGTTACGGATTCGGCGATATGGTGCGCCGGATGGGACTCGCCAATTTGCTGGAGCGGACTGGCCGGGTATTGCACTGGCATGAAGCGGGAGAACTGGCTCATCTCCCTCCTCACGCGCGGGTGAGGAGGGCACTGGAGGAAATGGGGCCAACCTTCGTCAAGCTTGGTCAGATTCTCGCTACGCGTGTCGATCTTTTCGAGCCTGAGTGGATCGCAGAATTCAGCAAACTGCAAGACAGCACGCCTGCTTCACCTTATGCCGAAGTTCATCAGCAACTAACCGAAGATCTCGGCGCTCCGCCTGAGGAAGTATTCGCCGCGTTCGATCCCCAGCCGCTGGCAACCGGGTCCATAGCGCAGGTGCACCGCGCCCGCCTGGAAGAAGGCGGGGAGGTGGTGGTAAAAGTGCGGCGGCCCGGTATCCGGTTGGTCATTGAGGCGGATCTGCGCTGGCTTTCAAGGCTGGCGGAAGCCATTGAAACGGGAAATTCGGAACTGCGCTATGTTCATTGGCAAGAGGTCGTCAGGCAATTTACCCAATCGCTTCGGCGAGAGTTGGATTTTGGGGTCGAATGCCGCAATGCTGAACGCATCGCGATGAATTTCTCGGGCTATTCGGGCCCGGATCCCACGTATGAAACATCCGCCGCCGGCCTTGATGCTGTGGCGGCTACGGACGGGACCGGCTTCGCGCCCCCTCTCATCGTTATCCCTCGTGTCTATTGGCAATGGACAGGCGAGCGGGTATGCGTGCAGGAATTTATCGACGGCATTCCCGGCCGTGATCTCGCCGCCGTGGATCATGCCGGTCTTGATCGCAAGATCCTTGCCAGCCGTGGTGTGCATGCGGTGATAAAGATGATAGTCGAGGACGGTTTGTTTCACGCCGACCCGCATCCCGGCAATATTTTTTATTTGCCCGGCAATCGCCTCGCGTTTATCGATTTCGGCATGGTAGGCCGGCTTACCGAGGAACGCCGTGACCAATTGGCCCGTCTCCTGTTGGGATTGGTTCAGCATGAGCACATGCGTGTTGCCGATGTGCTGCTCGATTGGACAAGCGGCGGCGGAATGGGTGGCGACATCAATGAGGATGCGCTAACGAGTGAAATCGGGACATTTGTCGATCAATATCTCGGCGTGTCATTAAGGCAGCTGAAGCTGGGCAATATGCTCTCTGACCTGGTGACTATCCTGCGTGCGCATCAGCTTTCTTTGCCGCCGGATTTGGCGCTGTTCGTCAAGACTTTTATTACGCTGGAAGGCATGGGGCGTGAATTGGATCCGGAGCTGGATCTGGCCGGGGAAGCACTGCCGATGCTACGGGGTGCGCTGGCTGCCCGTTACGTGCCTGCGGCCATGGCCAAGCGAGGCTGGCGTGCGGCCGCCGACATAGCCACCCTCATCGGTGATCTACCTCGAGATCTTGCCCGGTTGGTGCGTTCTGCCCGGCGTGGCAGACTGGATATTCACGTAGAGGTCGCGCATCTCAAACATGTGGGAGACCAGTTGGGTGCTGCCGCCAACCGCTTGGTGATTGGTATCGTTGTCGCGGCAATTATCGTGGGCTCATCCATTGTCATGACCGTATCCGGCGGCCCCACCTTGCTTGGGCTGCCTATCTTTGGGCTGATCGGTTATTCGTGCGCGACAATCGGCGGGATATGGCTTCTGCTTTCCATTTCGCGCAGCAATAAGGCGGACCGAGACAGAAAGCCTTGACCACGATGTTTTTTGTAGGACTGTATGGCGATCCATTCCGAATGAATGACTCCATTATGTTAATAGGATATCAGGATGAATGATGAGTGGAACGACGAAGAACTTAAAGCTTCCGTGCAAGCCTACGTCGAGATGCAGCGCGACGAGCGTTTAGGCCAGCCTTTCATAAAGAAACATTACTATAAGCGGCTTGCGGAGGTATTCGGTCGAAGTGAGAAGGCATATGAGTACCGGATGCAAAACATTTCGTATGTGCTTGCACTCATGGGGCGCAGCTGGGTGACGGGTCTCAAGCCCGCTCGAAACATTGATGGCGCCGTTGCGGCACAGATCGAAAAATTTCTGTGGGAAGCCCAGAGTCAAAAGGCGATCCCCGTTGTCGCTTTCAAGATCGCGGTACGGGATGAGCTCAAGCAAAAAACTCCCGCTATTCCAAACGGCAACGCCAAGCCGAAATCCCGGCGAGTGACGGTTACGCAATTTCGATGCAATGCGCCTGTCACAGCGTGGGTATTACAGCAGGCGGAAGGGACGTGTGAATGCTGCGAGAAAGCCGCGCCTTTCAAGAACGTTGATGGACTGCCCCACCTTGAATTGCATTACATGCGGCAATTGGCCGATGGAGGACAGGACGTCATCTCCAATGCCGTGGCGCTTTGTCCCAATTGCCATCGTGAAATCCATCATGGGGCCAGCGCCCATGCACTGGTGGCCTGGTTATACGATAACGTTGGCAGGCTGATCCCGGAATAGGCACGCTACAGCGTGGCGACGGCACATGATCGATCAAGCATTTTAAAACGTCTGGTACCTGCGTGAACGCGGCTGAAATCAATTTTGATGGCCTGGTAGGCCCCACGCATAATTATAGCGGGTTGGCGGTGGGAAATATCGCGGCGGCGGAGAACGCGCTGACCGGTTCCAACCCCAGGGAAGCGGCGCTCCAGGGCCTGGCAAAAATGAAACGTCTTTCCGATCTGGGGATCAGACAAGGCGTGCTGCCGCCACAAAGCCGCCCGGCTATCGATATGCTCAGGAAGGTGGGTTTTGCCGGCGATGAGATATCCGTTATCAGTCAAGCCGCCGCGGCCGCGCCTGTACTGCTGCGTGCATGCTACTCCGCATCCAGCATGTGGGTCGCGAATGCCGCCACGGTTTCGCCGGGCGCGGATACCGATGATGCAAAAGTGCACTTCACGCCAGCTAATCTGCCGTCGCAACTCCATAGAAGTATTGAGCCACCCGCCACGTCGGCGATACTCAGGAAGATTTTCAGCGAAGAGCGGTATTTTGAGCACCATGATCCGCTCCCGGCGGGTCTTTATTTTGCCGATGAGGGCGCGGCGAATCATATGCGCCTGTGTCAGGATCACGCCGACACCGGTCTTGAGATTTTCGTATTTGGCCGATCCGCTGATCGAACCGCGCCAAGACCATTGAAATTTCCCGCCCGCCAATCGCTGGAAGCGTGTGAAGCGATTTCGCGCCTCCATAAGATCAAGGCAGGTAAGAAACTGTTCATCCAACAGAGTCCGGCCGCTATCGACGCCGGGGCATTTCACAATGATGTGCTTGCTGTCAGTAACTGTAACGTTCTGCTCTATCATGAGGCGGCATTTGATGATGGCTGGGAAATCGAAGAAAAAATAGCGGCGGCATGCGATTATCCAATTCAATTCATAAGAGCCACTGAATCCGAGATTTCCATTGTTGAGGCAATAAGCACCTATCTGTTTAATAGCCAGTTGATCAGTCTTCCCGGCGGTGAAATGATGGTGTTGGCGCCGGTTGAATGCGAAAGCTGCGATTCGGCACGAATTTTTCTTGAACATGTCGTCCAGGACGCAGCCAACCCCATTACGCGCGTAGAGTATGTAAATTTGCGTCAAAGCATGAAAAATGGCGGCGGGCCGGCTTGCCTTCGGCTGCGTGTCGTACTTGCCGAGGCGGAATTCGAGGCTGTCACCAGGATGAGCCGCGTTATTCTCGATCAGCCCCTCTACAACGAGCTCAAGGTATGGATCGAGAAAAATTATCGTGAACGCATCTCGCCGCCGGATCTGGCGGATCCGTTACTGTTGCGAGAGAGTCGAACCGCGCTGGATGAGCTCACGGCTATACTTTCGTTGGGATCGATATACGATTTTCAGAAGGTATAGCGTAAATCCCGCTCCCACATGCTCCTATAGCGGCTCCTATAGCGACGCGATTTAGAAGCTCGTTATTTCAAGTAGTTATCCAAATCAGGATTCAGGGTTCACCAGGATTGGCCCGTGTTGCACAGCGGGCATATGGTAACGAGGGTAACGGGAACTCTTCCGTTGCATGATAGTCACATTGATAACAGGGATTTGTAAGTGAGTAGTACTGAAGTCCGATAGGAAGTCGTGTCGGAATGAGTAAGATGTAACAAAAGGCGTTATATGCCTGAACTTGGCGGCAGGTGATCTCTGCCAAAGGTTCGTTTTAGTTTGACTGTGGCTGAGATAAATATGCAGCTTTTACATAAGGAGAATGGTATGCGTAGCACAATCGTAATCATTGCACTGATAGGTTTGATGTCGTTGATGATGGATGCAGTGCAAGAAGCCGGGACAGCGCCTGATCATGCTCTGTTGTCAAGTCACACATCCATTCAGGATTTCACTGTGGCAGCCACTACATTGGATACGGATACTGCTGAAACGGCAAGCCGGAATCAAGGCCCTGTGCATCTTATGGAGATAAAAGGGGTCTCTGAACTGGGAACTCTCGTGCTTCTCGGTGTTGCCCTGGCTGGTCTTATCGGAGCGCCCCAGCGCAGAACCCAGAAATCTCGCGCCCGCCGCGGCATCACCTGAAACCGGAATTCAATTTATTCCCGTTTCAAATTAAACCCGCTTCAAGCGGGTTTTTTAATATCTTTAAATCATGAATATTCAAATCTGCGGACTTTGGTGCCGACTTTAGTCAGGCTGCCTAGGTAAGCCGCGCCAACTCCAACCGGCCTGAATCTTCAGTAGTCCGGAAGTAAGAAGGGCCTCCTGATGGAGGCCCTTCTTGAAGGTTAGTCCGTGGTGTCGTTTATCGAAGCATCCGGTGCATTTTTCTTAACCGACTCTATGCCGTTATCCCGGGCGGATTCCGATTCATAAGACTCGCTCGTGCCGATTACCTGATGGTTGCCTGATTTAAGGTTGAACCTGAATTTGCCGCTTTCGGTTGTTTTACGTTCATAGCGCGCGTCGTCAGGAGCGTTTTTCCTGACAGATGCTATGCCGTTGGTACAGCCGGATTTAGCCTTGTAGCCCTCACTTGCAAGAATAGACTGGCCGTTGCTTGCCTTTAGTCTGAATCTGAATTCACCCGCCTTGTCTTTATAAATCTCGAATTTCCCAGCCATTTTGAATCCCCCTCTTATTGTTATAAAGCCTGAAAAAACTACATAATTCAACCGCTTGATTTTACGTAGTAATCCTCTGAATCTTGAATCGCGCTTAAATAAACATAAAGCAGAAGAATCAACGCAGAGCAAGTGGCTATGGTTGACATTCCTATTATGTGCCAGAGATTATGATCTGAAAAGCAAATTTGCCAGCTATCGTTGAAATGCGGATGAAGGTTCCCTATGATTGGGGTAAAGGGGCCTTTCGTCAACGGAGAAAGATTATGACTATTACGTTAAATCATACCATTGTGCCTGCACACAACAACGTGGAATCCGCCAGGTTCTATTCCAGGGTATTCGGATTCGATTACATAGGTGAGTTTCACCATTTTATTGTGGTGAAGGTAAACGATACACTTTCTCTGGATTTCGATACTAACGATAATTATGAATCTCATCACTATGCGTTTAAAGTGCCCGAGGAGGAGTTCGATGGAATATTCGAGCGCTTGAAAGCGGAAAATATTCCCTATGGCAGTGGCCCCTTCGAGCCGGAAAATATGAATATCAATCACAATGATGGCGGGCGCGGCGTTTATTTTCGTGATCCCGGCGGGCATTTGCTGGAAATGTTGACGGTTGATTACAAGATGCCGTGAGTCATTTTGGCGACTTATGCCGCCATTCCGATCCGGGCTGGACATGGGGCGATGGGATGTAAATAGCGCATAACAAAGACCTTGGCATGCAAAATCCAGCATCCCTTGCACGCCACCTCTCAACAAGCCAAGGCATCATCGTTTCCTGCCCGATCCTGTTCTGCGGTTTAGCCTGGCTTGCTGTTCGTTGCCGTCCTTTAGTGAGACAATTCATCTCGGAATAACCATTTACAAAAAATGGTTTTTATGCTATAAAAAAGTACGGCAACCGGTGGATGACTTTCCAGCAGTTGGGGGGCTGTAAGTATTATGAATCGCTGTCCAGCCATGGATTACGCTGGTTGTGCGTAAGGCTTCATTTTACGCATATTGAAGGAGGTTCATATGAAAACCATACGTTCATTATTTTTTTCCTTGCTGATTGCCATGGGTTTCTCGTTCGCCGCATTGGCGGGGGAACCCAATCCAGCAGCTATCGGTAGCGAGCCGTCCAAGATGAAAAAAGCTGATCAGAATAGTAGCTCGAAGGCTATGCCCGGCCGCGATTGCCCTCCGGAAATGACTCATGAAAAAAATGCACAGCCTGCTGGAACACGGCACCGCGGGCCGCAACATACGGGGGTGCTAAAAGAGTGACACAGAAGTCATCGATTATCCTGATTAATCACTGATTCTTTTCATGGCGCCCCGTGCCGACTGGGTATGGGGGCGCTGTTTCTGCCGCACCGTTTTGCTTTCATTTGGCTTCCGTGGGGCAGCGTGCATTATTGCCCGGGATGACGTCATTCATCGTAATGGCGTGGTGGCAAATGAAGCTGTCTATTGCTGAGCTTGCGCATAATCCTTTAGAATTCGTCAGTGCCCGGATATTTCACCGGGCCGGTTCAAGAATAGGGTGATTGAACGGGACGCCGAGTTATCTCGATGTCGTGACATTTCGTGGCGGCACGGTTGATCAGGATATTACCGGGAGAATGGTTGTGTCGCAGAGAATCAGTTTATTCCGTATGAAAATCGCTTGTGATGAATAGACTGCGGTGGATGGTGGGCGTGCTCATCATCACGGCTCTCGCCGGTTGTAGCAGCGTTCCGGAAAGGGGGGCGCCCAAGATCGTCTACGTACCCGGTGCAAAGGTGGACCTGAACAATTCCGCGCTGGTGAAGGAAAGCCTTTATGCGCAATACGGTCAATGGAAAAATACCAAATACCAGCTTGGTGGTTTGAGTAGAAATGGCATCGATTGCTCCGGCCTCGTTCATGTCACTTTCAAGACAAAACTGGGCATCGTGCTGCCAAGATCGACGGAATTTCAGGCGGAGCTGGGGCAAGATATTGACAAGAATCAGCTACGGGCAGGTGATCTGGTGTTTTTTAAGACCGGTATATCGGTCCGGCATGTGGGCGTCTATCTGGAGGATGGCAGGTTTCTGCATGCGTCGACAAAGCACGGCGTTATTATTTCCCGTTTGAGCGAAACCTATTGGAAATCTGCCTACTGGAAGGCAAAGCGGCTGGATACCTGAGAAACCTCTGAACCAATCTCCCCGGTTTACAGAAAGCCTTTATCGCAAATGGCACGGTGGCCGTGAAAGCAGTGCCTTGAACCCAGATAATCCATTTTCTGAGTACTTTTCGATTTCCGACGAGGCGGCGTATCTCTTCCGGGTAAAGTGGCCGGATTGCGGCCAGGCTATCAGACCTCATCCCAAACTCTTGCTTCTTACCTGCTCTTGTTCAGTCCACGCCATTTTGTACGCGATATCGCAGGCTGCGCGGTTGCCGGGAATAATGACACTTTTACGCCGGTAGATTTAAGAGACTATTATAACAGCATGTTTTCAAAGTATTAATTGCGATGTTTAGCATATGGCATGCAAGTTGCTTGAGATCGTAGGATATAGTATGGTCCAATTTTGCTGGACCGGTACAGGCGCTGCCTGTAACCGTGCCGGTGAAAACCGGATGTTAACTGCCAACCGGATGTTAACTGCCTTATGGCGGAGCGGAGAATAATAATGCAGATGCGACAAATCGTTACCATGATCGGAATAGGTTTCTTTATGCTTGCGGGATGCAGAAACACGCCTCCTTTAGTGCCGGTACCCCGGGTCTCAACGCCTCCGTTAAAAACAACGGTGGGAGATATCACTAAAAAGGCCGCCAAGGAATACTCGATCTGTGTCTGGTCGAGTGCCGAAAAGATGAGAGCAGGTTCGCCCGATGCCCGTCTGGTCGTGGATACAGCGGAGAACTCATGCAAAAAGAATGTTCAGCGACTACAGTTGGCATTGGTCGCCGAAAAAACGGATCCGGTTTTTGCCCAGTCCTATGTAGACACAATAGTAAAAAATGCAAAAACCGAAGCGATGGTGCTTGTCCTCACCGGTAATGCAAAGGATGCCAAAGACAGGGACATAAAGCAGCAGTAGTACTTATCCTGGCGGAGCCGACGTAGACGCGACGGCTCGATTTTCATGCCAGTCCTTATATTCGATCAGGAAGTCTGGCGGTGCTTGACGGTAAGGACCGGGCAGGCAGCGTGTCTGACCACATATTCCGCGATACTTCCCAAAGTTAAATGATCCCATCCGGTATAACCGTGCGTGCCGAGGATGAGCAGATCGGCATGGTGTTCGGCGGCGACCCGGACAATTTCCTTACCCGTGGGGCCTTCAACAAAGATGGTTTCAGCCTGCATATCCAGCGACTCCGCCAGGGCCTCGAGGGATTCTTTTCCTGCCTGCCGGGTCTTATCGAGGCTGGCATCCACCCATTGTTCGAATCCAGGCGTGAAGTAGTAGGGCGAGGGGACCATCCACCCGCTCGGCTCAAACACATGCAGAACCTTGAGTTCCGCCTTTAGCGATTTGGCCATCCATACAGCATGGCGAACGGCGTCTTGAGAAGCCTCTGAAAAATCGGTGGCCAGGATGATCTTCCGGATGAGTGGTTCCATGAGTGCGTTCCTTATTCAACAAGAATCGGATTTCCCGTGATGCTGGAAATAACGGGCTGGCTCAATTTTTCCACGCCCTGTTAATTCCCGGCTCGATACTATTGTAGGATGGGTGGAGTGAAGCGCAACCCATCAAACCGCTCACAACACATCAAATCATGGCCGGATAGTAGCGCGATTGTAGTTTGGTGAGGTGGGAAAATAACCCAATGATGGGTTGCGCTTTGCTCCACCCATCCTACGGAAAACTATATAGAGGCATAGTTATTCTTTGTCCGGGATAAATTTCAGAACGTTGCCGTTGATGCAATAACGTTTGAAAGTGGGAGCGGGCCCATCGTTAAACACATGCCCGAGGTGGATGCCGGAGCTTGCGCTGCGCACCTCGACTCGTCGCATGCCATGCGTCTTGTCTTCGTGTTCGGTAACAGCCCCTTCAATTGGATCGAAAAAACTCGGCCAGCCTGTCCCGCTCTCAAATTTGGCATTGCTGAGAAAAAGGGTTGCGCCCGTGATGGGATCCACAAACTTTCCGGGGCGCTTTTCATCCAGGTTAGTGGCGGTGAAGGGGGGTTCAGTGCCTTGCTGGAAGGCTATTTTTCGTTGTTCAGGCGATAGCAGCTGAAAGCCCAGCCATTTCCAGAAATTGGCTTTTTCACCATTGTAGCCGGTGTAGCGGGTCACCTCCTTGCCATTCTTGAACAGCACAATGGTCGGCGCGGCGAACAGGGGTTTCTCCAATTCCCAGCCAACGGGCGGATTGGCGTTCATGGTCGCAACGACGGGGACCTCGGATTGCCAGTGGCTCAGTATGTCTTTGTCGAAGAGCTTGCAAAACTCGCAATTCTCGGCCTCGAACGCGATGAGTTGCTGAGCGAAATTCAGATTACCGCCATCCAGGCGCGCAGAGGATACGCCTGCGGTAGTGGCAGGGGTGCCATTCTGCGCAACCCGCTCAGCCGGTTTGGGATATTTTACGCCGGTACCACCCAGACCGCAGTAACCATCGGGATTCTTCCTCAGATAGTTCTGATGATATTCCTCAGCCGTGATGTAATTTTTTAGCGGCAGAATTTCAGTGGTTATCCGGCCGATGCCCGCGGCATCAAGCGCCCCCTGGTATGCTGCCTGGGTAGCCAGGGCCGTGGTTTTCTGGGCGGCGTCATGATAATAAATCCCGCTGCGGTAATTGCTCCCAATATCGTTTCCCTGGCGGTCGCCCTGGGTGGGATTGTGGCTTTCCCAGAATTTGCCTAGAACCGTTTCCAGCGTGACTTTGGCGGGGTCGAAAGTCACCTTGACCACTTCCGCATGATTACGTGCGTTTGTTTTACCGATGCGAAGCGCTCTTTCATGATTGAGGATATCCTGGTAGCCAGCACCCGGCAGATCGCCCCCCGCATAGCCGCTTTCCACGTCGATGACGCCGGTAACTTCTCCCATGCGTTTTTCGGCGCCCCAAAAGCAACCCATACCCAGGACGATAAAATCTGTTTTCAAATCTGTTTTCTGAGCGGATGTCACGGTTTTCTCCATCGCATAAGCGGTGATGATAATGCTTAAAGCGGCTGCCATGGCAATCGCAGCTTTCATTTTGAGCGCTGATTCCATTGTTTGATCATGGTGAATTCGACATCCCCGGGCGGTGTTGGTTCTTTCGTTAAAAGGCCGTTAAAGGGATTGCCCAATACATGCGCTGGTTTTATCGATAAGCGTCCTTTTCGATGTTACTTGCTTTTTGCTGCAACTGCCATAAAAGCACCATTAAACCATTATTCATACCTATTTCCTTTGGGCGCCGGGAGCGCGATCTCTTCAAAAATCCGTGCCGCTGCAGGAACTCGTTCTCCTGGCGAGTATCTCATCAGATAGTGATATTATTAGGGCTGGCATGTTAACTGCTTAGCCCGGGCCGGAGCGTATCGCTCGCTTCTGCCCGTTCTGCCTTCATCTCAACGTATCTGACGCTTTTGCCCGCACATGGCCATATCCGATGGATTGGCGGGACGGTCAGGGTTTGCTAAACCGGAATCAACGTGTCATGTCGCTAGCCTGGATTGTTATCCTGCCATTCGTGGGCAGTCTCTGCGCCGCGCTTGTGCCCTCCCACGCCCGCAATGCCGAAGCCTGGCTTGCGGGCGCGATCGCGGTTGCGTGCGTCACCCTGACATTGCAATTCTACCCGCAAGTCGCCGAAGGGGAGGTGGTGCGGGAGACGCTGCAGTGGGCACCCGGGCTAGGTCTGGATTTCACCTTTCGCATGGATGGTTTTGCATGGTTGTTTACCATGCTGGTGACCGTGATGGGCGCGCTGGTGGTGCTGTATGCGCGCTATTACATGTCCGCGCAGGATCCGGTGCCGCGTTTTTTTTCGTTCTTCCTGGCTTTCATGGGAGCCATGCTCGGAGTGGTGCTGTCGGGCAACCTGATTCAGCTGGTGGTGTTCTGGGAGTTGACCAGCCTGACATCATTCATGCTTATTGCATACTGGTATCATCGTTCCGACGCGCGCCGCGGGGCCCGCATGGCGCTGACCGTGACGGCAGCCGGCGGGTTGTGCCTGCTTGCGGGGGTGCTGATATTGGGGCGCATCACAGGCAGTTACGATCTGGACGTGGTACTGGCTTCAGGCGATCTGATTCGGGCACATTCATGGTATCTGCCGGCGCTGATCCTGGTGGCACTGGGCGCGCTGACCAAGAGTGCCCAGTTTCCGTTTCATTTCTGGCTGCCGCATGCGATGGCGGCGCCCACGCCTGTATCCGTTTATCTGCATTCCGCGACGATGGTCAAAGCAGGCGTGTTTCTGCTGGTGCGGCTCTGGCCCGCGCTGGCAGGCACCGATGAGTGGTTCTGGATCATTGGCAGCGCGGGCCTTTGCTCGCTCGGGCTGGGCGCATACATGGCAATTTTTCAACGTGACATGAAGGGCGTCCTGGCCTATTCGACCATCAGCCATCTTGGGTTGATTACGCTGCTGCTGGGACTTAACAGTTCGCTCGCATTGATCGCGGCCATTTTTCATATCATGAACCATGCCACATTCAAGGCATCGCTGTTCATGGCCGCCGGCATGGTCGATCATGAGACCGGCACGCGCGACCTGTCGCGGCTGAGCGGCTTGTATCGCGCAATGCCTCTTACCGCCACGCTCGCCACGGTGGGAGCCGCGGCGATGGCGGGCGTACCCTTGCTCAATGGTTTCATCTCGAAGGAAATGTTTTTCACCGAAACGATATTCATCAGCGGCAATGCGATCACACGCATCGGCATGCCGGCAATGGCCGTGATCTGGGGAGTACTCAGCGTTGCTTATTCATTGCGTTTTATACTGCAGGTTTTTTTTGGGCCGCCCGCCACGGATTTGCCAAGGAAAGCGCACGAGCCGCCGCTCTGGATGCTGCTTCCCAGTGCGTTGCTGGTATTGACCTGCCTTGTGGTCGGCATGATCCCCGCGAAAACGATTGGACCATACCTGGATATGGCGGCGCGATCCGTGCTGGGGCCAGACATGCCTTTCCACAGCCTGGCGGTTTGGCATGGCTGGAACCTGCCGTTGCTCATGAGCCTGGCGGCAATGGCCGGGGGCGTCATCCTGTACCGGATGCTTGGAAAATATCATCATGGCACCGCAGTGGTGCCGCTGATCGACCGCTTTCACCTGGACGGCAAGCTTATTTTTGAATATCTTCTTACAAAGCTGGATTCATTGGCAGATGGGCTGACGCGGTGGCTGTCGACAGACCGGCTGCAAGTGCAATTGCTGCTGCTGATCTGTGCGGCATTTGCATGCGCGCTGATCCCTTTGTCAAATGGGGGGTTGCCAGCGGGCAATATGGCTGTGGCGCCGGTTGAACCCGCTTTCGCGCTGATGTGGCTCGCTGGTGCCGCCTGCGCGATCGGTGCCGCCACCCAGGCCAAGTACCATCGCCTTGCGGCACTCAGCCTGGCGGGTGCGGCCGGGCTGGCCACCTGCATGACCTTCGTCTGGTTTTCCGCGCCAGATCTAGCGCTAACCCAGCTTATCGTGGAGGTGGTGACACTTGTCCTGCTCCTGCTGGGCTTGCGCTGGCTTCCCCCGCGTTATAAATCGGTGGATGATAAACGGGTTCCGCTCCGGGTGCGCCTGCGGGCCCGAACTCGGCGGCTACGGGACCTGGTGCTGGCGATTATTGCTGGTACCGGACTGGCCGCATTGAGCTATGCGGTATTGACACGGCGGGCCGGGGAAGGCATTTCGCCGTTTTTTATCGAAAATTCCCTGCCACTGGCCGGGGGCGCCAATGTCATCAATGTGATCCTGGTGGATTTTCGGGGTTTCGATACGCTGGGTGAGATCACGGTGCTGGGAATCGTGGCGCTGACGGTATTCGCGCTGCTGCGGCGGTTCCGTCCTGCGCCCGAAAGCGTGGGATTGCCGATCCAGCAGCAGGAGCAGGATGTGCAAAGCAGCGGATTGCCGCCGGACCCGCATACATTGCTGCCAGCGGGACCGATGCGGCTACCGGGGGTGATCGTGCAGTTGCTGTTGCCGGTTGCAGGCATGGTGGCGGTTTTTTTCCTTCTGCGCGGGCATAATGAACCTGGGGGCGGGTTTGTGGCCGGACTGATCGTGGCGACGGCGGTTATCCTGCAATATCTGGTGGGAGGTACCGCCTGGGCGGAATCGCGTACCCGGATTTTTCCGCAATACTGGATCGCGCTGGGCCTGTTGTGCGCCTCGGGAGCGGGCTTCGCGGCATGGCTGGCAGCGCGTCCGTTCCTCTCAGCCCTGACATGGCATGCGGCCTTGCCGGTAATCGGCGAGCTGCATCTTTCCACCGTGCTGCTATTCGATATCGGTGTATTTCTGCTGGTGATTGGCGCCACGGTGCTGATCCTGGTGGCGCTGGCGCACCAATCGCGGCGCGGACATCGCAAGCACGGCACCGCATACGTGGAGTCCGGAGCCAGACCGGCAACGGCGCCAGCTCCAGAGGCCCTACAGACCCCGGCCGGCACTTCGGCATACGCCGCCAAGGAGAATTGATGGAAATCGTCTATGCCCTGGCAATCGGCGTATTGACCGGATCGGGCGTGTGGCTGCTGCTGCGTCCGCGTACCTTTCAGGTCATCATGGGCCTCACCTTGCTTTCATACGCGGTGAACCTGTTCATTTTCGGGATGGGGCGGCTGACCGTGGGGCTCGTTCCCATCATCGATATCCTCAGGCAAGCCGATCCATCCCTTTACGATGATCCCGTGCCGCAGGCGCTGGTTCTGACGGCGATTGTGATCGGCTTCGCCACCACAGCACTGTTTCTGGTGGTGCTGCTGGCTTCACGCGGCCTGACGGGCACCGATCATGTCGAGGGCGAAGAGCTCGAGCCATGAATACCTGGATACAGCACCTTCCCATATTTCCGGTAGTCGTCCCCCTGGTGGCGGGTGCGGCCATGCTGCTGTTCGCCGAAGCCCGGCGCACGGAACGCGCAATTGTGGCCCTTTGCGCCGCGCTGGCAAACCTGGCGGCCGCAGTGGCGCTGATCTATGTGGTCAGCGATGCAATGCCCGAGATCTGGCCAGACGGCATCAGTGTTTATCTGCTGGGCGGCTGGCAGGCGCCATTCGGCATCGTGCTGGTGGTGGACAGGTTGTCGGCGGTGATGCTGTTGCTGAATGCGGTGCTGGCACTGGCATCGCTGGTGTATGCGCAGGCGCGCTGGAAAAAGATGGGGCCGCATTTTCAGTCGCTGTTCCAATTTATCGTCATGGGAATAAATGGCGCGTTCCTGACCGGTGATTTGTTCAATCTGTTTGTATTCGTGGAGGTGCTGCTGGCTGCTTCCTACGGCCTGGCGCTGCACGGCTTGGGTGCGGCGAGGGTCAAGGCGGGCCTGCACTACATCGCCGTCAATCTGGCGGGGTCATTTGTTTTCCTGATCGGGGTTTCATTGATCTACGGCGCAAGCGGAACGTTGAACATGGCGGACCTCGCGGCACGCGTTCCAACATTGCCGGATGGCGACCGTATCCTGTTTGAAGCCGGCGCGGCGATCCTGGGGGTGGCTTTTTTGCTCAAGGCGGGAGCGTGGCCGCTGAACTTCTGGCTGCCGGCCACTTATAGCGCCGCAGCCCCGCCGGTGGCGGCCATATTTTCGATCATGACAAAGGTAGGGATTTACGCGCTGCTGCGATTGGGCTCGCTGTTGTCCGACCCGTCCATTTCATCCGGCAATTTGGGTGGTCCGGCCCCATTCGGCGACGGCTGGCTGTTCGGTATCGGACTGGTCACACTTGTACTGGGCACTGCCGGTATGCTGGCCGCACGCCAGCCACAGCGACTGGCCGCCTACTGCGTCATCGCATCGGCCGGTACGCTGTTGACGGCGCTCGGTCTGGGTGGCGCCGGGATGAAGAGTGCGGCATTGTTTTATCTGGTGAGTTCGGTACTGGCTACGGGTGCTTTTTTCATGCTCAGCGAAATGATCGAGCGTACCCAGCGATCCGGCGAAAACGTTCCGGAAGATGCGGCTGAATCATTCGATCTTGAAGAACCGCTTGATCCCAGCCGCCCCGACGAAGCCGTGGGAATTGTCATACCGGCGGCAATGGCATTTTTGGGCATGAGCTTCATTGCGTGTGCGCTTCTGGTGACGGGGCTGCCGCCATTATCGGGTTTTGTCGCGAAGTTCTGGATTCTTTCCGCCGCACTGGAGACCGTGCCGTCCGACATGCCGCTTGAGGCGCTGCCGACATCGATATGGGTGCTGTGGGCGGCAGTGCTGGGATCCAGCCTGATCGGGGTCATCGCGCTGTGCAAAATGGGCGTGCGGCTGTTCTGGAACTCGGGTGAGATCGTGACGCCGCAGTTGCACCTGGTCGAAGCAGCACCGGTTGCCGTGCTGCTGCTGTTGAGCGTGGCGCTGGCGGTGGGGGCGGGACCGGCATCGGACTTTCTGGGTCTCGCGGGACATTCGTTGTCCTCGCCGCAGACGTATATCGACGCGGTATTGGGAGGCGGTCCGTTATCAAATGCCTTACACGAGACAGAGGTCATCGAGGTCATCGAGGGACTGGGGGGAGTGGGGGGAGTAGGGGAAACAGGAGGAATAGGGCGATGAAACGCTGGCCATCCCTGACGCTATTCACGGTGATGCTGCTCGCCTTATGGCTCCTGCTTAACGATACGCTGGCGCCCGGTCATCTGGTGCTGGGCCTGGTACTGACGGTTGCCATCGCGCTCGGGACGGCGGCCATGCGACCATTACGCGCCCGTCCCCACCATCTGCTGGCGGCGGTGAGGCTCATTTTCGTCGTATTGTTTGATATCGCCCGTTCCAATATTGCCGTCGCGGGCATCATTCTTGGGCCCCTGAAGCGACGTTCCAATTCGGGCTTCATGAGGATACCCATTGATCTGCGTGATCCATACGGGCTGGCGGCGCTGGCTTGTATAATTACTGCGACACCGGGCACCATCTGGGCCGGCCTTTCGGCGGATGGGGGTGACCTGACGATTCATGTGCTGGATTTGCAGGATGAGGAAACCTGGATTCGAACGATCAAGCACCGTTACGAACGTCCACTGATGGAGATTTTCGAATGACACCACTGCTGCCCTGGGCTCTATCCTTTGCGCTGATGGCTTTCGCACTGGCCATGCTATGCGCGGCGATCCGCCTGTTGCGAGGGCCAGCCGCTGAAGACCGCGTACTGGCGCTCGATACCTTATATGTCAATGGTATGCTAACGATGCTGACGCTGGGAATCCAGTTTGGCTCCAGAATCTATTTCGATATCGCCCTGCTGATCGCGCTGTTCGGTTTCGTCGGTTCAGCCGCGATGGCAAAGTTCCTGCTGCGCGGGGAAGTGATCGAACCATGATCATGACAGACATTCCCTTGTGGGCGGATCTGTTGGCATCATTGCTGCTTGTATCGGGCGGGGTGTTGACGCTGATCGGCTCTTCCGGCTTGCTGAGACTGCCGGATTTGTTTGCGCGCATCCATGGGCCCACCATGGGTAATACCCTCGGCCTGGGCTGCGTGTTGCTGGCGTCGATATTGATTGCTTCCGTGCAGGCACACCGGTTCATATTCCAGGAGGTGCTGATTGCGCTGTTTGTGATAGCCACATCGCCCGTGACCGCGATGCTGCTCATGCGTGCAGGGATATACCGCAGACGCGAGGATGGCGTCAAAAAAGTCACGCATGCCCCGGATGGAGCCGAAGGAGCTTCCGAATAAATTTTTTCACCGTGCAACGGGTTGCGATATGCTAAGGACAACTGATCTGCCTCTTGCCACGCCCTCACTCAAACAACACCCTGAATCTGCCATGAGGTGATGCGGGCGATAACTTCAGCACCCGCTTGACACTGATTGCAGGCGCGACCATCGGCACCCTGGTGGGAGACCCCGCCGGTGGCGGGATAGGCGCTGCGGTTGGAGGATACGCCGGTTCGCTGTATGGCGCGGCGAGCGGCCTTCCGGAAGAAGGCGAAGCCACGAGCCAGGAGCCCCGGCCGAGGCCGGCGGGAATGATGGTAGCGGTTCGAGTGGCCAAACTGGAACTGAAGCAGCGTATCATCGATAGCCTGAAACACTCCGGCGCGAAAGACATCGAAAGTGCCCGGGGCGCGTGGGAAAACGGAGAATGGGTGGACTTCGACCCGGTAGCTTATCCGAAACTGATTCATTGATTCCATTTCCTGCTACTTCCCAGTAATATTCATAGGAACAGCGTATCAACTCGCCGGTACCCGGTGTGGAGGATAAAAATGTCAGAGCAGCCGAACGAAGGCTATAAGGGTGCAACACACGATACAGCCTTGGATAACCTGTGCATCAACACCATACGCGTACTGTCCATGGATGCCGTGCAGAAGGCCAACTCAGGCCACCCTGGACTGCCTATGGGCGCGGCAGCCATGGCCTACGTTCTCTGGACACGCTTTCTCAAATTCAACCCGCACGATCCGCTGTGGCCGGATCGTGATCGCTTCGTCTTATCCGCCGGGCATGGTTCAATGCTCCTCTATAGCCTGTTACACCTGACAGGCTACGATCTGCCCCTGGATGAGATCAAGCGCTTCCGTCAATGGGGCAGCCGCACGCCCGGCCATCCCGAGCGCAGCCTTCATACGCCCGGGGTGGAGGTTTCGACCGGTCCCCTGGGGCAGGGGTTCGGCAACGGCGTGGGCATGGCTATTGCCGAGGCATGGCTGGCAGGCCGCTTTAATCGTCCCGACCATAAGCTGGTAGATCACTATACTTATGCGCTTGTTTCCGATGGGGATCTCATGGAAGGCGTTGCAGCGGAAGCGGCATCCCTCGCCGGACATCTTCGCCTGGGCAAGCTGATCTACCTTTACGATCAGAATCACATCACCCTCGCCGGCGCAACGGATCTCACATTTACCGAAGATGTCGCCCGGCGGTTTGAGGCATATGGATGGCATACCCGTGGCGTGCCGGACGGCAACGACACGGACGATATTGACGCAGCCTTGCGGGAAGCGCAGGCCGAGACAGGGCGGCCATCCTTGCTGCTGGTGCGAACGCATATAGGTTACGGGAGCCCCAAAAAGCAGGACACGTTTCACGCCCACGGGGCGCCATTGGGCGAGGAGGAAGTGGCCGCCACGAAAAAAGCGCTGGGTTGGCCTACGACTGATACGTTTTTTCTGCCGCCCGAAGCCGTATCGCATTTCCGCCAGGCCATTAACCAAGGGGCAACGGATCAGCAGGCGTGGCAACGGCGTCTGGATGCGTACCGGTCTGCCTATCCGGCGGAAGCTGCCGAATGGGATCAAGTCATGGGTGGACGTTTGCCCACGGATTTTGCGGCAGGACTGCCGGCGTGGAAGCCCGAGGACAAACCGGTATCGACGCGCGTGGCGGGAGGACAAGTTTTGAACGCTTTGGCACAGCGTATCCCGAATATTATCGGCGGTTCGGCGGATTTGAATCCCTCCACCAACACGGCGCTGAAAGAGCAAGGTGATTTTCAGCCACCGGACGACACACCAGGCATCTCCGGGGCCGTAGGCGGCAAGTGGGGCCACACAGGGCGTAACCTTGCCTTTGGCGTTCGTGAGCACGGGATGGGTGCGATAGTCAACGGCATGGCTGCGCATGGAGGCATACTCCCGTTCAGTGCAACGTTTTTCGTCTTTTCCGATTATATGAAGCCAGCCATACGCCTTGGCGCACTCATGGAACTGCGGGTGGTGTATGTCTTCACGCACGACAGTATTGCGGTTGGCGAGGATGGCCCGACGCATGAGCCGATCGAGCATTTGGCCGGGTTGCGGGCGATTCCGGGCTTGACTGTCATTCGCCCGGCTGATGCCAACGAGACCGCGGAGGCTTGGATGATTGCGGTGCAGCGGTCCACCCCGACCCTGCTGGTATTATCCCGGCAGAATCTTTCCATTCTGGATCGTTCCTTCTCGCAGGAGGCGGGGGTTGCGCGTGGCGCGTATATTCTTGCGGAGGCAGCAGGAGGCGCGCCTGAGGTATTGCTTATTGGAACAGGATCCGAGGTTGACCTATGCGTCAAGGCTCAGCGACGGTTGAAGGAACTGGGGGTGCGCGCCCGAGTGGTTAGCCTGCCGAGCTGGGAGTTGTTCGCCGAGCAGGACAACAGTTATCGGGAGCGGGTCCTGCCTGCCGCTGTGCAAAAGCGCGTCACCATCGAAGCCGCGGCTTCTCTCGGATGGGAAAGATTTGCGGGGACAGAGGGAACGGTTATCGGTATCGACCACTTCGGCGCCTCGGCCCCAGGAGAGGAAGTCATGAAACGGTTCGGCTTTACAGCCGAGCGCGTTACCGCTGCCGCACTCAGGCTGCTTGGGCGCGAGGAGGAAGCGGCACGGGAAGATACAGGCATAGATGGACAGGGCGAAACCGCCGTGGCGGCGACGGCGCCTTCCGAAGGGCATTCCTGACGCGCGCAGGTACAGCTTCGACGCCGATAAGACTATTTGCATCGTGCATGCGCAGCGAATCAGCTGCCGGGGGAGCAACCTGGCAGCATGAAGGTATATCGTTTTTAACACGACTATTGAAGGGAATCCAGATGCAAAAATTATTGTTTATGCTGGTAGCGGCAGCTTCGCTGATGCTGATGGGATGCGAAATCGGGGTTCCCAAGGGCATTACACCGGTGAAGAATTTCGATTCCCAGCGATATCTCGGAGACTGGTTTGAGATTGCACGACTCGAGCATTCGTATGAAAAAGGGCTGAACAACATTACGGCCAATTACAGTCTTCGTGAAGATGGCGGCATCCGGGTCCTGAATCGCGGATATGATCCGGAGAAAAAAGAATGGCGGACGGCAGAAGGCAAGGCATATTTCGTAGAAAGCCCTGATATCGGCTATCTCAAAGTATCGTTCTTTGGTCCTTTTTATGGTTCGTATGTGGTGTTCGACCTGGATGAAGCCTACCAGTATTCCTACGTCACTGGACCGGATCGCAAGTATTTGTGGTTTCTTTCCAGGACCGCGCATGTCGATGACGCAGCACTGAAAAGGTTCATAAAAAAGGCTGATGAGCTGGGATTCGACACAACGAAGCTCATTTATGTCGACCAGGGAGGGGTAGAGGCGCCAAAAACACAGGCGATGGGCGCCAAGGATTAAGCGCTTGCACCTGAAGCGTCCGGTAGAAAAAATTCTTCTTATCTATTTCGAAGCCCGAACGTGGCGTGATCGGGAGATCAATGCCATTGATTTACACTCTGCCCGTGCGGCACCTGCCTCCAGATACCCGCCTCATCCATCGATGATATGATGGCGCGGTCCTGCATCGGACCTGCCTCGTCATGCTTGGCCTATTTACAGATAGTATTCCTCCATAAAACCTATGCTGCCATCCACCATGCTACCCACCATTACGCAACGCCTGTCTCTCGAACTCGCCGCCCAATCCCCGCAAGTCGCTGCTGCGATAGCCCTGCTCGATGAAGGCGCCACCGTGCCATTTATTGCGCGTTACCGCAAGGAAGCGACGGGCGGGCTGGACGATATCCAGTTGCGCCTGCTGGAAGAGCGGCTGACCTACCTGCGCGAATTGGAGGACAGGCGTGCCGCGATCATCGCTTCCATTGAAGAGCAGGGTAAAATGACACCGGTATTGCTGGCCTCGATCAATCAGGCGGAAGACAAGACGCGCCTCGAAGACCTGTATTTGCCGTTCAAGAAAAAGCGCCGCACCAAGGCACAAATTGCGCTGGAGGCGGGGTTGGAACCGTTGGCGGATGCGTTGCTGGCTAACCCCATGCTGCAACCCGAGGAAGAAGCCGGTAAATACCTGAAACCCGCTTTTACCACCGATCAGGGCGATAACCCTGGTGTGGAAGATGCCAAAGCCGCGCTTGAAGGCGCGCGCCAGATCCTGATGGAGCGCTTTGCCGAAGATGCAACACTGCTCCAGTGGCTGCGTGAATATCTGCTGGCGCATGGCGTAGTGGAATCGAAGATCGTCAAGGGCAAAGAGGAGGCAGGCGCCAAATTTTCCGATTATTTCGACTCTTCCGAAACAATCAATACTATCCCTTCGCACCGCGCCCTGGCGATGCTGCGTGGCCGCCGCGAGGAAATCCTGCATGTCGACTTGCGGCTCGATTCCGAAGCGGAAAAACCCAAATGGGATGCACCGCTCAATCCCTGCGAGGCACATATCGCCACCCGCTTCCGCATCAAGAATCAGGGCCGGCCGGCTGACGCATGGCTCAGCGATACTGTCCGCTGGACCTGGCGGGTAAAGAGTTTTCCGCATCTGGAAAACGAGTTGATGGGCACACTGCGCAAGCGTGCGGAAACCGAAGCCATCCATGTTTTTGCGCGCAACCTGAAGGCGCTGCTGCTGGCGGCACCCGCCGGGCCGCGCGCCACCATGGGCCTCGACCCTGGCCTGCGCACCGGCGTCAAGGTGGCGGTGGTGGATGCCACCGGCAAGGTCATGGAAACCGCCGTGATTTATCCCCACCAGCCGAAGAACGATTGGGAGGGGTCGCTTCATATTCTGGGAAAGCTGGCCGAAAAACATGGAGTATCGCTGATTTCCATCGGCAACGGCACGGCCTCGCGGGAAACCGACAAGCTGGCAAGAGACCTGATCAAGCTGCGCCCTGCGCTCAAGCTGACCTCGATTGTGGTGTCGGAAGCGGGCGCGTCGGTCTATTCCGCTTCCGAATTCGCTTCGCGCGAATTGCCCGACATGGACGTATCATTGCGCGGCGCCGTATCCATCGCCCGCCGCTTGCAAGATCCGTTGGCGGAACTGGTGAAAGTCGATCCCAAGTCCATCGGGGTGGGCCAATACCAGCATGACGTTGCCCAAACCCAGCTTGCACGCTCGCTCGATGCCGTAGTCGAGGATTGCGTGAACGCGGTGGGGGTGGATGTCAACACCGCCTCACCGCTTTTGCTGGAGCGGGTATCCGGGCTCAACAGCACCGTGGCGCAAAGCATCGTTACTTACCGCGACAAAAAAGGCATGTTTACTTCGCGCGCGGCTCTGCGCGAGGTGCCACGCCTGGGCGACAAGACCTTCGAGCAGGCGGCGGGGTTCCTGCGCATCATGAACGGCGACAACCCGCTGGATGCCTCGGCCGTGCACCCCGAATCCTATCCACTGGTGGAAAAAATCATCGCCGACCTCAAGCAGGATATCAAGACAATTATCGGTAACGGCCAGCTATTGAAGTCGCTGAATCCGGCGAAGTATGCGGATGGCAAGTACGGAATACCGACGATCAGCGACATCCTGGGTGAACTGGAAAAGCCGGGCCGCGACCCGCGTCCGGAATTCACCACCGCCACCTTTAAGGAAGGCGTGAACGAGATGAAGGATTTGCGCCCGGACATGATCCTGGAGGGAGTGGTGACCAACGTTGCCGCTTTCGGTGCATTCGTGGATATCGGTGTGCATCAGGATGGGCTGGTGCATATTTCCGCGCTTGCCGATAAGTTTGTGAAGGACCCGCATACCGTAGTTAAGGTGGGGCAGGTGGTGAAGGTCAAGGTGGTGGAGATCGATGAAAAGCGCAAGCGGATCGCGCTCACGATGCGGTTGGCGGATGTCCCATCACAGCAGGGACAACGCGAGAACAAGCCTGAGCAGCGTAGCGACAAATCTGAACATCGTGGTGACAGAAGGGACGATTCATCGCGGCCTAAGCAGCAACAACAAAAACGGGAACCTGAGCCTAACGGCGCAATGGCGGCGGCCTTTGCGAGGTTGAAGGGTTATTAGCTGCGTTGATATGACTGGATGAGTATCCTTGTAGATACCAAAGAAACAAGTAATTCTTAGTTCATGGAAAATTTACGGAAGAAATTAGTAGAATCGGCTCTTGAATGGGAGTGCGTATTTGGTAATGCCCCTTGCATAACTTCTGCAATTTCTGAATTGGATGCCGCACTTATTTTGGGTGCGTCGGCTGAGGAATATTCCGTCTCAATGCAGGGAATGACTTCGGTTCGAAAAGGCTACGACTTCAGGTTTAACGGAGCGCGCTATCAAGTCAAAGCCAATCGTCCCAGCGGCAAGTCCGGTAGCTTTGTAACCTTGGTAGGAAAGGCAAGAAATTACGAATGGGATTATCTGATTTGGGTTCTTTATAATCCAAAATACGAGGTCCAAGAGGCTTGGCTTTGGGAAGTCTCTGCGTACAAAGCGGCTTTCGATACCGTAATGCGTCTTTCTCCATCACATTACCGACAGGGCAGAAGGCTTGCTTAATACAGATCGTCGGGTATGAGCTGATCACGACTTTTTCGGTCCTTCGGACGTTTCTATGAGCTAGTAGTACGCTATTGTGCATGGTCTTCAGGGAGGGTAGGTTATGAAGCATTTTGGACAGGTGCGGGGAATTAGGGACAACCAAGATTTTATTTCAAGTGGCAGAAGAATGTGGATTCTTATCTAAAGATCAGCTGAGTCTAGCCCTGTCGTTTCCAATTGTCATCGTATCCCATGGTAAGGATTCGAAGAAATTTTGCACTGCGCTGTAAGCGGTATCGAAGCTTGGCAGTTCTCCTGATATCAGGCTTGGTAGAGCGGTACTATACTGCTGATTGGAAAGTCCAATGACCTTTGGGTCACGCATCGCAGCTCTGTGCAAGGGCACTTGGCGCTCACGACAAGCTTCAAGAAGTTTCCGAAAAACCGCTTCGCGATCGGCCTCTTCCGGTGGATGGCCAATTTGTAGGAGTAAGAAGAGGTCATAAATGTCTTGATAACGTCCACGTTCTCGAATGGGTTGCTGCAAAACAGATCGTAATTTCTCAGCGATGAGATCATGAAAGGTGTACATTGACAGCGAACCGCCGTCAATGGATTCTTTCTCCGTTTCACTGGCCCACTCGTTGAAGCTGTAATCGACCTGAACTACCTGTGCCGATCCGGTTGCTTCTAAACGCTTCATAGACCTCGGCTCCAAGCGGCTTACGTAGCCAATGCGCATCTGAAGCGTCGGAAAACTTACGTCGGGACGATTTGGTGGCCTGATCTCGTGTGACTGAAGACGCAATGCCAAGGCATATTCATTGTCTGCTGAGATAGGCACCAATGCTTCTTTGATGGTGTTCAGCAAAGCAGGAATATCGACATCTTGGATTCTTTGGGATGTAGAGAAATCGATATCACGGGTGAATCGACTGCTCTGGTAGCGAATGGCCAAGAGTACACCACCTTTCATTATCATGATTGATGATAGGATAGGCGACTGTGCAATTCCACGCAGAATCAATTGTACGGCTCGTCGAAATGTTTTTCGGTCTATCTGATCTTCAGATTCGACCCAAGCTTGAAGATCAATCACAATTCTTCATCGGATGTTGCAATGTTGATCGATAGCATCCAGCGCTCAGAGAAATTGGGTTCATAGTCAGCAGCCGGATCCAATCTTCTGGAGCCGCCACGAGCAGCAAATATACTCCAAGCATTAATACGCGGATCTCGAATCTGACAGATTTCTTCAAGGATAAAGCCAGCACGAACCTTGTCGATAGGGGCGCCGTGTTGATCCAGTTCGTCGAAGATGAGGCGTTTATTGATTGCTGCATACTTTTTAAAGACCTGGATCACATGAGCAATTCCTCCACATAGGTCGGGCTTGCGAAGCATGTCCAAGAAGGTTCGGCCGATTGTGGCCACTCGGATAGGTGAACCTTTGATTATCCGAAATGCACCCGGGTGTATGCTCGCGTAACGATGTACCGACCGATGCCCGATTTTAGTTATCGTTGTTCGCCGGAGTAGAGGAAGGCCACTCTTTCGGTAGACTTCGAAGTCTTTTCCCAAGTCTTTTTCCATTTTTTCTTCGGCAAAAATTGTCCAGTCGCTGCCCCTAGGCGTTGAGACATAGATTTGCTCCGGCATCCGATCGGTTAGACCGTGAAACTCCATGGCACTCAAATGTGATAAGTAACAGAATGGGTCAATGGAACAGATGATGGCGCTGCGGTCTGTAACATTGGCACCTATGAGCGAATAAGCAGCACGATCGGGCAGGCCTTGCAACGATTTTAGAACTGCGTCGTTTTGAAGCTTACGCTCAATATTGGTGAAGGTACGTGTATCCAGCGCGGCACGTTTAATTTTGAGTGGTTGGCCTTCATAAACTTGAGCCTTGTACAAGTGCCAAGTGATACGCGCAATATCGTATCGAAGGACTACTGGCATTTCTAGCTTCCCGAGTTCGAGAGCAAGAGCGCGGACAATAGGAAAGCCGTTGGATGTCATATCAGTGATAAAGCAGTATCCTACACACGTCCTTAGGACGTGTGTAGGATACTGCAACTACAATATTACGTCAAGAGCTGAGCGCATTGAGGTTTTAGAAGGTAACCCCGTCTAAGATAGTCAGGTTCATCCGAGAAATTGCCACATAGGGAAGTTCTTTAAGGAGATGTATTATCCATCCGTCCTTAGGACGGATGGATAATACATCTCTAACAAGACTTTGTCAATTCCAAAGGATAAATTATTAAAAATCTAAGTATCTTGTCTACTTGCCACCGCTTGGAAGCTGCGAACCGCCCATGGTTTTCTACTAGACTCGGCCCGGGCTTTTTACTAAATTCATACCATACCGCGTTGAACTTTTCTTATTTTATCCAATATTCCCCTGTACATCAGCCAGCATGGCAATTATTGCCACGCTGGCTTCTTCGCATCCAATCAATCTATTTCGCTCACCGGAAATAGGGGACAGACCACTGTTTTCTGCTAGACTCACCCAGTGTTCCTTACTGAAGTCACACCATGCCGCGCCGAGCTCGTCTTGTCTTACCCAATATTCCCCTGCACATCATCCAGCGCGGCAACAATCGCCAAGCTTGCTTCTTCGCTGACGAGGATTACTCCGTCTATTTGGACTGGTTGGCCGAGCACGCCAGTAAGACAGGATGCCAGGTTCACGCCTATGTGCTGATGACTAACCATGTACATCTACTGATTTCGGCTGATGGGGTCGAAGCGCCGGGATTGTTAATGAAGGTACTGGGTCAGTGTTACGTGCAGTATGTAAATCGCACCTACCAGCGAAGCGGGACGCTCTGGGAAGGACGATTCCGTTCCTGTTTGATACAAGACGAAATCTATTTGTTGGCTTGCCAACGCTACATTGAGTTGAATCCGGTACGGGCGGGCATGGTAGCGCATCCGACGGAATATCGTTGGTCAAGTTACCGGGCGAACGCGCAGGGTGAGGTTGATGCCTTGGTGAACCACATTCACTTTATGAGATGTTGGGTCTGGATGCCGCAGCCCGACAGGCAGCATACCGCGCGTTATTTCGCCACGAATTGGAGCCGCCATTGATGGATGAAATCCGGCGAGCCACAAATGGCAATTTTATACTTGGCAACGAACGTTTCGCCGTGCAAGTGTCGTCAGCCATAGGAAAACGAGTGATACCCGGAAAACCAGGACGCCCGCGCAAGACGTTGGAACCAGAATCAGATAAATTATTTCAAGAGTAGCGGAGAATTGTGGTCTGTCCCCATTTCCCCCCACTTGGTAATGAACGTTTCGCCGTGCAAATGTCGTCAGTCATAGGAAAACGAGTAATACCCGGAAAACCAGGACGGCCACGCAAAATGTTGGAACCAGAATCGGATAAATTATTTCAAGAGTAGTGGAGAACCGTGGTCTGTCCCCATTTTTCCATTCATTTTTCCATTTTTCGCCATTTTTCGCAGAGTCTGACCCTATTGGTTTTCTTTCTTTTGATACCCCGCGTTCTTGGCGCGGGGGTGGTTCATTTGACGGACGCTACAGATGTTTTATCTTGAGGAGCTTGCCATTTTCGTCGACCCTGATCTCAATTTCCTTACCATCCGGTTTTTCTACCTCAGCTTCATAAACAGTAACGATTTTGTCGCTATCGAAATGAAGGATTCGAACGTGCTGTGTTTTCGTTTCCTTCTCAATTTCCTCAATTTTTCCACCGCCTGCGTGATCGATTATCGTTTTCTGAACTGCAGGCGGTACATCCGCCCACGGAATTCTTTCCTCTTTTTCGGCAAAAGCCGAGGTTGCGAATACTATCGTAGCGGGTAGAACAACTGACATGAATAATTTCGTTTTCATTTGTGACCTCCTATCTCATCTTCAGGAAACACACTCGCCAGAACATTCTATTTTTAAAAACTAATCGAAATAAAGGGCGAGTTTGAACGATAAACGCGGATCAGAAAGCGGTCTGTGCGGTAACGCACTTAAGCTGCTTTTGTAAAAGGCAGTAGTATCCGGCAGTTTTGCTCAGACGATCATGTAACTATCTGATTGGAACAGCATTGGGGACAGACCGCGGTTTCCTGCTAACGGCGATTCCCATCGTTATAAAGAATAATGAATAATAGCTTTTTGAGTGAAATCCATTGGTCGCAAGTAACGCGAGCTATCAAGCCTTTTTCCATCACGGACTTCTTGTATTCCCGCCCTTATTTTGCCCGACGTTTCACCGCATAGCCATATTGGGTCGGCCATGCTGGTTCCTCCCCCATGGAGTGTTGTGCCTTGATGGCCCAGTAGGGCTCTCGCAGCAGCTCCCGCCCGATAAAAACGAGGTCTGCCTGGCCGCTGGTGATGATTTCATCCGCATACTGCGGGTCGGTAATCATACCCAGGCCGCCGGTGCGGATTTTTGCTTCTTCGCGGATACGCCGGGCGAAAGGAATCTGGTAGCCCCTTGATACGGGAATCTTCGCATCGGGAGTCGCGCCGCCGGAGGAGACGTCGATCAGATCCACGCCCAGCGCCTTCAGCTCCCTGCACAGCGCAATCGATTGCTCGATATCCCAGGCCCCGTGGGTCCAATCGGTTGCGGAGATGCGCACGAAGAAAGGCAGGTCATGAGGGATGATTTCGCGCAACCGTCCGGCGAGGCGCAGCAATAGCCGCATGCGATTCTCGAGGCTACCGCCATATTCGTCGGTGCGCTGGTTGCTGATGGGCGAGAGAAACTCGTGCATCAGGTAGCCGTGAGCGGCATGAAGCTCGATGAGTTTGAAGCCTGCCGCCAGCGCGCGTTTGGTGGCGGCTTTCCAGGCGTCGATGCAATGCCCGATATCCGCTTCCGACATGGCCGCTGGAATCGGGTCCCCCGCGTCGAAGGGCAGGGGGCTGGGCCCGATAACCGGCCAGCCACCTTCGGTAGCGGTTTTAAGGCTGTGCCCGCCGGTCCATGGTTTATCGCAACTGGCCTTGCGCCCCGCGTGAGCGAGCTGGATGCCGGGAATGGCGCCTTGCGTCTCCACGAACCGCGCAATCCGGGCCAATGGCTCGATATGTTCGTCTTTCCAGATTCCCATGTCGGCAGGTGAGATGCGCCCCTCGGCGGTGACTGCCGTCGCCTCGACGATTACCAGCCCTACGCCGCCCATCGCCCGGCTGCCGAGGTGAACCAGATGGAAGTCATTGGCAAAACCATCCTCCGCCGAGTACATGCACATCGGCGACATTGCGATGCGGTTGGGGAAAGTGACGCCGCGAATGGTCAATGGAGACAGTAGATCGACTTCGGGCACTTCGCGGTCATGATCGCACTGGCACTGACTTTGAAAAGCGTCTTGCACTACGCTTTCGCTGGTATTGGTAAGCAGGTCATTTGCCGAGCGACGAGAGGGGTGTTCGAGTTTGTCGGGGTCATATTGAGACATGATTTTTCCTTTCTTAAAAGAATTACCTGCCAATCTGGCGTGGGGAATTGATTGAGGCGGTTGCCGCAATCACTGTTTCCCGAGAAAGGCCTTGGCCTGGGCCAGTTCATCACGCGCGGTATCATGATCGGCCGCCAGGATCTGGAGCCTGGCATAATAGTCGCGAGCCTCCTTCCGGTTGCCTGACGCCTCCGCTGCGCGAGCGGCACCGTAAATGCTGCGGAAGCGGTTGGGATCGCGCTTCAGGGATTGCTCGAACTCGGCAAATGCCTCTGCCGGACGGTCGAGCTCAAGCAGCATTTCTCCCAGCAGCTCGCGAGAAGAAGCGACATTACCCGGACTCACCGGGTGCTTGTCGCTTGCGTCTTCAGCTTCCGCGGCGGCACGCATCCACCGCACTGCCTCGTCGTTTCGACTCTGTGCAAAAGCAAGCCAGGCGTTGGCTGTCTGAATTTGATAGTCGGCCTGACCCGCCCAATAATCCAGTTTAGTCGCCGTCATCGTTTCCTTGAGTGCCTGCAGTCGTGCGATATCCTTGCGGGCGGCCGCGATATCTCCGCTGCGCGCGGCGCCCAGGCCGCGGGCAAAGACAAGGACCGCTTCAGCCTGCGGGAATTTGCTCCAGGTCAGCCCGGCGGGCGACAGCTCGAGCGTGGCAGCGCCTTTCCAGTCGCCGCGCTCTAGTGCAAAGCGGGCGGGAATGGCGGCGAAGGCATAAGCGGCCGGGAAATTTTCCACATTGACCTTGCGAATCGACGTAGCTTCGTCCACAAGGCGTTTGGCTGCCTGGTCTTGCGCTTGCTGGAGATGGGCGAAAACCATGTAATCCATGGCGTGCAGGGCATCATACGCACCAATGCCGAGGGTCGTTTCCTTGAGTTCGCTCTTGGCTGCAAGATAAGAGGCGCGATTGCTTTCCACCATTTCATGCCAGAGGCCAACCCGGCTGAAGATGTGTGATGGCATGTGCAGTGCGTGTGGCACCGAAGGTGCGACCCTGGCGTAGACTCTGGCTGCGGGAAGTCCCTTTTCCGCCAGCTGGGCATAATCATAGGTGTGGATCAGATAGTGGGCGACGCCCGGATGATCCGGATACTTCCTGAATAACGGCTCCAGGATATTTGCCGCTCTAAGCTGGTTAGCGAAAGTTTTATCGGTGGGCAGCGCTGCAGCGTTGAGCACGAGAGCGTGGAGGATCTGTGCTTCGGTATCGTGTGGGTAGCGTGCTGCCACGCCTTTCATTGCTTCCTCGAAGGCCAGTAGCCGTGGCCGGTAATCGGTTGTTTCCCAATCCTTGAAGAATGCGGCCAACGCGGCAATATAATCGCGTTCACGCTCGCTCCCGGCACCCACGCGCTGAGCGCTGGCCACGGCGGATGCACCTTCCTTCCATGCCTTCGGGGTGGGCGGCCATGTGAATGGATTGCCTATGGACATGATCGCAATGCCCCAGTATGCCATGCCGCATTGAGGATCATGCTGGAGCACTTTGTCAAACGACTGGATAGCCGGATAGAACCAGAAGGAATGAAATAGGGCCATCCCCCGGTTGAATTCCTTCCGCGCTTCGGTGCTGCAGCTGACCGGGAAGTTTACCTCGCCCAGTTTTTCGCGCGGGGCGGTTCCCGTGGGGTCGTGTTCATCATGCCCCCGAGCTCCGGGCACCCCGATGCAGAGCGATATCGTCAGCATCCATGATGCGGTTTTCGCCAAAGTCATACCATCTCCTGAAGCGCTGATTCGGAACGTGCCCCATCCCATGCCGGTGTTAGAGGAAAGAACCCGCTGCCCGGCTTATTCATGATAAACCCCAAATTGCCTGTCGGAAGATGTATTCATAATAGTACAGCCGGATGGAATTTGTACTTGGGGATGGATCCGCTCGCTTGGAAAATATGTCAGATTTACTTACAGTTCAGCGCGTAGCTTTGCAGCCATTTTTCTGAATAAAAACTATAAGTCATGGGACTAAGGAGAATTCTCTAAAGATGGCACGGATATTGCTTAAACATTTTTGAAGCTCAACAGTTATCTGTTCAGATTCGCTATCAAAAATTAAAATATTTCTACATTCAAGAGGACAGTACCATGAAAATAATTAATAAACTATTTGTCATACTCACGCTAAGCTTTTCTCTCGCGATGGGATCTTCTGGTGCCTGGGCAGTGCCCATTACCCAGCTTGGGTTCATATTGGATGCGTCGGGGAGTATCTCAACGAGCAATTACAATTTAATGCGTAGCGGATTAAGTTCTGCATTGGCTGGCCTCCCCGTGGATGGCAGTGTGGAGATCAGTATAGTCAACTATGGTAGTTCCGTTGCTACCGTTGTTTCCCCAACCATTCTCACTGCACTCAGTTTGGGAACTATCCAAGCTGCCATTACCAGCCATAGCAAGCTCGGTGGCGGCACAGATACTGCGGCAGCCATCACCAGTATGACCACGTTGCTGACCGGTTCCTCGGTGTTTAGTGCGGCAGATACCAAGTCTCTTATCAATCTGCTAACCGATGGCGCTCCTAATTCTCAAAATGATGCAGAGGCAGCCTCACTAGCGGCGGCGGCAGCGGGTATCGATGCGCTTTCCATCGAAGCCATCGGCAGCGGGGTTTCGAGTCAATCTGCATTGAACAACATGCTTGCGATGGCTTTTCCTACTCCGGCTACCATCTTGGCTGTAAACCAGGCGAGCAACATCCCTAATCCGATTGGTGGCAGCTGGGTAGTGCCTGTCAGCGATTTTAACAGCCTCGCTCCAGTATTGGCTGCGAAGGTTATTGCTTCTGTTACTCCACCGACGAATCAGGTCCCGGAGCCATCTGTATTGGCTTTGGTTGCTATCGGTCTCTTGGCGGGGATGAGTCGCCGGAAAAAAAGCAAGGTATGCTAATTTTCTAGCGTATCACACCGCGTTAAGCCATAGACTCGACATATAATCAAAGATCAATTTTTATGGCGAGTCTATGTGGTTTTTCTGCATGGATAAACAAGATACAAGAAAAGCTGAAGGAGGCTACTGGCGATTACGTGATCATGCTTTCAGAATAACCCTGAGCATGCGTGAAGTATCCGCCGGATGTCAATCGTCCGTTGAAGCAATTGATATGGGTATCGCACCCATATCAATTATTGAAGAGAGTAATTGACAATGAAATATTGCTTCAGGTGGTTTAGTCTGATGTGTTTCATGATGGTGGGAATGAGCGCGCTAGCCGATCCAGTTGCGACTTCCAAACCATGCACTGTCAAGGACAGGACCGAAGCTCTGGTAATCCTGGTTTGTGCTCCCAATCTTGATCAGGAGACTTGGCAAAACGCTGCGCGAGCGGTTTGCGGTTCAGCTTTGATGTGTAATGCCTGGATCTGGGAAGATCCCGCCAAAGCGCCTGTGAAGGCGCCTGCCACCGATTCTGACATACCGAAGGATCAAGCAGCCGCGGCGGTGGCTATATGGGTTCACGATTCAAAAAGTTTGATTTCATTGCGGCGTGTCCAGTGACATGGAATTTCTTAAAGTGAACAGCAAGTGCCCACTCTGACAATGGATTGAATATTGCTACTACAGCCGGGAATAACGATCTGATATCTGGAGCGAATTATGGTTCATTGTCATATAGCCTTACTGACGCCGGCAAACTTTGTTCCATAACGCTGAATGATGCAGGTATTAGCGCACTGAACGCTGTGCGTGGCGGTGAGTTCGGAATTGGCGGCGCGGTAGCGTCTATTCCGGAACCGAGACCTATGCCATGCGGTTGGTTGATTTGGGCCTGGTTGGCTGGGCAGCGCACCGCCGTTGAAAGGCTGGTAAGCGATTGACATAGCTGCGTTCCAAGCAATATTTCTTACCGGGAGCGCTTTTATCATGAAAATGACTACCCATTTCACTGGAGTCGTCGTCATGAGTTGCGCGCTGCTATTGCCGGGCTGCGCCGCCCAGATACTGCCTGCCAATCCGGCTGCGACCGCCATAGCAGTGCCCGTGCACGCCTCTCGGCCACAACCGTTCACCGAATTCAATGAGCGGGTCGCCGAGGCCGTTCGTCGTGGAGAGAGCTGGCCACGCGAGCCGGTGCTCCTGGTGCGGAACTTCGCATCCTGGGGAGCGGAGCGTGTGGGCGCACTCCTGTGGCACGGCCCCGGCGAGCACCCGGGCCGCTATCATTTCGTGGCCATTAATGACAATTTGCTGGACGATTCGGTACGTGGCCATCGTCTTGAGGTGATCGTGGAGCGCCAGCCCGATAACTCGTGGCGTATCGTCGATGCACGAATGAGCTGGCGCTGCTGGCGAAAGAATGAGAGCGACGCTTTTGGTATCGACAGGTGTCCGTAGTTGATGTGAACGTGAATGTCTGGGCAATTAATCCGGGGGAGCTGGGGGAGTAGAAACAGGCGAGGCAACTGGCGCGATACCCACGCTGGGCCCGATTTCCTTTGCCCAGAACACCCTGGATTCAGGCCACCCGACGAGTGGTTCTTCATGCGCGTAAGGGACAAGCCACTCATAGCACCAGAAAATGGGGTAGCTGCTTTTACGCTCGATAGTGCCTGCCGTGCTTCTGATATAAAGCACGTATTCCGTCATTTCCTTCTTTATGCTTTTTGAGAATCGCCTGTTATTCATGGTTTGCGCAGTGAGGATAGGCATAAAATCCAGGGTCGTATGAAATCCTGAATTGTACGGAGGGTTTATTGCAGGACCTTTACCCTTTGAATACATGTATTTGACAGGCGCGCTCTTGGCCGCTTCTAGCTGCTTTTCTTTACGGGAAAGCAGGGCGCCATTTTTCGAATTTTCTCTAATGTTTATTTGGCTTTGATAGGGGCAGCACTTCTTCAATCAATACCTGGTTGAATTTCGCCGGTTCTTCAAAGGGCGGGTTATGCGCCGATTGCTCGAACCAGACAAGGCGCTTGTACGGCGCCTTGATCGTCCCGAAATATTGTTCGGCCAGGATGGCCGGAACATGCCGGTCATGCCGTCCAAGCAGAAAAAATACGGGCACGTCGAAGGATTGGTAGCGCTCGCTCAGATTGAGGCGTGAGATTTCATCCTCAAGCGCTATTAGGGAAAAGCGGTTGCCCTGTCCGAATTTGACGAGGTCGATCAGGTTGGCCTCATCGGTGTTGAGGGCCGCCCAAATAAGCTTTCCTGTGGAAAGGTCAGCGTGGAACATGCCGCCGAATCGCTCGACCCATTTACCGATGGTCAACTTCTCATCTACTGAATCATAGGGGGGTGGGCCGATGGCCTTCAATTCCGAGACCGCACTGGCGTTGTTTCGCTTCGTTGCCTCCGAAAAAGCGAACTCGTAGGAGAGCTGGCGAGTCTGCGGTACATCGGCAATCTGCGCAACGCCCACATAAGCCGACACTTTCTCCGGGTATCGGGCAGCGTAGATCGCACCCAGTACCGTGCCCCAGGAGTGACCCAGCAGTATGACCTTGTCCTTGTCAAAACGCCGCCTCACCCATTCCACGACTTCGTCGAGGTCGTGCACAAACTGCGCAATGGTCATGGATGCCGGCGGGATATCGGAATGGAACGAGCGTCCGGCTCCACGCTGCTCCCAGTACACAACCAGGAAATGTTGTTCGAGGGCGGAATTGTAGTGGCGAAAGAGCGCCGATTCGCTGGTGCCGGGTCCTCCATGCAGGATGATCAGCGCCGGACTGGATTGGGATACGGCGCGTAGCCAGATGCTTTGGAATATGCCGCCGATGGGCACGGTTTCCATGCTCGCGATGCTGCCGGGCAGGGTGCGGCCCGCCGCATCCTTGAATGGCACGGTATGTACGCAACCGGTGATCATCAGCAGTAGCCATGCCAGAGCAGCTGCACGGCTGATAAAAAAGTGCATCAGTTTTGTATTTGACAACCTTGAATCAAGCGGATGGATGCCACGAGTGTAAAACGGGGGCAACGGCGATTGTGATGGTTTCTCAGGAACGCCAGTAACCGAAGTTGTTACCGCCTGGAGTTATCGCGGGGTGGCCCGGAAGCTTGCCAGCCGTACGCCCAGTTTCTCGGCTGCGCTGGTCTGGTCCGTTGCACGGTAGAGTTTTGCAAGGTTGTCCAGGCTCCTTTCCACGTTGGGATGGTCAGGGCCGAGGGTGCTCTCGAAAATTCCCAGCGCGCGCTGGTAGAACGGCTCGGCCTGTGCGTACCGGCCCTGGGTGTGGTAGATGAACGCCAGGTTGTTCAGGCTTGTCGCCATGTCAAGACGGTGGGGACCGGGGGCCTTTTCTAAAATTGCCAGCGAACGCTCATAGAACGGCTCGGCTTGGGCATACTGGCCTTGGATACGATAGAGTTCCGCAAGGCTGCTCAAGTCCCTCGCTACATCGGGATGGTCAGGGCCGAGTGTTTTCTCCCGTATCGTCAGCGCGCGCCGGTAGAGCGGCTCGGCTTGCGCATATTTGCCCTGGGTGTGATAGATCACCGCAAGGTTGTTCATGCTTGTTCCCACATTGGGGTGCCCAGGGCCGAGTGTTTTCTCATAGATTCCCAAGGCGCGTTCGTAGAGCGGCCCGGCTTGCGCATATTGGCCCTGGGTGTGATAGATCAGCGCCAGATTGTTCAGGCCCGTTGCCATGGTGGGGTGATCGGGGCCGAGTGCTTTCTCCCGGATCGCCAATGAACGTTCGTAGAGGGGTTGGGCCGAGGCATACTGTCCTTGTATGCAATAGAGCTCCGCAAGGTTATTCAGCGTCTGGGCCACATCGGGATGGTCAGGGCGGAGGGTTTTCTCCCGGATCGCCAGGGCGCGCTTGTAAAGTGGCTCGGCCTCCGCGTAACGGCCCTGGGCGCGGTAGAGTTCCGCATGGCCATTCAGGCTTGTCGCCACGAGGAAATGGTTGGGGCCAAAGTATTTTTCCCGGATTACCAGTGCGCGCTTGTAGAGCGGCTCGGCTTGAGCGTAGTGACTATGGTCGCGGTAAAGTTCCGCAAGGTTGTTCAGGCTGGTTGCTGTATTGGGATGGTCGGGCCCCACTGCTTTTTCCGCCAGGGCAAGCGACTTCTTGATCGCCGCAACCGCGCGGTCATACTGACCCTTCCCGTAAAGCGATATTGCCTCCTCGCTGATCATCTGCCATTTCGACTCCTGCGCATGAGCAGGCCCCGTCATGCCCAACAAGAGGGGGAGGAGGAAGGCGAGCGGGAATGTTTTCATGGATTCCTTACGAGCAGGCCGCAGGTGAACGAGGACAGAAAGCAAGCCAAATCAAACCAGACAACGTCAAACCGATTAAGCACGTATTCATTGCAATCGCCGATTTTCTTACGACCTGAACCTGGCGCGCGCGTAGTATCGCACAAGAGTCAGGTTTTTGATACGCTGGGCATGCAATAAAAAAGCGGGCCTCACACCTCCCCGTGGGCCACTTTGAAAACCCACCTCAAATCACGCGGCACCTTACGGAACCTGTGCCTTGGCTCCTTACGGCTCGATTCCTTTCTTACGCAGCTCCGCTTTTGCCTCTTCACTCTTGTCCAGATCCAGGCCCATGAATTTCAGCACGGCAGGTGTCTTCGTGAATTGCAGATCGCGGTACTCGACGACTTGAATGCGGTTGCCCCATGGGTCCAGAAAGTCCAGGGTATTGCCTTCGAGAATCTTCGCGCCCGCTGCTTCGGCGAGTTCCCGCACGTGGGAACGATCATCGACGACGAGGCCGAAATGCCTGTCGTCGTCCGCACCCTGTGATCGCCCTTCAGTCAGCGCGATGAACTGATCGCCCATGTCGATGAAGGCGGCGCCCCGGCCACGGCCCCGCAATTCGAACGTGAAGATGCGGGCATAGAAGGCCAGCGCTTCGTCTATATTCCCGACCTCAAGCGCGATGTGATTGACACCGACCAGGTGCGGTTTCGTTTTCTCGTCCATGCTGTTTCCTCCGAATGATTAACCGGTTGATTGTCGAGAGTCTGCTGCCTGCATCAGGCTGCAAGGGTTGGCTTGTCCGGTAATTATCGATAGTATAGCCTGAAGGGGGCGTACTGAATGACGGTCAGGCATTCCTGTTTATACGCCGGCGATCCGGGGCACGTCCATGACACTTGATGAACTGCTATTTCCGTTGACGTTCCTGGCAGTGCTGGGTTGCGGGCTGATGGCGGGACTTTTCTTTGTCTTTTCGAATTCCGTGATGAAGGTGCTCGCCCGGCTCCATCCGGAAAGCGGTATTGCCGCCATGCAATCCATCAACATCGTGATCATCAATCCGTTGTTCCTGACTGTTTTTCTCGGTATCCCGTTGTATAAACTCAATAGTTTAGCTGGAATTTGAATATTGGAAAGAGATTATGGAGTGATGGAATGCGGCTTGCGCCCACGTTTCGCGAGGTTGCAGATCGAGTCCAACAAATGGAGCTTTTATGGAAGCGAAAATGAGGTGCTTGATTGCAGGAGGCGTGTTTTTAATGGCGGTCACTGCGTCAGTGCAATCTTCATCCGACTTTCGTTTTCCGGCAGATTCAGAAATTCGCCGCATTATTTCGGAGCGGATCGAGAACCGTAAACAACGCGTTGGCATCGTTGTCGGATTGGTGGGGCCGGAAGGACGCCGTATCGTCGCTCGCGGCCATTCCGGTAAAGACAGCCCTCGTTTCGTGGATGCGAATACGGTTTTTGAAATCGGCTCCGTCACCAAAATTTTCACAGCCATGCTGCTCGCCGACATGACTCAGCGCAGTGAGGCCGAGCTTGCCGATCCCATTGCGAAACATCTTCCTGAAGAGATGGTGGTACCGCAACGCGGCGGAAAGGAGATCACATTAGCGGATCTGGCAACACATACGTCAGGCTTGCCGCGAATACCCGATAATTTTTCCCCCGCGGCGGACCCGGTTAATATCTATGCTGATTATTCCATCGAGCAGCTTTATCAGTTCCTTTCGAACCATCAGCTGACGCGCGATATCGGCGCGCAATGGGCATATTCCAATCTGGGATATGCGCTCCTCGCGCAAGCGCTCACATGGCGCGCCGGAGCAGATTACGAAACTCTCGTTCGAAATCGCATATTCACGCCCCTGGGCATGAAGAGCACCGCTATCATTCTTTCGCCTGAGATGAAGGCGAGGCTTGCCGCCGGCCACAACCTGGCATCGGAAGCTGTTCCAAACTGGGATCTGACGACATTTGCCGGCGCGGGAGGCTTGCGCTCAACGGCGAACGACTTGCTGACTTTCCTGGAGATGGCACTTGGCATAAAGCAGACACCACTTGCTCCCGCGCTTGATGCGACACTTGCAGTACGGCGGCCTACCGGAATGCACAGCGAATGGGGACTTGGCTGGGGGATCATGAAAAGCGGCGAGGATGAAATGATCTGGCACAATGGCGTCACCGGCGGATATACCTCGTTTATCGGCTTCCTGATGAAGGAGAAAGTGGGTGTCGTAGTTCTTTCAAACACATCCGCCGCTGGCGTCGAAAACGTTGGATATCATCTGCTCAATCCAGAAATACCTCTCTCTCCCCCGCCCAAGCAGCATATCGCAATGGCCATCGATCCATGTTTATACGATGGCTATGTAGGCCGCTATCATTGGCAAGAGGACTTCATCTTGACTGTAACGCGGGAGGGTGATCATCTCTTCGTGCAAGCAACCGGCTACGAAAAAGTCGAGTTTTTTCCGGAGGGAGAGCGGGACTTCTTTAGTAAGGGAGTGGACGCTCAAATTACCTTCGAAGTCGATGATGGGGGCCGCGCTGAAAGTCTTGTCCTGCATCTAGATGGTCAGCGTATGCCAGCATCGCGAATCAGCGAATAGCGGACGAACTTAGGAACTGTCTCGATACATTCATTTGTTAACCAGTAGGGGAGTACACCAACTGTGCGGGAATGTGTGTACAAGTCGGAGCGGATAAGTGCAGGTTCATTTGCAGTTATCTCTGGTTTGCGGGGTAGATAGATGCAGTTATTCTCGGTCGAAAAAGTCGTCGAATACTGATCGGGGCAGCTTGAAATGCAGGTTATTACAGGTAGGAAATGTAGAATGAACGTGAATAAAACGCTTAATCTTCTCTCTGGTTGGAGAGCCAGGCTTGGATGCTGTTATTTCACACGACAGATGTAATTATGACTCATCTTATCCAATCCACGGTTCCGGTTCTTGCATCGCTTGACATAGACGAGACGATCGCCTTTTATACGAAACGCCTGGGTTTTATTGAAGCGCTGAGAATGGACGAGTACGCCATCGTAAGCCGTGACGGTGCCGAGATTCATTTCTGGCTTTGCTCCGACAGGCACATAGCGGAGAATACGAGTTGTTATGTCCGCGTCGCCGATACGGACAGGCTATTTCAGGATTTCAGCGCCAGGGGATTGGCGTTACGGCCGCCGGTCGTTCGACCTTGGGGCATGAAGGAATTATATGTCATTGATACCCACGGTAACTTGCTGAAGTTCGGGGAGCGGGCATGATGCCAGTAATTTGATTTTGCCTGCTACGTGAGCTTGTTGCGAGCTGCTTTCTCTACCTACCTGAGAACCCATGCCCAAAGTCTACAATTCAATCATCGTTCCCGCTCCGATAGAACGGGTGTGGTCGCGGATATGCGACTTTCATGAATTTTCCTGGGCGCCATCCGTGATTGTTTCGTGCGAGAAGGTGGGGAAAAGCGATGGCTATACCGTGGGTGCGAAGCGCCTGTTGAACGGACTGTTTCTGGATACATTGATCGCCTACAGCGCCATCGAGAAGCGGATGATGTATTCCATGGATGAAGGGCCGTCTCCCATTTCATCGCAGGAGATTCATGAGTACATCGGCAATCTGCATCTGCTGCCGTTGACGGCGGACAACACGACGTTTGTGGAATGGTCCGGCTCGTGGGAGTCGGGAACCCAGTCGGGAATCCCTGAGGCAGTGGAATATATGAACACGGTATACCGCTCCCTGCTCCGCGATCTTGCTGCGGAATTTGGCGCCGAATTTGGCACATGAGTTTTGTGGTAATGGCTGTGCGGGATGCCGTGCATGCCGATCTGCCCACTCACCGGATTATCACGGCTACCATTTGCGCCGGCAAATTGATGCGGGGTACAGCGGGCCTCAGCTGACTGATTGACCAGACGATCCAGGAATCAAAGTGATAACGCAAAATTTTCCAAACCCTCCCTCCAGGCCGGGGCGAAGCCCATTATTCCGGTTGGTTTCAAAAGCCCTGAATAGTTCTGATCGGGGCTATAAGTTGCAGGCCAATGCGGATTACTCGGGATCGCGAAGAAATTTCCTCCGCTCAGCTGCCGCATTGACCGCCGCCTACGCAACACCGATACTGGCCAGCGTAAAAAAAGAAAGCCCGCGCATCGCCATCGTAGGAGCGGGTATTGCCGGGCTTAACGCAGCGTATGTATTGCGCCAGGCTGGATATCAGGCCACTGTATATGAAGCGTCGCAACGGATTGGCGGACGAATACGCACCTCTCACGGCGATATCGCTCCAGGCTTGATAACGGAGCTGGGGGGTGAATTTATCGACTCAACGCATCTTGACATGCTCGCTCTGGCTAAAGCGTTCGGACTCCCTTTGCTCGATACCGAAATGGAAAATGAACGTAACCTGAAGACAATGTTCTTTTTCAATAAACGCTGCTATAGCGAAGAGCAGGTAATCGCCGAATTCAGACCGCTTGCAATAAAAATTGCCAGTGATGCGGCGCGCTTGTCCTCGAATATTACCGCCAGGGCGCATAGCAGCATCGACGCGGAGTTTGATGCCATTTCGTTGTCAGAATATCTTCATCGAATCGGCGCCAGCGGCTGGATTCTCGATTTGATCAATGTCGCCTATGTAACCGAGTATGGCCTGGATGCGAGCGAGCTTTCTTGTATCAATCTTTTGTCCATGATTGATGTAACCGTGAAAGACGGATTCAAGATTTTTGGTGAAAGTGACCAGCGCTTCAAAATTCAAGGCGGCAATAATCGCATCACACATGAGCTCGCGCAACGCATCGGGCAAGACATTCAATTTGGGCATCGGTTAGTTTCAGTACGGCCGAATGGCAAGGGGTTTCGTCTCACCTTCACTACCCAGGGCAAAACGATTTCTGCTGATCCGGATTGGGTAGTCCTGACGCTGCCTTTTACGTTGTTGCGAGACGTTGAGATGGGGGACATGCTACCGCCCATAAAGCGAAGTGCGGTTCGTACTCTCGGTTATGGAACCAATGCAAAACTTGTGATAGGCATCGACAAGCGAATTTGGCGGGAGCAGGGGTATAGCGGCGAATGCTATTCCGACGAAGCATTTCAGACGGGTTGGGATGCGAGTCGATTGCAGGCAGGATCTATCGGCGCATACACTTGCTATCTTGGCGGCAAACCCGGCATAGAGATAGGTGCCGGCACCACCGAGGAACGCACTCAAGAATTATCCCGCGCTCTCGATCAGGTATTTCCTGGATTCGCTGGAAATCTTTCAAACACCAGCCTTCGCATTCACTGGCCTTCAGAGCCTTTTTCGCTGGGTGCATACTCCTGCTTTCGGCCGGGCCAATGGACTCAATTTAACGGCGAAATTGGACACCGGATTGGCAATCTGTTATTTGCGGGCGAGCATTGCAGTACAGAATTTCAGGGCTATATGAACGGTGCTGCTGAAACCGGCCGTGCTGCCGCTGAGGCAATTATCGATACACTTCGGTAAACTCCAATTTTAAAAGAGCACTACTTGGAATCTAGTTATTTCTTGAATCTTAGCCCTATCAGCGACAACACCAGTACCAGAGCAAAGAAAAAGAATCCGAACACATGCTGAATGCCTGTATCGTGTATACCCAGCATGGTAAGTATGGTTTGAGTACCTTGTGTTGCTGAAATAAACGCCACCAGGCTCGCAATAAACCCGCCCACAATCCCGCGACGTAACAGCCAGGTTTCTTCAATCTGTTTTTGAAGTTCCACTAATTGTGATTGAACTATCTTGTGTTTCTGAGTGGAACCGCGTTTCTTTTTACCCTGCTTGAATAATATAGTTTCGGTTGGATAATTAAAAATTATCGGTAAATACCAGCTATGCAAATATTCGGCGGCGGCGTTATATGCCGTCTCCAGTTTGCCCAGACTAAGGACTGGCCGAATAGAAGACTCCTTTTTTTGCATTGATCGTATTGCTTCCTCCGCCATCAGTACCAATTCTTCATTATGGATGAGAACCGCGTGAGGAATAATCAGATAGGGGCTGATACCAATCGTTTTCCTGCAGGTTTCAAAGGCACGATCATCCTGTGCTATGGATAAAAGCGTGCATCGATTGAATTTTATAAATACGCTGCCATCTTCGAACGATGGTTCAAATGTATCCACGATTTCTTCAAAATCTGTTTCGCCAAAATCAAAAATTCCGATGGTTATTCCCGACAATGCCTGAAGGATTTTTGCTGGAAGGCCATTTTCGGCCATTACAGCGCGAGTTGCCTCATGAGGATTATTCCCGGAACCTTGCTCATTTTTGACGCTTTCTTCAGTTTTTGACCGCGCCCTGATAGCATTCCATAACAATGTTTTTGTCTCTTCATTTTTTAGCAGAAGCTGAATCGTTCCACTTTTAAGTTCGAGCTTTTCATGTTGGGATGAGGGGCCTCCACAATTAGGGGAATTAGCCACCAACTTGCTAATCAATCCAATTATCGAAAGTTCCTCGTTGCCGTGGATAAACCTTATCTCATTAGCAAGCTTCTTTTTTTCAGAAGCAGCATCTTTTTCGGAGAGTTCCACGTATGGACCCGTGTTTTCGGATCGCCCATCGTAGAGACTGATAAGTTTGATGATTTCGAATTCGTTGAGCGGAGAATGTTGAGCTGATAGTGTCAAATGCCATATTCTTATCTTGCTATGCTTAAACTCAGTCATGCTAAGCATGCCATCGACGATTTTTTCTCTTTGATCGCAAATAAGCGCTTCAGCTCGCCCTTCAGAGGTATATTGGAATGATGGCGGAAATATTATCTTAACGGGATTCCCTTCTCCGAGTATATGTCTACTGATCAGCGGCGGGTTCACCTGAAACTGGTAATTCAATAAATCCAATTCCATTGATCCGAAGACCCTGTCAGGCTCCGAATCACTACATTTTGCCTTTCTCTCGACAAAATGGAGACAAACCGATGCGGCTTTTAAAATGGATTCGCCTTTTAAAGTCAGCACCGGTATTTCTCTTGCTGCTAATTTCTTCAGCTTAACTTCCTTGGGCAAATCCTGTGTTATTTTGATGATATCGGCATTTGGCTCGGGCTCACCGGCGCTAATGGCTTCATTGAATTCAAGCAAAAATGGTGCAATATATTCTTTATCAATAAATTCCAGATCTGGCTTTTTCGGAAAACACAGCAGCAAAGAATGATAGCCCTGTTTTTCTTTCAACTCCGGCAGGCAGGGGATGTCAATTTTCCTGGCACCCAATCCCGTAAAACGAGCGATTTGTTCCTCGGCTTTTCTTCTTTCATCTATATCGGGATATTTTTCCGGATCTCTTGTTTCAGCAAAGAGGAGTATTTCCAACGAATCAGCCACATATTTGATTAAACGTGTGTCGATGCTCTTTCCTTGATGAGAGGGCTTCACGGCAAGATGAGTCCACAATCCCCAGCCACTCTTCCGGTAGTGCTTAAATACAAATCCGCCTATTACACGTGTTTCCTGATTCGGTTCTTGATTGAGGGCAATTGCGATATTGATCTGGGTAACCGAGGGTGAAAATTCTGAAAATGATTGCCGCCACTGTTCTGAATTCTCGCGCTCAATGGAATCTGGAAAAACAGATTCATAGATTTGAATAAACTCATCCAGGTAGGAGCGGGCAATATCGCGATGGATGGAGCATAAGTCGATAATTTCTATTTTTTCCTGGTTCATGATGTGAGCTGTTGAATCAATGGGAGTGATCTTGCAAAAGATACTCTTCTTGCGTATTTTGGGGTGAAGGTGGCCGCACGGTTATGCTTTAATGCAACCGTTGCCGCAGGGGACGGTGTTATGTAGCTGGATGGTAATGTCTACGGTCACGACGGGGTCCGCAACCTGCCTAGCCTGCATCTCGCGTCCTCATGGATTATCCGGGGCATATTTTTAACGGCCGGAAACCGGGGACATCCATTAGCCGGTTTCCGGGTCAAGGGTGAAATCCGCCCGTTTTCTTATTATTGGCTACGGCCGAGTCAAAGCGTCGAGAACCCGGCCGTTCATTGTGAGCATCAGTCCTTTTTGATGTCTCGGGCTTTGCCCCGAGCGTCTTGTTTTATTTCCCGTTTTTCCTGGCGGCACTCCGGTCCGCTACCACCCGCGTCCCGACAATCCGCCTTGGCGTCTCGTCCCTCTTCTCGGCCAGTTTGTTTCGTTTCACGCGCATCCTGCCGATCATCCCGGCGATCATCCCGCCGTTCCATGCCGCCGGTTTGGGAGTAACCGGGCGCTGGAGCGACCAGCAGTCCCGCTGCGGCAAAAACGATAATTGTGAGACCCACTCGGAGTGTGCTCTTCTGGTTCATGGTGATTGCTCCTAAGAAAAAGATTTCAACAAAGTTCGCCTGTTTAGGCTAGGGGAACCGGGAAGGCTACGGTTCCGCTAGATGGATGCCATTTTTCACCAAAGTCATACCATGTTGCCATTGCGCCTGTCCTCACTTTACCCAATATTCCTTTATACATCAATCAACGTATCAACAATCGCCAAACGGGCATTTTCGCGACAAGGATCACTGTATCTTGTTGCATCGATCAAGCCTGATTCCATCGAAACACCGCCAAGGACCATCCATGGCATAAACTACCCATTTATCGAATCAAAATTAATGTATATGATAAGAAAATGAAAAAAGATTATTGGCTGGAGCGTTGGAAACGGGAAGAAACCGGTTTTCACCAGGACGAGATTAATCCCTATCTGCGTCAATACTGGCGGGAATTACATCCTGTCCCTGGCAGCGAGGTATTCGTGCCGCTGTGCGGCAAAAGCCGCGACATGCTATGGTTGCGCAAGCAGGGGCATACGGTGCTGGGCGTGGAATGGAGCGCCATGGCAGTGCAGGCATTCTTCAAGGAAAACGGGTATACCGCGCATCACGTGACCGGCGAAAAATTCGATTGCTACGAAGCGGATGGGATCCGCATTCTGTGCGGCGATTTTTTTGATTTGAATAAAGATGACCTGGCGAAAGCGGGCGCGGTGTATGACCGCGCGTCACTGGTCGCGCTGCCGCCGGAAATGCGCGAACGTTATGTACGTCATTTGCTGGGCATCCTGCCGCCCGCAATACAAATCCTGCTCGTTACGTTCGATTATCCCCAGCCGGAAATGGAAGGGCCGCCGTTTGCGGTTTCTCCCGGCGAAGTGGAAGCGCTTTACCATAAACAGGCCGAGATACGCCTGCTGGCGCAACCGGATATACTTGCCCAGGAGCCACGCTTTCAGAAACGCGGTCTTAGCCGGTTGCGGGAAAACATCTTCCTATTGACATCGCAAAACGCTTGAATAGGAAGCGGAGCTTGATGCACACCACCTTTCCGAAGAAATCCAGGCACTGATTCCGTTTCTTACTCCCTAATAGGAGGAACTCATAAACCTTATACTTCAAAATAAATGTGCGTTAATTACTGGAGGCAGTCGCGGCATTGGCGCCGCTATTGTCAAACGTCTCGCGCGCGAAGGCGCCAATGTCGCGCTGACCTATGTCAGCAAGCCTGATCAAGCCAACGAAACAGTGGCGGCGGCACAAGCGCTGGGCGTGCGGGCATTGGCAATCCAGGCTGACAGCGCGGATGCCAAGGCGGTGGTGGCTGCCGTGGAGCGAACGGTGGAGGAACTGGGCGGCATCGACATTCTGGTGAACAATGCCGGCATTGCCTTGATGGCGCCCATTGATGACTATCGTCTCGAAGATTTTGACCGTATGTTGGCGGTGAATTTGCGGGCGGTGTTCGTGGCCACGCAGGCCGCGGTACGGCACATGAAGACGGGCGGGCGCATCATCAATATTGGCAGTTGCAACGCCGATCGCATGCCATTCGCGGGTGGCGCCGTGTATGCCATGAGCAAGGCCGCCCTGACAGGATTGGTTAAAGGGCTGGCGCGCGACCTCGGCCCGCGCGGCATTACCATCAACAATGTTCAGCCGGGGCCGACGGACACCGACATGAACCCCGCCAAGGGCGATTTTGCCGAGATGCTGCGGAAGGTCATGGCCCTTCCACGCTACGGTAGCGTCGACGAAATCGCCGCGATGGTCGCGTATCTTGCCGGACCCGAAGCGGGTTTCGTAACCGGCGCAAGCCTGGCGATCGATGGAGGATTTACCGCATAGCGTATGCGTCGCCCGGCTCTGTTGCAGCGTTACCGACGAGCAGCCATTGCAAGGTATCGAGCAATAAAACCCATCCAGTCAGGCAGGGCGAGTTCTTATTGAACTAAAAAATCTGCGCCAGCCAATACATTTGGTATAGTGTCGTTCGCCAATAATGGCGTGGTGCGGTTTTATACGGGCGATGAACGGAGTGGCTGTCATCTATCTTCCACCCATCACATAATTCGCCGGAAGGGAGTAGGTCAGTGCTGGATAACCAGGAGGATCGTGTCGCGGTGCTGGTGGACTGCGATAACACCTCGCCCGAGATTCTTGAGTATGCGCTGCGCGTGGTTGCCCAGTTTGGCCGCGTGGTGGTACGCCGTGGTTACGGAAATCATGCGACGCTCGCCAATAAATGGCAGGAAGCCCTGGTGCGGCTGGCCTTCACGCCTTGCCTCCAATATCAATACGCATCGGGAAAGAACACAGCGGACATAGCGCTTGCGCTGGATGCCCTGGAAGATCTGTTCGACGATAGAGCCGAGACCTACTGCCTGGTCACCAGCGATTCTGATTTCTCCTACTTATGCCGCAAGCTGAGGGAGCGGGGTTCCAAGGTATATATCGTTGGCGAGAAGAAGACGCCTGATGCGCTGCGAAATGCCAGTGATCAGTTTTTTGAGTATCAGCCGCCGGAATCGGAAAGCATCAAAGCTCAACCTTCCAAAGTCAAGAAACAGCGCCCCAAGGCGCTTGTCGATGCCGTTTCATTGCTGGCCGCGGATGCCTCGGATGATTGGGTCGGGTTGCCGATATTGGGGCAGTATATGCGCAGAACCAATCCGGGATTTTCGCCCCAGCAATTTGGTTATTCCGGGTTGCTGGAAATGATTCGGACTTACCCGGAGCTGGTGATCCGCAGGGATGGGGGCAGTCACTGGGTTCAACTGAAGGAAAAGGCCGAGCGCGAGGAATAATGGAGCTGGATGGGTCGCCAGGTTGCCGAAGGCCGCATGATTATCGGAGATATTGACCGCCTTCCTGGACAGAGGGAAGGGATGCTTTTCAAGACCGTGGCGTTATAGTTTAAAATAATGATTTTTGATAATTCTTAATTAGATCGGACTACCTGGATGAAATTTAATCAGAAGAAAAGAGAAACCTCCTGGGCACGCATGATGCCCCTGGCATTTGCCCTGGCCCTTGCTGCCTGCGGTGACGGAAGCGGGCCCGCATCGGATAACAGCGGCAGCAACAAAGGTGGTGGTGGCGGCAAGCCGCAAACGGGCCCAGCCACCGGAAGGCTGCTGGATACCGCGGTGAGCGGCGTCGCCTATGCTTCACCCGGCGGTTCCGGCACCACGGATGAAAACGGAATATTCAAGTATAATCATGGAGATACTATAGAATTCAAGCTGGGTGGCCTGAGTCTTGGAAAAGTGAAAGGTGCGGCTATTGTTACGCCGATGGAATTGGCTGGCGATAATGAGAACAGAGTGCGAAATCTGCTTATCCTGTTTCAGTCCCTTGATGCGGATGGCAACCCCGAGAACGGTATTTCCATTCCCGCGAGTGCCGCATCCGCCGTCAGTGCCTCGATCAATCTTGACGGTGATCCTGCCGCATTCGCCGCATCACCCGAATTACAGAAGGTGAGAGAGGCGGGCGGCGTCGCCGGCCCGGTCAAAACCCCGGCACAAGCCAGAGCCCATTTTCTTGTGCAGGGCATGAAGATGCTCGGCACCGGCATCTGGGTTAAACATGACGATACGACTGCTTCCGTTATCCGCATTTCAACGGATGGCACTGGCGAGTATTTGCAAGGAGAAGCCTCGCCGGATGATTCCTGCGATACCAACCGTGTATGTGGCGGCAACCTGGTCAGTAAGGCCGGCGTGGAATACGGTGCAGCGCGTCTATCCACGATGGATACCAGGGGATTCAAGTTCGCGGCGCAACCGGTAATCGATACCAATCTTCATGCCGGGCTGTCGAACCCGCGGCCAAACTGGCGAATCCGTACCGATGGTTCTGACTTGATTACTTCGGATATTTTTACGGTGCAAAGGAAGCGGGAACAGAAGAGTCTCTTTGGTGAACTCTTTCATATCGCCGGCACGCTGGAGATCAGTTCGTCGAAGGAACCTATCAAGACGGAGGTCAAGGAGATCCGTTTCTTCAAGATGGAGAATGATCCTAAAGGCATTGTCGGTGCCTGGGCGGCTGATGCGGCTGCCATCAAGACTCCAACCTACTTGTTCTTTTCCAACGGGAAATACATGATGATCGACCCCATCGGGGATGTCGCAAGTCCAGGCCATGAAAGTTGCGGTGATCCGGGTGTCGAGTTTGCGTCGTACACTTACGATGCGGGTAGCAAGGCGCTGAACATCAAGGGATTTACTTACGATAACAATGGTTGCTCGGGCTTCTCCGGAACCGAGACAGCGTCGTTCAAGCTGGGTGCCGATGGCAATACCGCAACGCTGGAGACAAAGGCGGGTGCTGCGCTGACATTGCACCGGGTTTCCAAGTAGCGGTTCCTACGCGCCTGCAAATCGCGAGAGGACGGCGAGATACCCCATATTGCTGGGTTACGTGCACTAACCCGGTAGTGAAGGAGAATAGGGGTATCCTCCTGCCGCATTTTGCGATACCTAATGTTTATGGTGATGGCCTGGACTCGATACGGTGAGTTCCCTGTATTGCTCCGGCGTCATGCCGCTTAGTTTGCGGATGAATGCGACCATTCCCCAAATGGTTTCATCATCGTGGGTAAAACCCCAGGCGGGCATGGCAGTCATCTTGATGCCGTGCTTGATCACCAGAAAATGTTTTTTGGCACGATTCAGCGTCTGCTCTTCGTCGGTCTCAGGCCTGCGCTCATGAAATATGGGCGCCTGCGGATAAAGTCCCTGCGCGAGCTCGGTGGGCTCGCGGCCTGGTGCCGAATGGCATGCGGTACACATCGCATCATAGTTTCCCGCCCCTGCTGACAGAAGGTTCCGGTCATCGAGCGGAGGGACTTCCACACCGTTTGTTCGTGCCTTGATCGAGCTTTCGCGAATCCATTCGATGACTGCTTCCGTCACGGCCCAGTGTTTGCTGGTAGCAAAAATATTGTAAGCCCCCAAGCCCAGCGCAACGATGCCGATCGCCAGGAATGACATCAACATTATTGCGATAGTTGTTATTTTCATGTTGTAGTGTAACGTTTTTTACCGCGGTGACAGGGTGTCTTGTTGCCAGCGGCAGTGTCCCGTCGTCCCGGCGCCTCGTAGGCCTGTGGCCAACGAAACTGCCCGCATGCACTCCGGATTCGAAGATCACGCGATGGGGATTACTCAATGCACGGTATGCCGATGACGTTCAAGTCGCCTTGGAATGTCTGGCTGTGTCGCGCATCTGACGCACGCGGTCGTGATTTCTTTTCGCGCCATCCAATTGTGTGTCGATGAGCGCGCGCAACTCGCCCGGCAATTCTTCCCGCAGCGCATTTTCATAGGCCACCACGGCGGCGGCTTCGCCTCGCTCGCATTCTTCAAGCACGGTAAGATTGTCCTGGCTTATGATCGCCGTTTTAAGGTTAACCCAGGCGCGATGCAATGTGCCCGTTAAAGTGCCGTCCGGATCGGGATCGCCCCCATGCCGCCTGACCTCGGTGTTCAACTCGTGAATGGCTTTTTCGCAGCTTTCGGCGCGATTCCGGAAATATAGTTTCAACGCCGCGTCGTCCACGTCCTCCGCACAAGTCCTGAAGCCCTCGGCGCCATCGCGTGAAATCTCGATCAGGCCATTCAGCACGCTTACGATTTTGGCGTTATCCATTTTATTCTCCTGAGAATAAGAGCAAAGATACAAGAAAGTAACCTTTTGATCTGTACGTTGAAGCACATTCCGTGCGTCGGATGTTGAAAGTGATGTGACTATGCCGCAGGTGGTCGCTCGCTCAGTTTAAACCCAGATAATCCATTAGGCGGCTCTTCCGAGCCTACCCGAGTGCTGGCGGTCAGTTTGCGGTCATTTTCGCCGCTTGTTTGTCGTCCATAGACCAAGCTATGGACTTCTCGCAACCGGCAAAACTGTCTCGCAACCTGCCTCGCCATCACCTTGCGTCCTAATGGATTATCTGGGTTGAAAATGAGGAAAGATCAAGTTTCAGCCTTAAGCTCACCTGTTTTGGACGCTACTGTGGTTGCCGTTGTGGTACCAGTCTCCACGTAACCCTGCCGACTTCCTCTCCCTGGTAAACCTGGCGCGCGAAAAGCTCGAACTCGTGCTGACGCTGTTCCTTGGGTATCTTCACGAGCAATCGCAGCGGGATGCGTGCTTTGGCGGGAAATACCACCTCGGGGAACCGGGTGCGGCCGCAGTGGTTGATGGGGAGGTGGACGACGCGGCATCCTTCGGCGTTCGTGAAGGGCGTATACGGCATGAGGCGGGGACGCGCGCGAATGAGTTCGGCAAACTCTGAGGGGAGTTCCAGCACGGCCTCGGCGCGGGCGGGAAGCCGCATCACGATTTCAAGGCGCATTCTGCGTGCCTTGTCCGGCGCGCCTGCTGCGAGGAAGGGTAGAGGCACGTAGTCGGGGGGATTGGCGCGCGGCGGCGGCATGTTATCGACGATATTGAAATTGCGCCAGGTGACGTTATTATTATTGCGGATGAAGGTGGTGAAGTTATCCCAGTCAAGAAAATCGGCCGGTGCGGGTCCGGGGTCGCGTGCGGTGCTGAGGATGCCCACAAAGCAGTAGTGCCCCGGCGCGGGAATCGCCGCCGAGGGCCAGGTGATGCCATCCGAGACGGTCAGCAGGTCCCCCATCGGCACGCTTGGCAGCGTGACCGATCCCAGCAGGGTCCAGAGATCCGGCGTAAGGAGTGTGGAAGGTGGCGCCCAATAGACGGTAGCTGCCACATCGGTGGCGTCGGAGCCGCCCCGGTTACGCATGCGTACATAGACGAAATTATCCTGTCCGGCTTCCGCCTCGTAACCCAGCGTCATATCGTTCTCGGTGCCGCTGCCGGCGCCGAAAGTGCCCTGCGGGTCCGCGACGGACGACTGCCGCAGGATGATGTCGGGGCTGGACGAGATTGCGCCTAGATGGGGGTCGCCATTATCGCCAACGAAATCCCGCAGGTAGACGTCGGGTGGGAGGTTAAGCATCATGCCGTCGATGATGGCGCGCAAATTGGGCATGACGCCGATGCGGTCCGCTGCCGGATTTTGCGATGGGGTTCCGTTTGCGGGATCGGATAGAAGAGCGCGCATCTGCGCCGGATCCAGGCGGTCGCCAGCCGGGCTCGCCTGGAACAGACCCTGCACCGCGAGTGCCGCGCCGGTGACAATGGGCGAGGCGCTCGATGTGCCGTTGAAACCGGTTGTATAAAGATTGGTCGCGGTATTGGTGCCGTCAGACGAAAGCGTATCCACGTTTTCGCCCCAGCCATAGCAATCAATACGGCTGCCATGGCAGGAGAAGCCGAGCCGCGCGTGCGGCGCGGTGGAACTTGCAGCGCCCACGAGAATGGCGCCGGAATCCAGAAAATCCGGGCTTGCGCGGTTGAATATCTGCTGGCCGCCGGGGTTGACCACGGTATCGAGATCAACGCCACCATTGCCCCCCGCTTCGACCACGACAATGCCCAGCGATGTCGCAAGGCGGATCACGTCGAAAACCGCCGGTTCGATCTCGACCGGAACAAGGTTGTAGCCGAAGAGGTTGGTCTGCGCCTCCAGCAGCAGCACGTCGCCGAAGCTCATGACCGCGATGGCATCCAGGATCGGTTGCGCGGTACTGTATCCACCCCCTGGCAGGTGCTGGCCGACGCAGCGGATGGAAGCCAGCGCGGGCGTGATGCCGACGCAGCCTACATTATTGTCCACTGCGGCGATTTCTCCCAGTACGCCGCTGCCGTGGAAGAAGAAGGAGTGATTCAGACCGGAGATGAGGGTAATACCGTGCGCAGCAAGATCCTCGTGGTTGAAGGTCCACCCCCATTCCATATCCACCAGCGCCTGCCCGGCGCCATCGCCGCCGGGAAAATTCCATGCGTATTCGGCGTCGATGCCGTCGGGCGCAGGGTCGAGATAGCCCTGATTGACACTGCGCGGATCGTCCGCCGCATTGACGAAGGGTGGCTCGACCGGTGGCGGCTCGACATAAGCCGTGGCCACGGATTCCCAGCTGGAGAGTGCTTTCGCGAGTGCCTCGGCATCTGCGCCGGGCGGCGGCTGCACGGCGAAATAGGCATTCAGGTTGGCGGGCCGGAAGGCGGGGTCAAGCCTTCGGGCCCGTTCTGTCAGCGCCGCAAACTGATCCGGCTGCTTGAAGGTCAGAAGCGGCTCCAGCGTAATGCCCTGGAACTGTGCCGCCAGCGCCTCCCAAGGCCCGGCGCCACCGGCCATTACCATGCGGGCTGCGTTTTCTCCTGGCAATTGGACGTGATCCTTGAATTTTACAATTACCCTGCGCCGGTAGCCTGTGCCGGGTTGGGGTTCGCCTGCGGGGATTCCTTTATTGTTGGTCGCCATGATTGTCTCCTGGACCTGTAAGCATTGCTGTAAGTAATGAATAGCATGTATTGAGGGAAATGCAAGGTAGGCTCATGCAGCCGGATGGAATCACTGTAAGATGAAGCCTCTCTTTTGCCTTGACAATTCAAATCTGTCATCTAACTTAACAGTGTGGCTGAATTTTTTAAACAGCGTCCAGTGTGGGAGCGCTTTCGCCATAGGACGGATTTAGAATAAAGGAATCATCAATGAAAGCTTTTCAACTCAGGGAAACCCATGGCATAAGGGACTTGATATTGCGCAAAGACCTGGAACAACCCGAACCCGGTCCCGGGGAGGTACTGCTTCAGGTACGTGCCAGTTCTCTGAATTTCCGTGACTTTATTGTTGCTCATGGACGTTATCCGTCTGGGGTCAAACCCCTTGTCATTCCGCTTTCGGATGGCGCCGGTGAGGTGGTCGCGACCGGGCAGGGTGTAAAAGCCGTTCAGGCCGGTGATCGCGTTACGGGCACCGTTTTTCCGGATTGGATATCCGGGCCTTTGACACAGGAGATTTTTCAGTGCTCCCTGGGCGGGACGGTCGATGGCATGCTGGCCGAATATGTCGTGCTTCCCGAGCGGGCAGCGATTCCTTTTCCGGCGCATTTGAGTTATGAGGAAGCGGCAACGCTGCCAAATGCCGGTGTGACGGCATGGCATGCGCTGGTGGAAGCCGGGAAAATCCACGCCGGTCAGACGGTTCTCCTGCTGGGCACGGGCGGGGTCTCTTTATTTGCTTTGCAGTTCGCCAAGCTGCATGGCGCAATCGTTATCCAGACTTCAAGCAGCGACGAGAAGCTGGAGCGGGCGCGGGCAATGGGCGCCGATCACCTCATCAACTACCAGAATACGCCGGATTGGGACAAGGAGGTGATGAAGCTGACCGGTGGCCGGGGCGTCGATATCGTGGTGGAGGTTGGTGGCGCGAATACGCTGGAACGCTCTTTGCGGGCAGTACGATTTGGGGGCATTATCACGTTGATCGGACTGGTTTCGGGTTTTGGGCAGATCGATCCGCTGCCATTGATGCTGCGCTCGATCCGGTTACTCGGTATTCACGTTGGCTCCATTGAAATGTTCCATGCGATGAATTGTGCCATTGCCGCTTCCGGCTTGCGGCCGGTCATCGCCCGCACATTTACTTTCGATCACGCCAATTATGCGTATCATTATCAACAAGAGCGGGATCATATCGGAAAGACAGTAATCACCCACTGAAACACCGGTCTGGTCCCGGTGGCGCGGCCGCTTTGCTTCACTGGCGCAGCCAGTAAATCACGCCATTGAAATCGACGGGACTGAACGCTGCCTTGGAAATATCTGTTGTATCCTGTTCTTCCATCGTCTTTTTGTATTCTTCAAAGTCGCTGTCGCGAATCAAATCCGCACCGGGCGCGTAGGTCGAGAACGAAGCAACGGGCTCGATATTTGTCTCGAACGCATTCAGCGCTTTTAATTCTTTTGAATACTCTTCAGAAAACCGGTAGTTCAATGCCTGCTTGAGCCAACTGATGCGCGTGCGCAAATCCCCGGAATTTATGATGCTCTCTGTATTGGTGATGGGTTTTGATTCCATGAATTTGTTTCCTTATGTATCTAGGGCCTGTTATTGTAACGGCTCGCGTTTGGTCGCGTTTGGAAATGGCCGGGGTTAATTCGACGCCGTTTTGAGCGCACACCCACTGCAAATGAAGAAGCGCTCTGGTTCGCAAACGATAATATAGGATTATCATATAGCACGACAATATCCGGGGCCTGTCATGAAAGCAACTCGTCTTCACGCCTGTGGCGATGTTGATCAATTCAAGTACGAGGATGTTGTCCGCCCATATTCAAGCACTCAATATTCTTTGCGGTTCAACCCGCGCACATTTCCGCAAGGGCGAAATCATGACTATCAAGGTAATCTATGTACAGCCAGGCGGCGGATTTGATCGCGTAACGCTGGGCACCTGCGATTCATCCACGCCGAAAGCCGGCGAGATCGTGGTCCGAATCCGGGCGAGTTCGCTTAACTACCATGATTACGCGGTGGTCAGCGGCATGTGGGCGCCGTCAGTGCCTCGTATCCCAATGTCGGATGGAGCGGGGGAGATCATCGCGGTGGGTGAGGGAGTGACTGACTTCGCAGCAGGCGATCACGTCGTCAGTACTTTCTCTCCCACCTGGCTGGACGGCGAACCTGAGGTTGAGAGCATGGAGACCGTTCCGGGCGATGGCATTGATGGCTTCGCGCGCCAGCAGGTGACAATGCCGGCGACCGCATTCACTCATGCGCCGAAGGGCTATAGTCACGCGGAAGCGGCGACACTTACCTGCGCGGGATTGACGGCATGGCGGGCATTGATGGTGGACGGCGCATTGAAACCCAGCGAGACCGTACTGGTTCAGGGCACCGGCGGGGTTTCAATATTCGCTTTGCAATTCGCCAGGATGGCGGGTGCGACGGTAATCGCCACGTCGTCGAGCGATGAGAAACTCGCCCGGCTTAAAGCGCTGGGGGCAGATCATCTCATCAACTACCGTGAGGATGAAAACTGGGGCGATTCGGTGCGTCGATTGACAGGAGGGCGCGGTGTCGATCATGTCATTGAAGTAGGCGGACCGTCAACGCTGGCACAGTCCATGGTAGCGGCGCGCATCGGCGGACACATTGCGGTGATCGGCATTCTTTCCGGTGTGACAGGGACGCTGCCCTTGCTTTCGGTATTGACACGGCAGTTACGCCTGCAGGGGTTGGTCGTTGGCAGCCGCCGCCAGCAGATGGATATGATTCGCGCGATTGACGCCACCGGTTTGCGGCCGATAATTGATCGTCATTTCGCGTTGGAGGAAATCGTCGAGGCTTTCCGCTATCAGGAAACCAACCGGCACTTCGGCAAGATATGCCTCGATATTTGAAGGCTCCGGTGATTTTGTTGTCGTAAAAAAATGAAAAGAGAAATTGTCGTCGTAGGAGGTGGTTTTGCCGGGATAAATCTGGTGAAGCATCTGGCCAATGAGACGGGTTTTCATGTCACGCTAGTCGATATGAATAACTACAATTTCTTTTCTCCATTGCTGTACCAGGTGGCCACGGGTTTTCTGGACGTGTCCAATATCTGTTACCCTTTTCGCAAGCTGTTTCATGACAAGAAGAATATAAGCTTCCGTTTGGGTAGTTTGCAAAAGGTTGTTCCCGAAGAAAACAAGGTACTTTTATCCACTGGTGAATTATTTTACGATTACCTCGTTCTTGCCACCGGCACCGAAAGCAACTATTTCGGCATGGAAAACATTCGCAAGGCCGCACTTCCCATGAAAACGATGGATGATGCCATAGAAATACGCAATTACGTCCTGCAGAAAATGGAAGAAGCCACCATTGCGACTGATGAAGCGAAAAAGAGGAAACTTACTACCGTGGTGGTAGCCGGTGGCGGACCTACCGGTGTGGAGATCGCGGGTATGCTGGCGGAAATGCGCAAAAATATCCTGCAAAAGGATTACCCCGAATTGGCTGGTCATAAAGCACATATCTACCTGGTGGATGGCGCCCCCGCGTTATTGACATCGATGAGCGGGCAATCACAAAGGTATACCTATGACACACTAATGAAAATGCGCGTGAAAGTGCGGCTGAACACGCAGGTAATGGATTATATAAATGATGCGGTAATCCTTGCGAATGGAGAGGCCATTCAAACCAGAATCCTGTTCTGGACCGCAGGTGTCATCGCAAGGGTATTCGAGGGCATGCCGCTGGAAAGCTACGGGCGAGGCAACCGGTTATCTGCGGATGAATATAACAAAGTGGCTGGAACGCGGAATATCTATGCTATTGGCGACACCTGTTTACTGGCTTCCGATGAGAGTTTTCCCCAGGGACACCCCCAGCTGGCGCAGGTAGCGCTTCAGCAGGGTAAAAACCTGGCTGATAATTTTATCGCCTCACTGCATGGCAAGCCATTAAAGCCGTTTATCTATCATGACAAAGGCTCCTTGGCGATAATCGGAAGAAGCAAAGCGGTGGCGGACCTCCCCAAACCTGAAATACATTTCAACGGATTCATGGCGTGGGTAACATGGTTGTTTGTACATCTTTTTTCCTTGATTACGTATCGCAACAGACTCATGACAATGACTAACTGGATGGTCGCCTTTTTAACGAAGGACCAGTCCTTGAGAATGATTGTCAGGGCAAGGCCGGTGCGGAAGAAGTAACGGTTAACACCCGTCACGCGCAGGATATTGAGCAAGCGGATAGTGAAATGATATCTTCAATATTTTCGCCGCATTACACCGCGCTGATATGACTTGCTCCCTGTATTTTCTGCAACTCCCCAAAAATGTCCTATATTGAACAAGCGGTAAAAGAAATCAAATTTGAAAGCCACGGTAAGGGCGAAGGTGGTGGTCAAGATCTGATCGTTTAATTTATCCGGGGGAAAAATGGTTGGGGATGGAAAATCGGTAATCTTGTCATTCGATGACGGGCCAGCACCTGTGGGCGCGCTGGAGAGCATTCTGCAAACGTTAAGGGCGAATGAGATCAAGGCGGAATTTTATGTGCTCGGCAACGAGGTGAAGCAGTATCCCGAGGCGGCGAGGATGATCGTCCGCGAGGGGCATGATATCCAGAATCATTCCTGGAGCCATCCGGATCTGGCGAGGGCGACGGAGCGAGACGTGCGGTCCGAGCTGGGGGATACCCAGAATATTGTTGCCGACGTTACCGGGGTGACGCCAACAAAGATCCGCCCGCCGTATGGAGCGGGGGGATTTCGTGGAAATCTCGATCCGGAGCTGGTCGAAGTTGCCGACGACTTGTCGCTAACTATTGTGACATGGGATATCGACACCGAGGATTGGAAAGCGCCGAAAGGGCTCGGTACTGAAAAGATAAGAAATATCGAGGCACAGTTTACGCAGCAGTGGCGCAAGGTTTCGTACAACATACTCATGCATGTGCAACCGGCGACGGCCAGGGATCTGCCTGCCTTTATCTCGCAACTGGAGGAATGGGGCTACACCATCGCGGAACCATGATCGATGGCTGGCGGGGCACTATTCCCTATGCGTCCGTGCCGCTATTCACATTGTTGTTGAGCCCGGCAACGGGCTTTTCGCAGGAATACAGGGAATATCATTGCACGCCCGACACTCAGTATGAGTGCATAAGCGATCGGTGTGAAAAGATAACCGATGGTTTCCAGTATGCCGAGTCATTCATCTATAACACGAAAAACGGCGAGCTTTCGGCGTGCCTGTGGACCAATTGCTATGCGGCAACGGCGACGACGGTAAAAGATGCGGCTGACGGAGCCCTCATCGCGATCGGCAAATTGAAACCGGCCGCGCATCCCGGCAATGAACCGATCATTGTTTCATTGACGATCTCTAACGGTAACAGCGATATTGCCGGTGAAAAAGCCAGTCACTTCACTGCAGTCTGGGGCTATGGAGGTAAAGGATTGATGTTGGACACGGGTAAGTGCGAGTTCCGGAAATTTTCATGACGTTGACGGGCATTCATGAAGGAATATGCTGGACGATGGGTCGCGTTATACGCTGCCTATTTGGCTGGAAAACCGGTCAGGGTATGTAGGATGGGTGGAGCATAGCGTAACCCATCATTGAATCCGCCTTCCTCTTGTTTCGATCATGATTTGATATGCCGTGTTATGTGTGATCTTGATGGGTTGCGCTACGCTCCACCCATCCTACCCGGGATGTATGATACATATATGGAATAAGCGCGACAGGCGGTCTTTCCGGCAGTATGTTATTGCTCCCAGCGTATTTGCCCCCGCCGATGCCGGCCGCGATAAATAGCGATTAAATTTGATTAGCATTTAATGTAATATAATCAACAAAGGGATGGAGGAGTGCATCATACCGGCAATAATCAGATTATTCTTATTCAGCGTCGTCAGATCAGGGAGAAATACATGAAGCGATTCGTTCCAGGCGTCATTGTCTTACTCAGCTTGGCAGGTTGTGTCTCCGTCAGCGAGAAATCACCGGGTGACACTATGGAGGCGGCGGCCGCCGTCCGGGACAAGGGGGATTGGGATGCGGCACGCAAAATTTATGCTCGTTCATTCACCGATACCAATCTGGCGCAGACCAGTCCCCGCTTCAGGGCTGTTCTCCATTATGAATATGGCCGCTCCCTTGGGGTGACGTGCCGTTTTAAGGAGGCGGAGCAAGAGCTTACGGCTGCTCATGACCTGGACAAGAAAAGCGGAGGCGTGTTTTATATCTCGTTGACGGAACTGGCGCGGCTCAATCTTGCTCAAAAAAAATATACTGAAGCTGTCGCTTACTTTGAAAGTGTATTAACCGAATTGGAGCCCGAAATCGCTTCCAAAAAAGCGCCCGACTTCTACGTTGCCGTGCTTGACGATTATGCGTTGGCCCTTTCCGGGGCCGGGCGGTCGAAGAATGCCGAAACCGCCGCGAAGCGGGCCGCGGAGATCAGAGCAACCGCACCGGCGGCGGAATCATGGGCAGGCGCTGACCGCACCCCCTACGGTACGCAATGCGCTAAAACATAAATAATACGGTAATCGGGCAGTAGATGGAGAAGGCGTCAATGAGGCCTTCTCCATCCTGGCGAGAAGTCGCGGTAACTACTCATTTCCAGCCGCTTTCTTGCCCAGGTAGGCGGCCTGGCCGAGGCCGAATATGGAAAGCAGCGTTGCGTCGACATCCGGCATTGTGACTACCCGGCGAAATTCGATGTGATCCATAAACTCAACCGCAGAGATCGCATAGATAATCACCGCCAGGATAGTGATCGCCACCATCTGAAAGTCGCCGAGGTCGGTGCGATTGGAATCGTCGGTGACTAGATCCAGAACCCTGGGGGCATCGGCGCTGGCCTTCATATCTGTCCTGCCCTCCGAGGTGGCTTTTTCGACCTTGCCGACGGTTATCGCTTTGGCAGCCGTAAAACTGAGTACACTGATTCCGGAAAGGATAAGCAGGTTCGGCGGGATATCCACTCCGCCTACGTAGCTCCAGCCAGCCGCAAAGATGCGGTGATATACAATGGCGATGTAAGCGCTGATAACGAGCGAAAACCAGAGAACGGTCTGAAATTTTGAGCTGCTATAGCGATTGTCCGTACCCAGAAAGAGCGCAGTCGGGTGGCCCTTGGTGAATATGTAAGCCAGAATGTAGAGTGCCGCCATGGCACCGATGAGTGACCACCAGCGCGCGGCACGCCCCACCGATTTGCTCTGCCACTCAAGGGATTTTACGGAGTTGATGCCATCCGTGGTATTGATGCCTCCACTGCGCACATAAGTTGCCATGATTCCGTCACCGGGACGCATGGCCGATACCAGCGGTTGAAACTGAATGCTTGTCTGGAGCGGAACATTGACTTCGTTCTCGGGTTCATCCAGGTTCCGGGTCCTGACAATGAGCCACGACATATCAGTGGCGATTTCCTTGATGGTGCCGATGACGGTCGCGCCGATAATCTTGATTTCTTCCCTGAGTATATTGCCTTTGGGCGTTGGTTCGTAACTCAGCGAAACCAGATCCCCAGGCTTGGGCTTTGTGAGGTAGGCCGGGGCCTGTCGATCAGCAGGAAGAAACGTTTGTACGTCTCCGCTCACCGACTTTACTTCCAGGGGTTCCACCTGAATAACGATGCCATCGAAGCTGGGTGACGCTATTTTTGGATTTTGCACCTGCGATCCGGCCTGCCCTGCCGCAGTTTCGGTAATCCCAGGCGATCGCACCGGATCCTGCGCGTAAAGAGGCACCGCGATCAGAAGAAAAGCGAAGGCGAACATACATTTTGGCTCAAGCATGACTAATCCTCATCTGCGCAAAAACCGGCTGCCGTGAATTCTCATGGGCAACTACTTATTATGCAACATAGGTTATAACCTGGTTTAATGCAAGGAAGTCCTGTTCTTCCCCACGCAGGTTGAGGTTCCTCAGAATGCCGTCGCCAGATACTCAAACAAGAGTACGAGGCCATATCCCCCGGACGGCAGCGCGATCGCGGCACCGAACACCGGGTGCTGGGTGAATGGCAGGAAGGCGCCTCTTTGATTGTTCCTGATCGCCCCAAGTGTCCACTCGATCTCGTGCTTTTGCGATTCCCCATACGCTGTTTGATCCGGTAGTTCAAGAAGCTTCTTTTCCAGCCGTTTGATGGCTTCCCGTTTGGCCATTTCGGCAGAACGCCGCAATGCCATCGCATTGACGACAACGAGGATCGCATTGAGGGCGAAGATAATGACGAGCGCGGCTGGAAATCCCCAGTTGTCGAAGTAGTTGTGGCGGGCGAGTGCCAGAAGCAACATGATGACGAAGGGAAAATAGATAAAATTGCCTATGACCGTTGTTCGTTCGGCGACCAATTCAATGCCGAGCCACTCATCCAGGTTGTCTTTGTCCATGCTCGTGCCCGTACTATTGCCTCGGCCCCGTTCTTTGGCTATTTTTGTAAGCGATCCATCGGACCACTGGATTTTCTTGATGGCGACACACTCCACCCATCTGCGGCAGAGCCGCGTGGCGTCTATCATATAGAATATCAGGATCAGCATCATGACTACGCTCAGGATTATGATAGTATCATTAATTGCAAAGCAGCCCTGGCCGCGGCAGGGCGTGTTGGGAAAGCCGAAAAGAACCATCATCAGAGATGCGAAAAGCAGCGCAAGCGCCACTTGCGGCACGCCCCGCATGGCAAAGTTTCCCAGCTCCCCCAGCACGGCGTATTCCCGCCAAAGGCGCGCGGCATTGACCTGATCCGCCATTTGCGGCCGCCAGGTATGTATTCCCACGCTACGGCGAAGTGACCACCTGGATAAGGCGGGAGAATTACAATCCAGTTTATCCACGGGCGCGCCATCTTGGTCTGTGAGATTAAAATCACGCGCCAGAATGCTCTCGTTGTCTTTCATCTTTCGCCAGGAATACCAGAGAAAGATCGCGCTCATCACCAATGCGAGCAGGCGAATTGACGCCGCCGGCCATGCGCTGATTCCTTCAGTCAGGGTGAACGGCTCGTTCTCCGCCGGATTCGGTACCATCCAGGTCATCAGTGCCGCCACGCCGTAACCCGCCGCGCTCGCCATGGCGAGGCCCAGCCAGAACCATTTGTTCGAAGCAAGCTTGAGGCAGGCATCTGCCACCGCGCTGCTGATCAGCATGGCGGCGAGGACAAGCACAACGGCCGCGAGCGCCATTCCACCCATTTGTTTCAGGTTTCGCCATGTGCCGGAATGAGCCTCCAGATCCGGACGCTGCGCGTGGATGCTTGCGTAATCCGAAGCCTGAGGGCCAATGCTTGTTTGGATATCGGTGCTGATATCAAAGGCGCCGTGCCGCCCGATTTCATATAATCGTGGTGCTACATTCCCGGAAAATATCGCCGGCTGCGGTTCTTTGCCCATGTTCACGCTCAACTGGAAGCAGTCCGGACAATCCGCTCTTGCCGAAAAATGCTCCAAGGCCCATAGGGCCGCATAAAACAGCGATGTCTGGTAATTATCGCGGAATGGAGGGATGGGTGTTTGCAGCGCTGGCTGGAGCTCCAGCCCAAAGTGCGAAGCAACAATGAGATTACGTGTGAACTGCCACTGAGGAGGGTAGGCCAGTCTGGCGTTAAGATCGGTAGTGAAAAAGATGGCGCGAGGGAATGTCTGGCGCAGTGCCTGCAGAATCAGGAGCTTGTCATAGACATCGCTGCCCAGCACGCCGATTGCCTTGAATTCCTCTCCGCTCTTTGCTTCCTCCTGTTTCAAAGCCGCCGCCAGTCTGAGGAGATAATCCAGTTGACCGCGGCCTTCGGGGCGCTGTCCGGCATTCTGCTCAACATCCTGAGAGGAGCCTTCGTACCATGCCTTTACCTTGGACTGAGCGCCCTCTTTTTTCTGGTCGTCCTCTTTCGCCGGTAATTCGCCGTCAAGTCCTGCAAGGTATGAATGCGGGGTTATCCAGCCGGGCCATTCGTCTCTACGCAATTTATTGATTTCGGATTCCAGCGCCGGGCCGGCTTTGCCGGAACCGTTATTCATCGCCACCGCCGCAAAGGTACGTGGAAGCGAGCGGCCATAAAGCGTATCCCATTCCGAAATCAACGCGACTTTCGGGTTGCAATCCTTGTCCGGGCAAGGTTCCAAATCCACCCGGCGGCGCTTCAATTCCTGTAGAAGGTGCTCCGCCAGCATGGCATCCGTCTTGATCGTCCTGATAAACTCGATTCTCGGATACTTGAATAGTTCTTCAACGGTCCTCTTTGCTTCCGGGCCGCCGCTGTGCAAACCTGGTGAGCCAGGCTGCATGGGCGGATAGTCCAGCAGAAAGGTATCCTCCGCCGTTGCCCAGGGGGAATAGAATTTGAGATGTTTTAACGTACTGAAAGGGGGATTTGCGAGAAGGCTGGATTGCATATTGCGCAATTCTTTCAGCATGGCGCTCAGGGTTGCGGAACTTCGCGGCCCCAGTACGCTATATACGGGTTCTATTTGCGGCAGGCTTTTGCCGAGTGTTTCATCAAGATGCGCCAGCAGTTTATCCAGCCGTCCGAAATCCTGGTCTTTGAGCCATACGACCAAAACGTGTTTTCCATATTCCTTGTCCCGGAGCTTTGCCTTCGGGATAAACAGCTCGACCGGGATCAGCAGGGAAGACGCATCGGTTTCCAGCGCTTTTTCCTGATCCCACCTGAATATGCGGATGTGCTCACCCGACTCCGGCACATAGCCTGCCGCACCCAAAGCCGATACCATGGCGTAACGATCCCTGAGCCGGGATTCGACGCCATTGACATAAGGGCTTCCGTCCACGAATACCGGCACGATACGAAGACCGGATCGAATGCCAAATTCCCCGATGACCTTGATCAGGTTATTCAGTGTGTGCGGGTCGTCGGTCAACCCTGGTTGTTTTGGTTGTTTCGCCTCCTGGAGCCGATGTGTTTCCACGGCTTCGAATGGGTCCTGCCACAGGCGTGCCTGCACCACGCCCTTTTCCAGAGACCCTTTGCTTGCTATTTCCTTGTCGACGGGCCGGGAGGTTTTGAGCGATATCCCCTCGTAGATGAGGAAACTGCTTACGATCGCCACCAACGCAAAGATCCCCGTTAGCGGCAGTTTGGATTTGTCGTCTTGTTGTTCCGCCATATGAAAGGTTTTTTCGGCCGGCTGCATGCGCGCGTGATGCACCGGCTGCTGGTTATGCGTCGTAATTATTTATAGCATGGATGGCGGTAAAAACCCATTACGCCGGTGATTTTTACGGAGTTGGGTGATGTACCTGCCGCAACTGCCGCGCACACAAATAACTTCAGGGATGGCTGGCAATTGCATGAGGTTGCTATACTTGTTTAGTTTATTGTACAAGTGAGATGTTGAATTCCTGTTGTCTTATTCAGCAAAAATCGACAAGCGCTATACGGGATTCAGAATTACGGATAAAAGGAAGCGCAAGATATGCGTATCGTGAATTTCTCCGAAGCTAGGAATAGTTTAAAAGACGTTATTGATCAGGTTGTTGCGGACGCGGGAAGTTGCACGGGCGATGACAACGGGATGTGGCTTATTGATACCCTGCGCCGTATGTCCAGATGCGCGGGTAAAGACCATAATCCCCTCGGAATCACGAGGAATGAGATATGCATATACTGCCACGGTATTCCGTTATTCTGACGTTATGTGCCACTACCATCGGCTGCGCCGGTTTTCGGGGCGGATGGGAAAGTGCCGCTTACGTGGGTGATGCGCTTCCGGCCGCATTGATTGAATCAAAATTGCAGCAGGAAGCGGGTGAGAGAACGTTGGATCTGCCGGGGGTGAAGCTGCAAGTGAAGATCGACAATCAGTTGCGGACCTACGATACCCAGATCTTCTTTGGATTGCCGCTTTCAGTCGATCCGCGCAATGTTTATCCTAAAAATCATCGACCAGGCAAGACACGAATTTTCGTGAACGTGACGCCGGAGACAGGTGCATTTGTCTTCCGGCCCCTGATGGCCTCGCTTGTAGCCGGTGACAAGCAGTATCAGGCGGTGCGGGGATACCAGTTCGGCATGTGGGATACTACAAAGAACGAGTGGCAATTGGTCGAAAGCGGCGGGAAATGGGAGCATCGTGATGTCGGCACCGAATTTGTGCTTGCCAGTCCGGGTACCCGCTACCTTCTGTCGCTGGAGTTTGATGTTCCCGTGCCGTCGCCCGAGTCGCATGATATTGCGCTCGACCTGTCGGCCGCGCTCAGGGATACGGAAAATACCGGAAACCCGCCGTTGCCACTGATCCGGTTTGCACCAGTCCGGTGGAAGGAGGGGTACACGTGATCATGCTCGCCCGGCATCCCATCTATTGATCCGGTGGGAAAATAGTACAAACTTCATACCGGCGAAAGCTGGTATCCAGCGGCGTTCAAAACACACCACTGTTGGCTCGGACTGGATTCCGGGTCAAGCCCGGAATGACGAAATTGATAGTATTTTCTCGATAAACCAACAACCTGTGATTAGTGATGGCCGTGGCTTTTGCTCCCACCGCCATCCGGCAGGGCAATGCGGACGTTTTGCATCATTCCCTGGTCTTCATGGTCCAGGATATGGCAGTGCAGCACGAAGTCGCCGATGTAGCGTTGATAACGGGTGCGCACGACCAGTGTGTACTGGCCGGGCAGCTTGCCCGGCGGCACCAGGTTTTTCACCCATAGCGTATCTTTCCATACGCCCTTCAGCGCGCGATATTGCGGGTCGGGTGCGTCAATCGAATCCACGGCGTCGGCAGTGCTGACGTCCTTCCCGTTGGGGTCCAGAATCTTGACGATCTGGAAAGGATTGACGTGTATGTGGAAGGGATGGCTGACGAAATCGGACTTCAGCGTCCATTCGTCCACGCCGCCCAGTGTAAGCACCCGGTCGATTCTGCCCGGATCATAGGGCTTGCCGTTCACCTGGAATTCCGCCGGACTCTTATTGACGTCTATATTGAACCGGAGCTCCTGGGTGCCGGTAACCTCGTTATCCTTGATGTCGGCATGCGGCACGAACTTGGTAAGCTTCAAGCCATCGCGCAGGTCGCTTGCCACCCTCGACTGGATGGAATCGGGCATGTTGACCTTGGCCGCGGCGACGAGCTCGCTGGTCAAATAGGCGGTGATGTCGCGAGGAACCGGGTGGCCTGGATCGACGGTGACGAGGCCCAGCAGCTGGCGTGACGGTGGGGCCTGTTCCACGCTCGCGGATGGTGGAGCTGCATCGTCAATTACGCAGTAAACGCCCGCTTGAGGAAAAACCATCAGTGTATCCCAGCGATAGGCGGGCTGATAGACAGCGACATTAGTCTTGATCACGGCCTTTGTAGTCAGCCCATCCGCCGCGATCAGGTATTGCGGCAGTGCCGGACCGGTACAGTTCTCTTGCACATAGGCATTATGCTGGGCCGCCGTTAACAGGGCGGGGCTGCGGCCGCCTTCTTTGAGTTTGCGGAACTGTAGGTTGATGGTGTCGCGAACGCCGCCATGGATTACACGCCAGTGTTCAATCTGCCCCGCTCTGGCGCCGCCGAAGGTGGGGAGAACCTGGCCATTGATACTGGTGTAGCGGCCCGAAGCGGGCCACGTGCCAGGGCCGAACTGATCGTATCCTTCGATACCGCCGACATCGTCCGGATCGCATTTGTAACTGCCGTCCGCGTTTGTCTTGATCTTCCCCTGCGCGTCGCGGCAAGCGTACTGGATCTGCTGCATGACCAGCAAGCGCTCGATGAAAGGCTGGGTGTTAGTGGGTGCCAGCAAGGTGTCGATATCACCGTTCGATTCCTGCGAGGGGTAGCGCGTGCCGCGGATAACGAGCGCTCCGGCCATGCCGCTGGCTACTTGCAATGCAGTGGAACCATGGCGATGCGTGTGATACCAGAATGTGCCCGCCGGATGATCGGACGGTACCTTGTATTCATACTGGAAGCTGACGCCGGGGTTGATGGAGATGAGTACATTATCGCCATTGCCTGCCGGATTTACCCATAGGCCGTGCGTATGCAGGTTTGTGCCGTTGAAGCAGTGGGGTATGTTGACATCCTTGCCCTCCTTGATGCAGCTTGGGTCCGGGGGAAGCTGATTATGCAACGTCATGCGGATCGTCTCACCGGGCAGGATGGAGATGGTGGGCGACACGTAGGGAGCGTCAGGGTTGACCCCTTTGCCCTGATAGCTTCGCAACTTCACTGCGTCGTAGCGCTGTTCGGCCGGATTCCAGATCTTGCCGCTGGTATAGGTGACGTTTAGGTCCAACGCCGCCTCGGCCGCCGGTGCGGGTACGCCCTCGGGTGCGGCCATGCGCGCTTCTTCCCGCGGTCTGGCCGGGCGGATGATCTCCAGCAACGGTGGATTTTCCACCACACGAGTATTTTCCAATCGATCTTCCGGCTGGGCATTCGCCAGGGATGCCAAGGCGCACAATGCGAATGCGGATAGCGCAAGGGCGCGGAACGAGGTACGAATTAAACCTGAATGGGGTAGTTGATCGCTCATTTAATAGACCAGTAATAATGATTAATAAAAATATTTCATATTATTCGACTTTCATCTTTCGGATGAGGCCCACTTCCCTGCGATGCGTATTTTCGGACTAGAAGCTAATCGGCACATAAATCAGATTGATGCTTTCCACCTCGCCCGGTTGCGGTGAGCGTGCGGGCGTGCCGGGTGCATCGACCGTAAGGCGCAATTGCACGCGGTTATTTACAATGACGCTTTGGGGAAGGGGAATAGTGTGTGTGACGGCCTCTTGCCCCGGCTGCGCACCAAAAGGCGAGACGGTACCGAGCAATATTCCTTTGCGTGTGCTGACACGGATCTCCGTTCCCCGCGGAAGCTTGCCCGCGCGGACCTGCACCCATACCGCCTCCTGAGGAGTCGCGGGACGGGTCAGCGCCAGCTCGATCACCCCCTGCTGGGAATCACCTTCAGCCTTCGTGCAGCTTACGCATGCGGCGGAAAATGCCAATACAATAATGATCGATGCAAGGCCAGGCCACTGCCGGTACATGATTCTCCCGGTCAATGCGCTTCCACCACGATGGAAAGGACTTCGGCCTTTGTTTCCATGCCGGGCTTCGCCGCCAGCGCCCGGTGCATGGCCATCTGCTCCGGCACGATCCGGATATCCAGCGGCGCATCTGCTTTCAGGAGTTTACCTTCATGTATCGCGGCGAGCGCACCCGATAATGGTATGGTGAAGGTGACGGGTGCGTGCACGATGTGATGACCGAACATCGAGAGCGTACCTGCATAGTGCGGACTTGAAGGGTCGGCCCCAGTCGCGCTGGCCGGTGCATTGACCAGAACGGTGAAATCGCGGCCATGCGCCAGCGGAGGAAGAGCGATCGTTACCTGTGCGAAAAGCCTCGGTGCCTCCGGTTCCGTTGCCGCCTGGAGCAGTGCGTGCGGAATCATCACGGCGCCGCTCGCTGTCCCGGTTGTGCTTGCCGGCGGGCGGGTAATTTGTGCGCTGAAACGCTCGATCCGGGTAGCCTTTGCCTTGAGCGCTCCGGCGGCCAGGGCCGTCGGCACCACTTGTTCACCCGATCCCGGCTGATAATCGTAATTGAAATCGCCGATCGTGGCATAGTTGCCGGCAGTCGTTTTGCTTACCGGCCGTCCCTTCGAATCGACAAAGAACACGAAAGGCTCCGCAGACCACGTGTCAAGATCCGAACCTTCCGGCAGAACAGGATATCCGCGCGCCTGTTGCTTACGGGTCCATACGTCCCACAACCGGTCGATATTCGAGTGATGCAGGAAAAAGAGGGGATCGACGGGCGACAGGTTGGCTTGCATGAATCCGCCGCTGTTAGTGGTGTTGCCGCCGGGATCGGTAAAAATGCCGCCCACACAATTATGTACTCTGTTGTGCGGCTGCCCCTCCAGAACGCCGAAGCCGGTCAACCCGCTGTGGCCTATTGTTTTGGGGCTGGCAAACGTGAGGAAATCGCGTGGCGCGAGTGCATCCAGCAGGGTTTGCAGGGAAACGGCCTTTGCCGTTTTGCCATCGAGCTGCGGCTTCGCTTTTGTCACGCCGCGCGCATGGGCTCGATCAAAAAAGAAGGCGCCTCTCGGATCATTGATGATGTCGAACCAGAGGTCATCGGGCGTGCGGATGCCGCGAGCGAGGAGCTGGCCATATTGTGTTCCATCGTCAAATTCGCCATTGGGTTTGTAGATGCGCTTCCAATAATCCGCCTTTGCCATGACATCCCGGTAGCGGGCGTGGAATTCATCGAAGTGCGCGATATAAGCAGGATCGGTGGGTGTAAGCACGTCATCGAACATGACGGCGGGGACGCTTGGCCGGAATGGATTTCGCGGGTCCGTATTCTCGCTCCAATCCCAGTAGGGCAGTGCGAAGGCCGGGTCGCCGCTGAGTTCCCGGCAAATTTGCTCGAACCAACCGATATAGCCGCGATGCCATACCAGGAACCACCAATTGCCATGCGGGCAGTCCATTGTGTGGGTCAGGGCGAGGCGATACCAATTACGCGGATCGGAAGGCGGCAGCGCAAGCATCGCGCGGATCGCCTTTTTGTAGCTCTCGATGGACCGTTTCGCCTCGGGACTTGAAATGTTCAGGCGCCGGTACTTTGCAGGTGCTTGCGCATGGAGATTGCCAAATGGAAGGGTGGCCGCGCCCACGACGGTAGCGGCGGCAGCCGTTGTTTTCAGAAACTCACGGCGGGACATGGATAATGGCCGCAATTCATCATTTTGCATGGGAGGAGCCTTATTCTGGTTGTTGTGTCACCACGATTAGATAATTAAACGGCATTCCCGGATAGCTGTAAGATCTTACAGGTATTGCGGGATAGTCTGCTTTCAACGTGGTAGCGCGCTAGGGCGTATTCCGGTATTGGACTAACGCTGGACTCAGCGGATGGGGTGATCGGCTAAATTCTGGCTAAATTGCGGATTGGGCTGTGCCAACCCCGTCTGTTGGCAGTGGTATGGAATTGAGACGAATGAAAGCAATCTGCCGTCACGCCGGCAAAAATCCATACTCGACGGGGAATTTGACATAAAACAGGTCCAGGTTTTCTGCTTGCAATAACTCCAGAAAGCGCTTGGCTTCCTCTTCGTTCAGGACAAAACTCACTTCTACCGGAAGATCCGCCGCAAGCTCAAGAAATGTTTCCTCGTGCAGTATGCCGTGCCGGCCGAATCCGGCTATCGCGCGTATGGCCGTGCCACCGCGAAAGCCGCATTTTTTTGCGCGCTCCAGCAGCCACTCGTATAAGAGTATGCCGCCGTGTTCACGGTATTCGCCCACAAAGAATTTGAGAAATATGCCTTGCATGTTGATCTCCCACTTACTCCTGTTTACTCCCTCATTATTCTTTCTTATTGATCTGGCCGGTCCATATTTCGCCGCTTTTTTGACCAATAGAACAACTATTGGCCTGCAAAATCGTCAAAATCTGTCCTCGCCCAACCATTTTTTTCGCTTCGATTCTTCAAGTCCGACAGGCTGCTAGGACTGCGCCAGCCATTTGATCGTCACTATTCCCAGTATCGTCATGGCAATGGAACCTGCCAGATGTAAAAAAATGATAACGCAAGCCCAGCCATATTGCTCGCGCAACAACAGCGTAACTGTTTCAGCGGAAAAAGTGGAAAAAGTGGTCAATCCGCCAAGAAATCCGGTGATGGCGAACAGCCGTGCTTCGGGTGGCAGCATCGTGTTGTGATGAAAATATTCAACCGCCATGCCGACGAGATAACCGCCGGTTAAATTGGCAGCCAGAGTGCCGAAAGGAAGGGTGGGAAATACCGGATTCAGGATGATGCCAAACCACCAGCGCAGCCATGCCCCCAAGGCCGCACCCGCTCCCACCGCCGTTACCGCATAGATGCCCATTTTTCGTTCTCATTGATGGGGAAGATATAAGAATACAGCGAATAAAAAATTTCGGCCATCGTGTTTGGAACAGGACAGGATTTCATCGCAGCTTTTCGTTGGGTTACGTCGCGCTAACCCTGCGAAACTATAACTATCGTATTAAGCATGCTATACATAAAGTATGTAGTTATCTCATCCTAAATCCGGTAGTTGATCGCTGATTTAATAGATCAGTATTATGATTAATAGCAATATTTCCTGTTATTTGACTCTCGCCTCCTGGGTGAGGCCGCTACGGAGTGAATTGCACAGTTTTTGCGGCACATGGCTGCGTTGCAACTCCTTGGAATGGAACGACCATTCCGCGTCGTTGCGCCTTGCCCTGTACCCCAAAAACTGCGCACTTCACCCCGTCCAACTACCGGATTTAGGATCATCGCCTTGACTGCCGGGGACACATGAATACTGCGACTGCTGCTTTTTCAGAACTCGGTTCCGTTGTTTCCGTGCGCGGAGGCATCGTGGACATACGATTTGAAAATCGCGTGCCGCCTATCCACTCATTATTGCGCACCGGGCAGCAAGGGAAAATAGTTATCGAGGTGTTGTCCCAGCTCGACGGGCATAACGTGCGGGGGATCGCGCTGACACCCACGCAGGGTCTTGCACGGGGCATGCCGGTTACGGATACGCACGGGCCGCTGATGGTGCCGGTAGGTAACGCCACTCTCTCGCGTGTATTCGACGTTTTCGGCAATCCTATCGACCGGCAGCCGGCGCCCATAAACGTAGAATGGCGTAGCGTCCATCATTCGTCACCCCCGTTGGCGCGGCGTTCCACCAAATCCGAGATTTTTGAGACGGGTATCAAGATCATCGATGTGCTGATGCCCCTGGAGCGAGGGGGGAAAGCGGGCCTGCTTGGTGGCGCGGGTGTGGGCAAGACGATATTGCTTACCGAAATGATCCACAATGTGGCCGGGCAGCATGAGGGAGTCAGCATTTTTTGTGGCATAGGCGAACGCTGCCGCGAAGGGGAGGAACTCTATCGCGACATGAAAGCGGCAGGGGTGCTGGAAAACATGGTGATGGTCTTCGGCCAGATGAATGAGCCTCCCGGCGCGAGGTTTCGCGTGGGTCATGCGGCGCTGACCATGGCTGAGTATTTTCGCGATGACGAGCATCGTGATGTATTACTGCTGGTGGACAATATTTTCCGTTTCATCCAGGCGGGTATGGAGGTGTCCGGGTTGATGGGCCAGATGCCGTCGCGCCTGGGGTATCAGCCGACGATGAGCACGGAACTGGCACAGCTGGAAGAACGTATTGCCAATACCGATACCGGTGCGATCACGTCGATTCAGGCGGTGTATGTTCCAGCGGATGATTTCACCGATCCTGCAGCCGTCCACGCTTTTTCCCACCTTTCCGCATCCATCGTACTTTCGCGCAAACGCGCCAGCGAGGGGTTGTATCCGGCTATCGATCCGTTGCAATCCAATTCCAAAATGGCGACACCGGGTGTTACCGGCGAGCGGCATTACCGGATCGCGCAGGAGATCCGGCGCACGCTCGCGCAATATGCGGAACTCAAGGACATCATCGCCATGCTCGGACTGGAACAGCTGTCTCCGGAAGACCGTAATGTGGTGGCTTGCGCGCGGCGGCTGGAGCGCTTCTTTACCCAGCCTTTTTTTACTACGGAGCAGTTTACCGGCATCAAGGGAAAGCTCGTCAGTCTCAAGGATGCGCTGGATGGCTGCGAACGCATTCTCCAGGATGAGTTCAAGGATGTTCCGGAGCGGGCGCTATATATGATCGGGACGGTTGATGAGGTGAAAATTACAAAGGTGCGGGTAAAGCCGCAGCCCGGTTTGAATCCGGGTCCAAAGCCAGATTCCGAGGTAAGCATTATGCATGAATCCACATGAACCTTAAAATTCTTCTGCCCTACAGGGTTTTCACCGACAGGACCGGCATAACCCGCATTGTCGCCGAGACGGGTGAGGGGTCGTTCGGACTCCTGCCCAACCGGCTCGACTGCGTGGCGGCGCTGGTACCGGGAATTCTGATATACGGGACAGAAGAAGAGGGCGAAGTCTATGCTGCGGTCGATGAAGGCATCCTGATAAAAACGGGTGGGGAAGTGCTGGTTTCGGTGCGCAATGCCGTAGAAGGAGCCGATCTCGCCACCTTGCGCGAGACCGTAAAAAATGAGTTTCTGAATCTTGATGAGCAGGAGCTGAGCTTGCGACGGGTAGTGGCGAAAATGGAAAGCGGTTTTATCCGCCGCTTTGCGGAATTTCATCATGAGTAAGGAATCGGGGGAGAAAGCGAGGGGGGGAAAAGCTGGAAAGACAATCATCACAGGCGGGAGCGAGCCGGAATTAAGCCGGCGGGTGGGCGTCAGGGCGGCGCGCAAGCTCAAGGCGCGGCGCCGGGGTACCCAGACGGTCTGGTCGGGGCTGGGTATGATAGGGCTGGTGGGCTGGTCAGTGGTGGTGCCGACGCTGGCTGGCGCGGCGTTGGGTGTCTGGCTGGATCAACACGTCCCCATGAAACATTCCTGGACGCTGATGCTGTTGTTTATCGGTCTGATCATCGGCTGTGTGAATGCCTGGTATTGGGTAGACAAGGAAGATAAGGAAACCCATGAGGAGCGGGAGGAACCCGAAAAGGAGAAATTGCGATGAGTGAATTATGGAGTCCGGCATTAGCGGTGGTGACGGGTATTCTTTTGGGGGCGATTTTCTTCGGCGGCCTGTGGTGGACGGTGCGCCACGGCATTTCATCCAGCCGGGCGGGTCTCTGGTTCATGGGCAGCATGCTGCTGCGGATAGGCGTCGTCATGACGGGTTTCTATTTTCTGCTGGGCCTGCCGGGGGATGGCTGGAAAACGCTGCTTGCGGGCCTGCTCGGATTCATCATCGCGCGGCTGGCTGCGACGCGGCTTCTTCCGGTTCCTTTATCCGCGTTTTTGCCCGCTGGATTACCCACTGAACCGCCAGCGGGAAAGCCAGTGCGGGAGGCCAGCCATGCACCTTAGTCCCGACCATATCGTCTTCTGGGAATATGGCTTCCTGAAGCTGAATGCCACGATTGTTTATACCTGGGTATTGATGTTTGTGCTGGCCGCGGGTTCAAAAGCCATTACCCGCAAGCTCTCCATCGGGCTGGAACGTTCCCGCTGGCAGAATCTGCTGGAAATCGTCTTTATCGCCATCCGCAACCAGATTAAAGAAGTGGGCTTGCGCCAGCCGCAGATATACTTCGGTTTTCTTGGCACGCTGTTTGTATTTGTCGCGGCGGCAAGCCTCTGTACCATTATTCCCGGTTATGAGCCGCCGACCGGCTCGCTTTCAACCACCACGGCGCTGGCGATCTGCGTCTTTATCGCCGTGCCGATATACGGCATAAAAGAGCAGGGATTGGGCGGCTACCTTCGTTCCTATCTCAAACCGACGCCCCTCATGCTGCCATTCAACATCATCGGCGAGTTCTCGCGCACGCTGGCGCTGGCTATTCGCCTGTTTGGCAACATGATGAGCGGAACGATGATTCTCGCGATCCTGCTGACCATCACGCCGTTTATCTTTCCGATCGTCATGAGCGCGCTCGGCTTGGTGACGGGCATGGTGCAGGCTTATATTTTCAGTATTCTGGCCACGGTTTATATTGCGGCCGCCACCTCCGACCATGCCGATCATGCCAGCCGCCGCAATCATGGCGCGACGGAACCCGGAGTACCGGGTGCGGGAAAGGGCCAGAAAATCAAATGATAAAGATTATGCTCATGAATCCGTCTTAGTATTTATGCAGAATGGATATGAATTTTGCAGGATGGGTGAAGTGAAGCGCAACCCATCAAAACCAAACCTGATTAGCGAGGTTTGCGAGATAGGGAATAAGGGGAGATATGGAATAAGCTGGGATGATGGGTTGCGCTTTGCTTCACCCATCCTACTATGAATCATAGGGAATTCGTAAATCGAATCGGAGCCAAATTCATCATTACAGATACCCATAAGCATAAGGAGAAACTATGGACAGCATGACCCTCATCGCAATCGTATCGATTCTCGCGGCCGGTCTGACGATCAGCGTCGGCGTGATCGGTCCGGCGCTGGGCGAAGGCAAGGCGGTTGCCACGGCGCTGACATCGCTGGCGCAGCAACCCGATGCCTCTGCGACCATCACCCGCACGTTATTCGTCGGCCTGGCGATCATCGAGTCGCTGGCCATTTACTGTTTCGTGGTTTCCATGATCCTCATTTTCGCCAACCCCTTCTGGAACCATGTTATTGCACAGGCTGCGGGAAAATAATCCGTGCTGATCGACTGGTTCACCGTTATTGCGCAAGTCGTCAACTTCCTCATTCTGGTATGGTTGTTGAAGCGCTTTTTTTATAAACCCATCCTCAAGGCCCTTGATGCGAGAGAGCAGCGGATTGCGGCGGAACTCGCCGATGCCGATGCGAAAAAAACGGAAGCTGAGAAAGAGCGAAATGCGTTTCAGCACAAGCATGATGAATTTGAGCAGCAGCGGGCCGCGCTTTTGAGCAAGGCTTCGGCCGAGGCGCGCACCGAGCGCCGGCGATTGATCGCCGCCGCACGGGAGGATGCGGATAACTTGCGTACCAGACGGGAAGAGGCATTGAGACGCGAATACCAAAGCCTGAGCGAAACGCTCACCCGGCGAATAGGCACGGAAGTATTCGCCATTGCCCGCAAGGTGCTGGCCGATCTCGCCAATACCACTCTCGAGGCGCATATCGCGGAAGCCTTTATCGGGCGCATGCGCGAGTTGAGTCCAAACGAGAAGGCGCGGCTGGCCTCGACTATCAGGACGCCGCCGCCTTCGGCAGCCATATCGGCACCGGCGGTATTGGCAACGGCGGGAATGGGAGCAACGGCAGCCAGTGTTCTGGTTCGCAGCGCATTTGATCTGCCCGCGGCGCAGCAGGAGGCGATTGCCGCCGTGATCAGGGAAAGCCTGGGTGCGGATATTTCCGTCCAGTTTGCGACCGAACCGGAACTGATCGGCGGCATTGAACTCGTCACGCATGGACATAAGGTGGCATGGAGTATCGCGGGTTATCTCTCATCGCTGGAAAAGGAGATAGGCAGACTGCTGAAAAATCATGTTGAAGGCGAGCTGGAATCTGAATCCAGCTCTGATGCTGAAGCCCGATCTGAAACGGATCGTAGCGCTAAGGAAAGAAATAAAGGGCAGGAAAAAGTGACGGTATTGAAGCCCCGGACTTGAAATCTCCGTTAAGCCAATGAAAATGCCCGCCAAGAATCTGCAAAGTATCTTCGATAGTGCATTCGCACAAATAGCGCAAGCACGGCAAGCCTGGACGCCGCAACTTTCATTGCGCGAGACAGGCGCTATCACGAGTATCGCCTCCGGTATCGCAAAAGTGTCCGGCCTTCCCGGCGTGGGTTTCGAGGAAGTGCTGAAGTTTCCCGGTGATTCATACGGCATAGCATTCAATGTTGAGGAAAATGAAATCGGTGTGATTCTGCTCGACGACTACTCGCAATTGCATACCGGCGATGAAGTCGAGCGCAGAGAGCACGTCATGGATGTGCCGGTGAGCGACAAGCTGATCGGACGAGTTGTCGATCCACTGGGGCGTCCGCTCGACGGCAAAGCGCCGGTCATTTCCACCCGGCGCCTGCCGATCGAACGCACCGCCCCGCACATCATGGACCGCGCAGCCGTCACGGCGCCCCTGCAAACCGGCATCAAGGTTATCGATGCGCTTATCCCTGTGGGCCGCGGTCAGCGCGAGTTGATTCTGGGCGACCGGCAGACAGGCAAGACCGCCATCGCACTCGACACGATACTCAATCAACAAGACCAGAATGTACTGTGTGTTTATTGCGCTATCGGACAGCGTGCATCGGGTGTCGCAAGAGTGGTTGCCACCCTGCGCGAAAAAGGCGCGATGGAGTATACCGTCGTCGTGGTAACGGAAGGCGACGACCCTCCCGGCCTCGCCTATATCGCACCCTATGCCGCGACCAGCATAGCGGAATATTTCATGGAGCAGGGCCGCGATGTTCTGATCGTGTACGATGATTTGACCCACCACGCGCGCGCCTACCGCGAGCTCTCCCTGTTGCTGCGCCGGCCGCCGGGGCGCGAAGCTTATCCCGGTGACATTTTTTATATACATTCGCGCCTGCTGGAGCGTGCTACGCATCTGTGCGACTCGCTTGGTGGCGGTTCGTTGACCGCGCTGCCGATTGTCGAAACGGAAGCGCAGGATATTTCCGCCTATATTCCCACCAACCTGATTTCCATCACCGATGGCCAGATCTACCTCTCTCCGTCATTATTTGAATTGGGCGTGCTGCCCGCCATCGATGCCGGAAAATCCGTTTCGCGCGTTGGCGGCAAGGCTCAGCGCGGTGCTTACCGCGCGGTGGCGGGTGATCTGAAGCTTGATTACGCACAGTTTGAAGAACTGGAAACCTTTGCCCGCTTTGGCGCCAGGCTGGATGAGGATACCCGGGAGACTATCGAACACGGGCGGCGCATCCGTGCCTGTCTCAAGCAGCCTGAATCCACCCCGGTTGCCGTGCCTGAACAGATTGCCGTGCTGCTGGCGCTGACCGCCAGGCTGTTTGACGATGTGCCGCTCGACCGCATGGTGGATGCCGAGCAGGCTATAAGGGAGGCGGTGGCGGATATTCCATCCGAGGTACGTGCACGCATCGAAACCGCCGCAAATCTGAGTGACGAAGATCGCGAATGGGTACTGCGAATCGCCCGCAAGGCACTGACCGGATTTCAGCCCGCACCAGAGCCAGAACCCGAGGCTGAGTTTGAGATCGAACCCAATGCCGATTCCGGGCAGGAAACGTCATGAGCGATACCACCGCGAGCCTGCGCCGGAAAATCGAAGGAGCCAGAGATCTGCGCGCAGTGGTTAGCACCATGAAGGCGCTGGCGGCGGCGAGCATTGGACAATATGAGAAATCGGTGCATGCGCTGGATGGGTATCATCATACTGTACAGCTTGGTTTGAGCGTCTGCTTCCGCACAAGCGGATCCGCGACAGGAGCGGCGGGGCGGAAAAAAGATGTGGGCATAATGGGCGCGGTGGTGTTTGGCTCGGATCAGGGGCTGGTGGGTCAATTCAACGATGTCGTGGCCGATTATGCCGTCCAGACGCTGGCGGCTCTGCCGGGCAAAAAAAAGATCTGGGCGGTAGGCGAGCGCGTGCATGACCGGCTGGCACTCACTGGCATGCCGCTGGCGGGGCTTCTCGCTGTTCCGCTTTCGATCAGGACCATCACCCCGCTGGTGGGGCAGATTCTGTTTCAAATGCTGGTGCCGGAACAGGTAGACGGCGATGTCCAGTGGAAAAGGGAGGGCACGAATGAAATGTCGCAGCTTTATCTCTTTTATAACAGCTCCAGAGCGGGGGCGGTGTATGCGCCGGTCCATCAGCGCCTGCTGCCCCTGGACGCAGCCTGGCGGCGCGACCTTGCCAGCCTTCCCTGGCCAACGAAGAATCTGCCGGAGGTAATGGGCGGCAGTCCCGCAACGCTGCAAGCGCTCGTTCGAGAGTACCTGTTCGTCTCACTTTTCCGCGCCTGCGCTGAGTCCCTCGCAAGCGAGAATGCGAGCCGCCTGGCGGCAATGGAGCGCGCCGAAAAGAATATCGACCAATTGAGCGCGGATCTTCACCAGATGTTTTATCGCCTGCGCCAAAGCAAGATCGACGAGGAATTATTTGATGTCATATCCGGAGTGGAAGCGCTGGCTGGGGTGGAGCAGGCAAGGCGGCCGGTGGATAGATGGGATTGATGAGAGCCCGGGACGCGTCTCTGCGGATTGCTCACGTGGCCCATGGCACGTGGGGGCACGCGGGGATGTGGCGACTGCATATCCAGCGACATCGTCCACAAGTTGGTTTATGTCTTCAATACGGGGCCAATTCAGGATCCCGCAACACACCTGTAAAATGTTACAGCTATTCATGAATAGCCCTTTGTTATTTAATGGCTGACTGCATCACGGGCATAAGGAAGCGGTTCAGCTTGCGAGCCATCTGGTAGATTTGCCAGATTTGCAAACCTGCTTGCATGTGGATTGTGCGTCCAGTCCGCTGTCACAATATCTGCCTGGAAAGTAGTGCGCATTCATTAAGTAAGGAACATGGCTCCATCCTGACCGTACGGCACATACCGACAGCAGTTGCGTTGATCCGGGGCGGTGGAATATCGAATTGAAGCCCGGCCTGGGGCGCTACCGGCAAGCACAGCTTGCTCCGAATTTTTTGCGCGCGGTGGACCCGTACCCAAGGAAGAATCATGACAATCCGGAAACTGAGTCATATCTTTTACCTCGTAACCGGGGTGCTTCTTTCTCTGCTTGTGTTTTTTATCGTACTTCGCTTCTTCGGGCAGCAGGAACTCGATGAGGTCCAAAGTGTTCGCTACACTTCTTTCCTCGTCGCTGACGAGCTGCGTCAGTCGACGGATGACATGACCACTATGGCTCGAGCCTATGTGGATACCGGCGACCCGAAGTTTGAACGTTTCTATTGGCAGATACTTGCGATCCGCAATGGCGAACTGGAACAGCCCCTCCACTACGAGCGTAGCTACTGGAATCTCATAATTGGCGACCCCGGCTTCCAACCCAGTCCGGGAGCTCGGAAGATTTCCTTACGAACCCGGATGGAGCAGTCCAGATTTACTGCGGCAGAGTTTGCCAAGCTGACGGAGGCCGAAAATATTTCCAACCGGTTGGTGCAATCGGAGCGCAGCGCATTCCACGCAATGAAAGGACTCTTTCGGGACCCAACCGATCAGTTCGACATACGGAGAGCCCCTGACCCCGAGTTGGCCCGCCGCATACTGCATGATGAGAACTACCATATCGAGAAGGCCAGAATCATGCAGCAGGTGAACGAGTTCTACGAACTGTTCGATGCCCGCACGCTCGATGCGATTGTAGCCGCCCAACGTCGCACCACTTTCTATGTATACGGCGTCTTTCTCACGCTCGCTTTTATCGTGGCCTGGCTGGCACTCTCTTACCGGGTCGTGCGGCGAAAAGTACAGAATCTTGTTCGGCTCGAAGACGAAACCCGGAATATCGGAGAAATGGATCATGTCTCTCAATTCGAGATTGATTCCAGCGACGAGATAGGCAGCCTTTCCCGTGCTTTTATCACCGCGCAAACGGAACGCGATCGCTACTTTGACCAGTCCTTGAATTTTCTTGCCATCTCGGGCTCCGATGGTCATTTCAGACGCTTGAACCCCGCCTGGGAAAAGGTTCTGGGTTTCTCACCGGAGGAATTGCTATCCCGGCCGTTCATGGAATTCGTCTCCCCCGATTCCCGCGAGAGCACTACCCGGGAACTGGATAAACTCATCACGGGTATTCCGGTTTCCTTTGAAAGCCAGATGAGTTGCAAGGACGGTTCTGGCCGCTGGGTTTCATGGAATATCACCACCACACCGGATACCCAGGAATTTTACTTTTCCGGTCAGGATATCACCGCAAGGAAGACTATCGAGATGGAGCTGCAAAAAGCGCGGCTGGCAGCCGAGGCTGCCAGCAGTGCCAAGAGCGAATTTCTGGCAAACATGAGCCATGAAATCCGCACGCCGATGAATGGCGTGCTGGGGACCATCGGCCTGCTTTTGAATAGTTCGTTAACCGCGTCGCAGCGCGAGTTGGCGGGCTTGGCGCGCGCAAGCGGCGAGACGTTGCTCACCATTATCAATGACATTCTCGATTTCTCCAAAATCGAGGCCGGTAAACTGGTGATTGCACCTATTCCGTTTGACTTGCTTCAGGCCGTTGAAGAAGTAGCGGGCATGATCGCCATGCAACCCTCGAGAAAGAATGATGTGAATGTGATCGTGCGCTACCCCCCGGATGTGCCACGCCATGTGATCGGGGATATGGGACGTATCCGTCAGATATTGACGAACTTGACCAATAATGCCATCAAATTCACTGACAAGGGTCATGTTCTCATCAATGTTGAAACCGACTCGATCGATGATGATGAGGTCAAGCTCCGCATCAGTGTCGAGGATAGCGGGCTGGGCATCACGGCAGATAAATTGGAGAGCCTCTTCGATAAATTCACGCAAGCGGATACTTCCACCACGCGCCGCTATGGAGGCACAGGCCTGGGTCTGGCCATCAGCAAGCAGTTAGTGAAATTGATGGGGGGTACCATCGCCGCGAAGAGCCGTGTGGGCATGGGGTCAACGTTCTGGTTTACCCTTAGCCTGCCCCTGCAGCAGAATCAACCGGCCGCCGTGAGCCCGCATGTGGAACTGGCACGTGCCCGTGTACTGATTGTGGACGATAACTCGGTTAACCGTCTCGTGCTGCAAGAGCAAATCCGCGTCTGGAGAATGCGCATCGGAAGCGCTGCATCCAGTGTGGAAGCGCTCCGGGCGCTGCGTGGAGCGCATGCCGCCGGTGACCCCTATCAGATCGCCATCCTCGATTATCAAATGCCGGGAATGGACGGGGAAAGTCTGGGCCGCGCCATCAAAACAGACCCTTCGCTCCACGACACCCAGCTGGTGATGCTAAGTTCGCTGGGACAAGAGGGTGATATCAGGGAGCGGCTCAAGAAAATCGGTTTTTCGGCCTACCTGGTCAAGCCGGCGCGCCAATCGGAGTTATTGTCGACGCTGGTAAATGTCTGGGACGCATACTGCCGCCGCCGCTCCATAGACCTCATCAGCGATCGTCAGCCCCTTCCGGAAGTTTGCGAGGAACAGATAATCGAGAGTGCAAATCCCCCATTTACTGGCATGCGAGTGCTTCTGGCGGAGGATAACGTCACCAATCAGATTGTCGGGGCGATGATGCTGAGAAATCTGGGCTGCCATGTGGATGTCGCCGCCAATGGCAGGGAAGCCATGCAGATGGTGGAGGCGTATCCCTACGAAATGGTATTCATGGATTGCGAGATGCCGGAAATGGATGGCTTTGAAGCCACTGCTGCGATTCGCCGCCGGCCCGGCGGAAAATCGTGGCTTCCCATCATTGCAGTAACGGCGCAGGCCATGCACGGAGATCAAGAGTATTGCCTGCTCGCGGGTATGGATGATTACATCAGTAAACCGGTGAAGCAGGAAGATTTTGCCGCCGCCTTAAAACGATGGGGGCCAGGGAAAAACCGGGAACGGGAAAATGACGCCCAGCCAACCCAGGCAGAGAATGAAAACACGGTCCGCGTTGATACGCCGGACCCTTCCTCGTCCCTGATATCTTCAGCTCCTCCCAATATTTCATCCGCATTGAGTGCCGAAGTCATTGCAAATCTGCGCGCGTTGGGAGACGCGACGGAACCTTCCTTGATTCGTGAGATATTCATGTCGTTCCTGAACGAGGGCACTGAGCGCATCGGCATTCTACGAAACTCGCTGGATAGGGGCGATGCTGAGCTTCTGCGCAAGACGGCTCACGCGCTCAGAGGCGCGAGTGGCAGCGTCGGTGCGCGGCACATGGCGGATATTGCCCAGCAGCTGGAAGCGCTGGGTAAAGCTGGCAACACGACCGGAGCAGTCGCGTTAATAGAACAGATCGAAGGTGAATTTTGCCGCGTACAGGTCGAAATTGCCGCGCTTGATATGCATTCCGAATCTCCGTCCGACAGGGTCTGATTATGAAGATATTAATGGCGGAAGACGATACCACCTCGCGCCTTTTGTTTGGCGCGACGCTCAGGAAACTGGGGTACACGGTAACGGCGGTGGAAAACGGGCAGAAGGCTTGGGAGACCTGGAAACAGGATGAATATTCTCTGCTGATCTCTGATTGGATGATGCCGGATATCGATGGTCCACAATTGTGCAAAATGATCCGTGCCGAACCCAGTCTGCAATATACATACATCATTCTCTTGACCTCGCTGGACAGCAAGGGCAGTTATCTCGAAGGCATGGACGCGGGTGCCGATGATTTCATCACCAAGCCGTTCGATGAAGAACAGTTGGCGGCCCGGCTGCGGGTGGCCGAACGAATACTTGCGTTGCATAAGAAACTGCATATCCAGGCCACGCACGACCGCCTTACCGGAGTATGGAACCGTGCCGCAATCATGGATCACCTGGAAGAAGAGGTGGAACGGGCGGCGTGCCAAAGCACCTGCATCGGTGTTGTGGTTGCCGACCTCGATCACTTCAAGCGAATCAACGATACCTACGGACATCCCGCTGGCGACACGGTATTGCAGGAGGCAGCCCGGCGCATGCGCCTTGTACTGCGTCCTCATGACCGGATCGGGCGTTATGGGGGAGAGGAATTTCTCATTACAGTATCCTCCTGTACGGGGAGTGATGCGATGATCCTGGCCGAACAAATTCGTAATTCCATCAGCATGGAGCCTGTTGACAGCCGGTCTGGGGAAATTTCCATGACGGTAAGCCTGGGTGTAACGGTGGGCGGTGACCGGATTGGGGAGGATACGGGCACGCTCATCGCAGCCGCCGATAAGGCGCTTTATCGAGCAAAGATAGCAGGCCGCAATCGCGTTGAATTCTTAAATCTGAAATGACTCCATGATTCGTGGGACACTCCGCTATTCAGGTGCGGCATCAATAGGGGACAACCGGAAGAGATTGAATTTGCTGGTCTGTTTTATGTCGATACCGATCCAGGGATGCATGTCGCCATCAATCACCAGGCCTTCCGCTTTTTCGAGCCCAGCGGGCAGTTTCCAGTACGCGCCGCGATCCAGCGAGACTTTGTCTTCGTCTGGCTTCAGAATCTTTTGCAGCCGGATCAGAGTGGCGCTTTCCTGCGAGAGCAGGTAAACGCTTCCATCCGGGCCGAGCGTGATTTCGCTTGCATCCATGGCGAGTTCGCGCAGGCGCTCGGAGAATTCCCATGTCTTCAACGCCACCAGTCTGCGTTGAATAGGGAAAATCGCCCGGTTTGCGCGGTAAACAATCGGTTCCTCGGAATCCGTTTTTAATCCGGCGAATTCTTCATTATCTTGCAGGAAAGTGGCCGGGCCGTAACCTATCGGGGAGTCGCCTTCCGGGCCGAATTCCACAAGCATCGCGGGGTGCTTTTCCTTGAGAACCAGGACGTGGCCCTTTTTCATGAGTATCATCCCCTCGCCGCGTGAATTGGGGCGTGCCTCCCAGGCCAACTCGAGGTGGCCGATACTTGAAACATCCAGCGTGAAGCTTCCCCGTCGGCGCTCCAGGCGATGGTCGAGGCACGTGATTTCGCCGCGGTTCTCACTCAGCATGCAGATCGTGTCTCTTCCATCCGTTGCGATCGCTTCCCACTGGGAGGCATCCGCTTTACCCTTGCGTACCACATCCGCGACATCCTGCGCATCGATGATGGCCGCGCCTGATGCCGCGTCGATCTGAAATCGAGCGATTTCGTAGCTGCCGTCGCCAACAGCATAAATGTTGATGCCATCCTCGCCTGTTTCTACGCTTCCATTCCCGCCTTTGTTTCTTGTAGTGCGCGCGATGGCGAGTCCCGAGAGTTCGGCGATGGGAAGATTATATTGCTCTGTGATGGTAAGCGTTTTTTGCGGGACTCCAGGAGCGGCCCCAGGGAGGGCTCCAGAGTCTGGGCCGGAAAAGGTTTCAGTGCTGCCCAGGATGCAGGCAAGACAGATGCAGGCTGAAATTATCGGTCTTGGTAGTCCACGCATATTTCCTGCCAAGATGAACCTCGTTAAAGTGGTTTAATCTGGATTTTGCGGAATGCGACCCGTCCAGTATGGGTTTGCAGCCCGATAAAACTGGGTATGCTTCCCGAGCTGGGCTGGCCACGCGCCGGATCGGAGTTGTCATACTCGGTGATTATTATGCCATTGAGAAACACGGTATAGTGTTGTCCCTGGGCATGAATTTCGAACTCATTCCATTCACCCACCGGTTTTACCGGAAGATTATCGGGATCATTAGGCGCGGCGAAGCCGTAGATCGCACCGGTCTTGCGAATGGGCGCACCGTCGGGATGTGCGAGCTGGTCGATCTGGATCTCGAACCCGAAATCAATTGCGACATAGGCGGTATTGTTGTAATTTTTGCTATCCGGGTGCGGAAAGCGGATGAACACACCGGAATTGTCATCCTCGCGCCAGCGCAACCACTCAAGTTTAAGCACGAAATCCTGAGGTGTCGGGTCGGTATGCCAGAACATGCCCAAGTCATTGCCTGGCACCGCTTCCAGGGCGCCATCCACAAGCAGCAGGCCGCCGGGATTATTATTGGTCTGATTCCTGATGGTCGACATGCGCCATTTGCCCGCGTCTGTGCCATCGAAAAGCATGGTGAATCCCGCATCAGGGTGAAGCGACGCAACGGTGAATTGTTCCGCCAGGCGGCGCGCCAGCGCAACCCCTGTGAGCATCGGATTGGGCGAGCCGACTGTCGGAAACAGGGCTGGCCCGGCGACATACGCATTGTCAACAAAGTGGAAACGGGCATTGGCATTGGTGACGGAAGTATCGGGATCGTCGCCCATCCAGAGCGGTCCCGCCTCATGATGGGTGGTGCCCATGCCATCGCGGCGTCCGCCTTGTCGGCCCGGTTTATAGGGCACGAGTTGCTTCAAGTCCGCCGTTGGTGCAACGGTCTGGGGACCGGTTGCCGTAAAGACGGTAAAATCGTGCCCGCCAGCGAATACCTTAGCTACGTCATCGGAAGCTTTGTCCATGGCGTCCCATAATTCGAAGTCGTTTGCACTGAGATTGTAAGCGACCAATGCGCGTTGCATACCGACCTCATCGGTTTCGCTCGTCAATGTGATATCGCTGCCCGGATTCTGTCCCTGGGTTTCGCCAATACCGCGAATGGTAATAACCACCGTGTGGTCGTTCACCTCCTGCAACGGGAGCACGCTATCCAGATCGGGGATCTTCTTGAAAAGCTCCGCCTCGGAATCGGCGCTGAGTTTGTCCAGCCCCGCCGCGGTAATCTGCAAGTGGAAATAACCCTTGCCCGAATCATCGGCGAAGGTGTGCCTGCCTTTCACGAACAGGGCGGATGCCTGTAGCGCTTTCACCGCCGGGCTGAGACTGGACAATGACGTGCGCGGAATGCTGATGGTGAGATTGGAACGCAAGTGCGCCATCAGGTTCTGGCCTATCCTGCCGTAATTCGTGATTCCCTGGAAAGAGAGCAGGGCAAGGCGGGCGCTTTCTATGGTGCCCAGCGCGATGATGACGTTGCCGCTGTCTGCCACGGGGATTGTCACACGCTGTTTTTGTACATTGAAGCCGTCGCCGCAAACCGGCAGGTAAGTCTCGCATTCCACGCCGGTCACCCGCCCAAGCCCGTTCTGGATTGCCGTGACGAGCCGGATTACGCGGCAGTGAGGCACCGCCATGAATCGCTTCTTGACATCGTCCGGGTAGCCCACGGTCTGCATCGACTCGGTGGAAGCCGCGCGCGCCGCTTTGATCAGCAGGGGCGCAGCGCTGAACTTGTTGAAGGGAAAGAACCCGGAACCCGCGCGGCTCTGGACCGCCAAGGGTGCTTCCAGCTTGCATTGTTCCTTATGTTCGACGGATGTGGCGGGCGGTACATGCAAGTGCAGAGGTAGTTCAGCCGGCTTGATCGCCTCGGGGACCTGATTGCCGTTGATGCCGTCAAACAATTGCTTGCGCAACGCATAATGCATGGGGCCGCTGATAAAATCATTCGTCTGGTCGGTACCGATTTGTTGCGCGGCTTCCGCAAAATGCCTGGTATTCAGTTCACTCACCACGCTGGCGGGCCACCGGTCCGGCGGCATTTCCGTATCGGTGTCGGTATCCAGCAATTGTGGAGACCAGCCGCCAAAATAGAGGGAGCGTCCCCCGAAACAATAGGCCAATCCGGGGAACCCGCCCGGCACCTTTGCGGGGTCCGCGCGCCATGGCAGCCCCCAGATCTCGGCGCGCGGCACGAATGGGTCGGTTTCAATGGGTCCGGGGACGCCAAGCCCGATCGGGGGATAGTTTTGCACATGCTCTGTCAGCACCAGCGAACCGGCATCGAGCACCAGGATGCGGTGACTGTGCGTTTTATCTTGCGAGAATAGGTGCTGCGCAAACACCGGTCCGAAGCTGCCGCCGCCGACCACTATTACATCGAAGGGCCGGGCATCGCTGGTTGGAGTGCCATCTGGCCGCTGCCCGTTCTTGCTGGTACTATTCAGGGCTTCATCCAGTCCATTCGCGATGTAACGGCCCAGAACGTCTTTGGTAAAGTCGGTGGTTTGAGGTTTACTTGCCGTCATATCGAAACTCCTTCATCTGGCCATCCATATCCTTCAGGGATCTTCATCGGGCAGGCTGCTAGTTATCTATAGACCACTTCAGAGAACAATTCAAAAATTTTTCCCGTCTTTATTTGAATGGACCTGCGGGTTGAAGTCTGTGATCCTGCTGATTTTGTCTCTCCACCTTTGTACTTCGGTCCAATAGGCAATATCGTCAAAGGGGGTAAGATGCGGCTTAAGGGAGATAACAAATCTTCCTTTATGGTAACGGGACGAGTTGGCCCGGCGGCAATAATCCTCCGCCGGGCATTTTTCTGCTCGCTGAGGTCTCAAGTAGATGAGCGGCGACGGCTGTGCTGCGTGGCTTCACGTATACCGTGATCCGCTTGGATTTAAGGTAGGCTGAGTTTCAGGGCGGGTTACCTGAAATCAATGTGCTGATGAAAGGGCGCAAACTTTACCTCCAAGCACCGGGCAGCGGTTTGACAAAGAGATTAAGATTCCAGGCTGGCATCCATCGTGATTTTCGCCTTGAATAGCTTGGATACCGGGCATCCCGCTTTTGCCTTGTTGGCAATTTCCTCGAATTTCGTTTTATCCGCGCCGGGAATCTTTGCCGTTACGGTAAGATGGCTTGCGGTGATTTCGAAGCCCTCACCGACTTTGTCCAGCGTTACATCCGCATGCGTCTCGATCTTCTCGGGGGTTAGTCCCGCCTCGCCGAGCATCAGGGATAGCGCCATGGAAAAACAGCCGGCATGTGCGGCGCCAATCAGCTCTTCGGGGTTGGTGCCTTTGCCGTTTTCGAATCTTGACTTGAATCCATATGGCGCTTCCTTTAACACGCCGGTTTCGGTGGAGATGGTGCCGCCGCCATCCTTGATGCTGCCCTGCCAGACTGCCCATGCTTTCTTCGTTGTCATGATCGCTCCTCCCTGATTGATGAAAAATCACCAGCCTGCGCCGGAAATCATGTCAGGTCTGTTCGGTGGCACACGGATTAGCCGCAGGACGGGTGGAGTGAAGCCCAACCCATCGTTTTGCTATCCTCCACGTCACGCCTCCATGATGCTTCTTTCCGCCTGCCGGGACATGCAGAGTGGTGTTTTTTTGATGGGTTACGCTACGCTCCACCCATCCTGCGAAGAGTCAATTGGAATCGGACCGCGCATTCCACAATATCGCCGTCCCAATGATCGCCGATATGATCGAGCCCGCGAAGATCGCTATTTTGACGGCGGCGAAATCAGATTCAAGCTCAAAGGCCTGGCTCGCTATGAAAAGTGACATGGTGAAGCCGATACCAGCCAGGGCTCCCGCACCGGCGAGTTGACGCCAGGAGTATGCCGCGGGTTTGGTTGCGATGCCCAACCGGACGGCCAGTGCCGCCGCAGCGACGAACCCGAGCGGTTTCCCAACCACCAGTGCGACCGCGGTACCGAACATGAGTGCCGTCTGACCTCCGAGCGCCCCGGTCTCGACCGCCACACCGGCATTGACCAGTGCGAAGAGGGGCAGGACTACATAGCTCGATCTTGGCGCGACGTGACGAAGCATGCGTTCAGCCGGGGATTCCAGCCGCTCATGGATGGCATCCAACGCTTCCAGGGAGGGTTCGGACGGGCCATAGCGCATCACTTCTTTGCCACGCTTCGTTTCCGCTGTCAGGATCGCATCGGCTTGCAGCATCAGCGCCCTGAGGTTGGGTGGCGGACGAGTAGGGATAAAGAGTGCGAGAATGATGCCCGCCAGGGTCGCATGGATCCCGCTGGAATGTACACAGGTCCAGAGGCCGATTCCCAGGAATACGTAAGGTGAGGTGCGATAGATGCCGCTCCGGTTGACCAGCGCCAGTAATCCCGTGATAGCAGCGGCTCCGGCGAGATAGTTGCTGCGCAGCTCATCGGTATAAAAGATCGCCACGACAATAATGGCGCCGATGTCGTCGACAATGGCAGCCGCAGTCAGAAAAACGCGTAATTCAATGGGTACCCGCCTGCCCATCATGGCAATCAGTGCGACCGCGAATGCGGTGTCCGTCGCCATCGGTACGCCCCATCCCAGCGACCATGCGCCTTCCGGACCTTCCGGCACCAGTAATAGATATGCCAGCGCTGGCATCACCATACCGCCAACGGCCGCGGCGACCGGCAACATTGCGGATTGACGGCTGGCGAGATGACCCACCGTGAATTCGCGTTTTATTTCCAGACCGACTACCAGAAAAAAAATAACCAGCAGCCCGTCATTTATCCAATGGCGCAGCGAGAGATCAAACGCAGCATCGCCAAAGATGATTCCAAAGGGCTGATCCCAGAATTCATTAAAGTCCGGACCGAAGGTGGAATTACTCAGCGCAATGGCAATCGCAGTCGTCAGCAGCAGCAGAATACCAGTCGAAGGCGCCCACTTGGCGAAGTCCAGCGCGGCCGCATGGACGACATGACCCAGGGAACCGAGCATTGCTTCCGAAAGTGAGTTGGCATCCCAGGGGCCATCGTAGCGTCGGCCATTGATGAAGAATGTCGGCGTGACGATGACGCCACTGGCCTCGGCGCTCTCCACATCCGCATCCACACGGGCTTTTGCGCCTAGCGTGCCCTCTTCGTTCCGCGGCGCATTTTTCTCTTCGAGAATCTGGTCGGCGGCGATCGTGTGCAAGTCGTCCGCGGTCAGCGTGGCGGCGTGGGTCATCAGCGCGACATGCACATGCCAGAAGCGTGTCGGATCGCTGTATGATTCCACCAACTCGGCGGCACGGCGGGCGATATCGCTACCGGGCAGCGGCCGGTGGCGGAAGACGTAGCGCAAACGGTTGCCGAAGCGATTGCGCATTTCAGCAACGCGCTCGTGGGCGGCGCGGGAGGAAGGGTCCGCGTAGCTACCGTATTCGACTAATGTGATCTCGGCATCGGGCGGCCCCAGTATGTGGTCGTATGTCTCGTCGACTGGCCGGTCAAGCCGATTGGCGGGGGTTTCGGGTGTCATTGATTAAGCCGTGCATTTGCCGGGATCTCGCGTGGATAAGGATTGTTTCTGCGCGGAGTCCTGTTCGATCCCGCGTTGACAATTGATGCGGCCTGGCAGGTGCTGGACTTAAAGGAAATCGGCTAAAGGCGGGTGTTAAAGCATCATGCCAGTCCATATTTCGCCGCTTTTTAGCCAATAGAACTACCTATTGGGCTTCAAAATCGTCAAAATCTGTCCTCCCGGTCGTATTTTCGCTTCGGCTCCAAGGCCGGCAGGCTGCCAGCGGTTGCAAGCTATGCGGGGTATTCCCGGTTCAGAGAAGTTTCAAGGTTCGTGGAAAACGGCTATCCACCCATTCCCAGACATCCGGAGGCAAATATCCCGCCACAGCCACAGCAATTTCCGTCAGAAGAAATTGAAAATTGTCGCTTCCGTAAATTCCAAGGGTGCTCACCAGTTGTTCAGGCTCAACATTCGTCTCAAATACGATGGCGCATACATGCTCGCCTGAAGTCACGACTCGCCAATCGTTACCGGACAAGGCTTCGACTTCATCACGGATATGCCGCACCGTTACCGCATACTCTTTCAGATAGGGGTAGCAAAACGTAAGCTGATAAAGGGCCATAATCTTTCGGGGAGAAAGTAAGAAAATGTGAGGAGTGCGGCTCTCAAAACTTCGAGCCAACCCCCTCGCATAGTGTACCCCACGTAAGGTAGCCGTATTATGAATCCTGAATCCTGAATCCGGTAGTGGTAGTGGATTCATCCGGAAGGTGAGCCTCAAATGATACATAAAATCTTTATGAATCATGGAATTGAACTCATAAATGAGTGCTCAATCACCGGATTTGGGTTAATAGATAATCACGCCGGTTAATGCCGTCGTGGATTCAGCAGATTCGAACATTTGGTTTTCGATTTGGGCGATCGCTCGCGATAGCCCATCCCGGAGTTCCCGTGCCTGATCCGCATGCATCACATAGGGCCTGCCTGGATCAGCCTCGGAGAGCTTCTGCCGTTCATGAGATAGAAAAGGGAAGCGCACGGAAAGGACTCCGTCAACCGGTACTGTTTTTATTTCCCAACCCGTAATGGGGAACAGAAAGAGATCGTTATCCATGGAAGGCTCCTGCTGAAAGTTTAACGGCCTTCAGTGTAGCAAAGAGAGTACTGAAGGCTTCGTTAACTAGCGCACATAGATAAGCGTCTTTATGCTGGATAATACGATAACACCTTCTCATCGTTCGCTAATCTCGCCAGCCTGTCACCCATTTTTTTTTGCGCAGGTATGCGCATTTGTTTATCTGGCATATGCCGCGATCGCCAGGTTATGGGAAATCCTCCGATCGGCGACGCTCGTCGCTGCGTACTCATTCAGCGGCTTTCTATTAACGTATCAAATCATGCGGGACGAAGGGAATTCAGCGATCGATAAATCAGGAGTGAAAAAATGGATCTAATTGCCCGATTTTTACACCAATTCAACTGGCAAACGCTCATGTTTGCAACGCTGCGAATCATGTTTATCAGCCTCGCGGCATGGATATTGCTGTCAGTCATCAAACTGTTACTGGGCCGGATGCAGCAGTCGTTGATCAGCAGGGCCAGCGAACAGGGAGAAATGGCAACCGAAGCCGCCAAACGTATTGAGACGCTGATCAGGCTGCTGCGCCAGGCGGTGGTGATTATCGTTTGGGTGATAGTGGGTCTGGTGATTTTGAGAGAATTGAATGTCGAGATAGCGCCGATTCTCGCAAGCGCGGGCGTTGTTGGTCTCGCCGTAGGCTTTGGTGCGCAGAATCTGGTGCGTGATGTTATTTCAGGGTTTTTCATGATCCTGGAAAACCAGATCAGGGTGGGCGACGTGGCCATTGTCAATGGCACCGGTGGGCTGGTGGAGCGGGTTAATTTCCGTACCCTTGTCCTGCGCGACGAGGCGGGTACCGTGCATGTATTTCCCAACGGAACCATTACCACACTTGCAAATATGACCCAGGAATGGTCGGCGTATGTGTTCGAGATTCGGGTGGCTTACAGGGAAGATATGGATAAAGTCATGGCCGTCATGCGCAGTGTGGGCGCGGCGTTACGTAAGGATGAAACGTTCGGCCCGCTGATGGTGGAGGATGTTGAGATATACGGCGTTGATAGTTTTCAGGATTTCGCGGTGGTCATCAAGGGGCGTTTACGCACCAGGCCGATCAAACAATGGAGTGTCGGGCGTGAATATCGGCGGCGGCTAAAGCTTGCATTTGAGCGCGAGGGCATCGAAATACCCTCTCCCTATCATTCCATCTACTTTGGCGAGACCGGCAACGCGCTGATGGCGGGACTTATCAATCAGAAAAATGCCATGAAGGCGGAGGAGCCATGAACGCGCTCCCTGGAATTACGCAGCATTGCGGTTTTACGGCGGCTTGAAGCGCAGGAAGATTTTGGATAAGATAACGCATCAATTATTTAGCGGCGCCACAAGCGTGATTTTTGGATTTGAATAATTCCGGCCACCTCCATGAAGGCGGCTCAGCCGATTTATTAAGCGATTCATTACCCTTATTGTTGTCTGACAAATTCAGACCTACTATTTCACCAGAAGTCTCATGAGGAAAATTCTATTCGTCTTATTCTCCGCGTCGCTCTCCGCCCAGGTTTTTGCGCAGAAAGAAGAGCCTCGGGAATATCCTTGGGAAAAAGCTGCGAAACGTATCGAAGCGGATGAGGCAAAAGCGGGCCGGTCTAAAAAATTGGAGCAGCAGAGCGAGACCAGTACCAATAAGCCCGAGAAAAAAGTCGACGCCGAAAACAAGAAGGGCAAATAAGGATCGTTTTTTTTCGGCAAACATGGTTCCAGCACGTACTTCCGCAAAGCTACAGCGTCCCAACTGGTAAGTAGGGACTTATCCAGAGGTTCTCCCGCGGGTGCGTTGATCTTTTGCATCGTGATCCATCTCATTGGTTACTGTGTATTTAACCTGGTTTCCGCCAGAGGGAAATGCCGGTTTCGTATCATTCCGGCGGCTGATTTAAAAAAATAATTAAAAGTGATTCTGATTGTTTTTTTGAGATAGCCGTCTATGGTGAATGATCGGCATGCGGAATCCAGGGTGATTCAGATACTCCAGGAGATAATAATGGGCCCCCATCATAAGTTTCTATTTTCAGCCATATTCATGATGCTGACAGGTGCAGCCCATGCACTTGTCGTTAATCCGGATGGTCCCGGCATTGATCCTGCGATAGACGTAAGCAGCATGAATTGGGCGCCGGGCAATGCACTGCTAACACCGGTTGGCAATGCGTCGATATTCACCCACCATCTGGGTGACGTGTTCCAGAGCTACATGCATGCTTCCCTGAACGCGCTCGAGAATAGCAATGGCGTTGGTATTGGTGGTTCAGCGCCAAATAGATGGGCCTATATTGCAGGTTATCGCGAACAGGTGGTCTCTACAGTCGGCAATAATGTCGTGCTGGATACTATCGGCGGAGGCGAAAATTTCTTCAGGTTATATTTCGATGCCACGCCGAATGCCCATGCAGGCAACGGCACCGGATATGGGCCTGATGCCACCAACGCGGACCCGGTGCTCGTACTGTCCGGCATGATTGCGGCCAGAGGGGAAACGGCAATCTCCGCCTTAAGAGTGGCCCCAGGTAGTCTCGATCAATCCGGGGTCGACAATTATCCCGGTGTGGCCAGCATCACGGCAGTTGGAACTGGAGCGATGTCGGTCATTATCGAGAGCTTTGATCCGGTTTATTTTTCAGAAGGGGTGCCCGCAGGGCTCGGGCTGGATTTTCAGATTATGTTTAACGCGCCATTTACTCAGGCTGACCCATCTTCCTGCTTCAAAAATGGCGCGAACACCCTGATAAATGGAGCGGGCCCGAATACGCTTGACGGCCTGGAGTGCGGCGTTAATACAGTAGGAAGCATCAATGGGATTGACGGGACGAATCTTATTTTTATGACAGACACATCGACATCTTTTACCCAGATTGAGCCAATTTCAGAGCCCATGTCATCGGCGTTGCTGGGAATTGGGCTGGTTGCCATGCGAGCGGGCAGACGACGCATACCGAGATAACCTAGTTCATCCAGAAATATAAATGCTTATACCTCTGTTCACTAAATATCATTACAAAAAAATCCCGCAAAATCAATATGCGAATTTTATGAAATCTCCGTGCTAGAAATCGCAGACCTTCCGAGTACTTCCGCAAACCCAACAAACCCTTACCGGTAAAGGTACAGATATTCAAAGGCTCTCCCATGGGTGCGTTGATCTTTTACATCGCGATCTATTTCATTGGTTACTACGCGGCGCACTTCCTCAACCAGATGGTTGGCCGCGTCCTGATCCGGAACCGGCGGATCGCGGGCCTCATTCTGGTCTTCACAGTCAGCATCGGTCATGGCTACAAGATAATGAGCACGCCGCCGCCCCATGATCACGATGATGGGGCAGGGTATGCGATGGGCTTATACGTCATCATGCCGGTCACGATCATCGTGATTGCGGTTTTATATCTCATGTGGCGGGAAGGAAATGATGACGACGTATCATAGATGGCCGGGCCGGCGTAGGGGATGCCGCGATCGCGTTCCATGTGCATGGGGCGCCCGCCCGCTTCGGGGTCGCACCTTCCTGCGGAAGGCACCGCTCCGCCCTGCGCGGTCGTATTCCGCGTCGCTGCGCCTTGCGCTGTACCCCAAAAACAGTGCATTTCACCCGTCTAACTACCGGATTTAGGATGAAGGATTTAGGGATCTGGTATGCGATATGGGTACACTGTCGAACTATATTACACCGGTCCGGCCTGCAAACGTAACACCAATCCTGTACTTCAGTCTAATGGTAGATATGCTCAAACTCTGTAAGATGTGACTTCGGGTGTCTACTCTTTCCTCCATTAGTAGCGGGCTCCCGGCCCGGCCGCATTGACCCTGCGAGCCGGGCTTTTTTGTGATCGGCGGGCTGCCTGCAGGAACGTCAGTATCTCCGCTAACTTTCTGGAACACCTTGTTTTTTTAGACTGTACTTCAGTCCAATAGGCAATGCGCTTGGAATATGGAAAAATGAAATTGTTGGCTGTTAAAGCAGTTTGATGCGGCAGGGAAGATTCAATAAGTTGGACGGGTAGCGTCGAAGAAATTTACTCTTGCAGCATTCGACGAAGCTATTTTTAGAAAAAACAGATTTGATATCATGCTCTTATATATCTGGCATGGTAAATGCTTAAGTAGACATTGCAGCGAACACGGATAATTTGAACATCCCTGTAAAACTGCCCCTTTAACAATTTTCAGATAGGAAGATGAAATGAGATTCGCACCCAGTACGTTAAACCAAAAGATCGTTCTTGCGTTGGGCGCTCTGGCACTGATGCCGCAGTCGGCCAATGCGCTTCTGATCAGTACTGCCCCGGCAGGCTTTAGCAACTCCGCAAGCGTTTCCGATAGCGAGGGCGGAGGCGCGAGTAACAACAACGGTGCCAGTTTCGGGACCAGTGCGATCAATCAGTTTAACTCGACTCAAGGCGTTCTGATGGGTGCTACTCTCGATCTCACCTCGACCCGGACACAAAGCACCTGGGTCAAATCCACTGCTGGTGGTGGTACGGGTGCTAATAGCACGGTTACCTCGAGCGGTAGCGGCAACAGCACAGCCAGTATTTCGGGAGCCGGCATAAATGCGTCCTTTTCTTCCATCAGCAATAGCGATACCTGCGTGGATAAGCTTAAGGGTGCTTGTACCGGCAGCGCTACCACAAGTTCCGCTACTACTACCAACCTGAGTCAAGCGGTATCTTCCGCCAATCTGGATAGTTATGTCGGCACCGGCGATGTGACGCTGACGCGCACAGCCCCAGTACTGGAGGCGACGCAGGGAGCTGGCGCTTTTACCGGCACCGAGACCACGGGATATACTGTCAACTGGGCGGGCAATATCGGCGCCACTTATGATTACCTGCTGCATGCCGCCCCATCGTTTGATGGTTCCTCGACAATGTTGACCTTGAACCTGGACTTTGGTGTTTTTCATGTGGGCGACGCCGCTAGCCTTGGATTCAGCCTCTTCAATCTGGCTGATGCCAACCGGGTCGGCCTCGATTTCGACAGCATCTCCGGCAGCGGCGACACTGGTATGCTATCAACCGATTTGAGCAGTTTCAGCGGCTTGGGTCAGGGTTCAAGCTTCAACTGGCTGGCCATGCTGGATACTTCCTCAGCCGGAATTTTCAACGCCAGCTACATATTAGGCCTGTCGGACGCGGATGTCGGCGCGGCATCCAGCCGGACCGCCTATAGCCTTATCCTGAACCTGACTGGCACTGTAAATGAGATACCGCTTCCACCAGCTCAGATTGGTGAGGTGCCTGAACCCACCACTTTTGCACTTCTTGGCCTCGGTTTGGCAGGTCTGGGTTTTAGCCGTCGCAAGAAATCCTGAAATCAATCCACAGGTCAAAACAGGCCCGCTTCGGCGGGCTTTTGTTTAAGAACATTTCGGCAATACCATATAGATTATTCATGCTCACCCCCTCGAGTTTTTTACACCTCCGCATCGCTATGGCGAGGCTCTCGTGGACTAGCGTCGTCGGATCACTCCGTTAATCTGACCTGCAAAACTTTGTCTGCTCTCTCCGAGCCTGACGGATCGCAGCGATTCACCCATCATGAACTTGAAATTGCTTGACCACTTCATAGTACAGCCCTCACACTTCTTTTAGTCGATGCGGCAGGTTCGTGCGAAAGATTAAATCCATGAATTAAGCCCGTGGTTGACCGTTCTTTCCGTCCTGCCAACGGAGCCGGGTTCTGATTCGAAGGATTTGATAATGCGCGCACAAATTATCAAGGCATGGATTTTCAGCCTGGGGTGTATTGCCTCATCCCATGGGTACACAAATGAGTGGAAGGCAGCCGCGTGGCTACATGAGGTAAAGCTCGGCGTGCTTCACCATGACACCGGCGCTTTGTGGAGCGGCTTTCGTCGCGAGAGTGGCGCCGATTTCAATCTGGAAGCGATTTTCTCGCCACAATACAAAATTCTGGGTGGGTTCATTCGTCCCGCCCTGGGGGGTTCGGTGAGCACTGCCGGGGATACGTCCAAGCTCTATTCGGGTGTTCGCTGGCAATATGATCATACGAGTGGCCTATTTTTCAGCGTTGGCTTCGGTGGTGCGGTCCACAATGGGGATCTCCATTTACAGCACAATGATCGCAAGGCTCTCGGATCACGGGTTCTGTTCCACATTCCGATCGAAATCGGGTATCGTGTCGGTGCCAGAAGTTCATTATCGGTGTATTTTGATCATGTTTCCAACGCCAACTTTGCCGATCCCAACGAAGGCATGGATTCCCTTGGCGGGCGATACGGCTATCGCTTTTAGGCGACCGGCGATCTTGAGGCATCTTGTGCAGGCTTCGCGCCTCCGCGAATCCGATCCGGATTTCGAACGAGCGATCGAGGCTATTAGGGCCTGTTAACACTTATTTCGTACCCGCGTTGCTACACAAAAAACGCGGCATCCGAGTTTTTTGTACGCAACCCGAAGGGACGGAACGGATTTCACCCAGCCCTTCGTTACTCGCCGCTTACGGAGGCCTGCTCCGCCGCGCGGCTCATGCCTCGTACTGGATGAAATCCGTCGCCGTCGCGGGTGCAAAATAAGTGTTAACAGGCCCTAGTTGCTCTCAAAATCATTCAGTAATCCCAAAATCGAAAATAGGAGTGTCCCATGAAAAAACTGCTCATGCTGGTCATCGCGCTGATAGTCCCGATCTTTGCAGCCGCTGCTGAAACGAAAGCACTCAGTGACGCGGAAATCGTTGGTATCGTCCTGGCCGTGAATCAGGCTGAAATCAATGGCGGTATTCTGGCCCAATCCACGTCATCCCATCCAGATGTGAAGGCGTTCGGTCACCGTTTGGCAGAAGAGCATAATGATTCCACCTCGCAATTCAATGACTGGGCGAAAAAGAAAAATATAACGCCGCAGAGCAGTTCGATCAGCGACACTTTGAAGGCCGATGGGGAGAAATACCTGGAGAAACTCAGGAAGCTGAACGGCATATTATTCGATCTGGATTATGTCAATCATGAAGTGGAATCCCACCAGCAAGCGCTCGATTTATGGGATGGGAAGCTGATTCCAAGCGCAAAGAATGAGGAGCTAAAGCATTTATTGAGCCTGAGGCGGGCAAGCCTTGCCGGCCATTTTGAACAGGTAAAGCTGATCAAAACCTCGCTGGGCAGAAAGAAGTAGCGGTGTATAGACGATACGATGCTGGACTTCAGTCCAATGGATGATTTGTTCGAAGCGTGTAAGATATGACTTAGGGCGACTTCTATCTTGTAATGCTAGTTGGAGCCCTAGCCCGGCCGCATTGACCCTGTGTGCCGGGCTTTTTATTGGTTTGCATTTTGAAGCAGGTCGGATCAGCGCAGCGTAATCAGGCATATGACCATCTGCATTGCATCTGGTCGCTCCCTGAGGGTGATGCCGATTTTGCGACACGCTGGCGGTTGATCAAAACGTAGTTCACGAAGCATTACGATCTGGCTTCGCGCACAGCACGAACCAGGATCCACCCGTGAAATCGGGAAAGAGGCGCAACCGCCGTTATGGCCTACAAATACTAATATTACGACTTAAGGCTCGCACAATGACGAAAGAAGCTCAAGAGATGATTCTTACACCAGAGCAATTTCAGCTCTGGTTGCAACTTGAGGGTATTTTTATGCCCGAAGCTACCAAGAAAAAGAATTCATTTTACGAAAGTGGGACAAAAAGTGAGGCACGGTTTGTTCATTATACTTCAGCCGAGGCAGCGCTCAACATCATTAACAGCAAACGCATGTGGATGCGTAACACAAGGTGCATGTCAGATTACCGCGAAGTGCAGCACGGCTTTGAAATTCTTCAGGGATTCCTTTCGGATAAGGGCAAAAAGGATGCATTTATTAAGGCTCTTGATAGCTGTGCTCCCGGTGCGGGGGATGAAGCTATAACTTTATTTGATCGATGGTCGGATGAGATCCAGTGGAACACCTACATCATGTCAATATCAGAACATGATGATAAAGAGGATTCACACGGACGATTATCAATGTGGCGCGCTTTTGGCGGCAACGGTGCTCGCGTAGGTATTGTCTTAAAGCTGCCTTGGTATGCTGAAAAAGCAGGCACATTGAATGTTAGTTTTAGCCCCGTGGCATATCTGCCAAAGGATAAAGCGCACGAGATGATGGACAAAGTTATTGGGAATATAGATGCGAATAGCGATTTTCTGCGTTCAGTAGATCGTTCGCTTATTGTGAAAGCTGTTTTCAGTATGCTTGAATTTAGCGTTGAGTGTCTTAAGCACGAGGGCTTTCACGAAGAAAGGGAATGGCGCGTTATCTGTGGCCCTGGGCGCTCGCCCTCGCTACACATAGAATCCTCAACTGAGTTTTTTGGAGGGGTTCCGCAGTTGGTTTATAAGTTGCCGCTCGACGTAACGGTTTCAGAGTCACTTAGCCATTTGGAGTTTTCGCGCTTATTTGACCGTCTAATAATTGGCCCATCTCCGTATCCATTGGTGATGTACCAGGCATTTGTGGAGGCGCTTAGAAAGGCAGGGGTTGCGGATGCTGAAAATCGAGTAGTTGCCTCTGGTATCCCTATCCGTGCTTAGGTAAAGAATATCTTACGAACGGTAAACCTTGACAGGTCAGATTAACGAGGCGTAATCCGACAAAAGAGCTATTCATTTACCTCCTTCCACTTCGCCGCCGCCAGACAAACGGCGGCGCGCAGGGTGGCCGCGCTGGTCTTGATGTCATCGCAGAATAATGTGAAGCCACCGGTATATTCCGGAGTGGGGCGGGTATAAATGGCTTGGTCACAGTATTCGCCCAGCCAGTCCAGTATCTCGGTATCGGTGAGGGAGAGGGGCGCCGGGCGGTGTTCGGTCCATAATTCAGCCCAGCGTCCCATGATTCAATCCTTAGCGTATTGATTACAAGTTTTGGATTATTCTGGTCCTTTCAAATCGGACCGAGTTCCGCGCCAGGCACGGCCTGGACATTTCTTTGCGCTTTTCCGTCGCTAGCCGCTTGTCTTTCCACGCCACAAGGGGCTTACTGGATCGAGGCTATGCTGGTTCGGGCTACGCGTCTGTTTCGCGGGTGGTTCCGTAAATGCCGCAATGAAGTACGGCACAGGTCAAATATTACAAGTGAAACTTGTAATTGTCAAGGAAAATTGTGCGACCGGGACAACGTCACCGTTCTAAAAGGTGAGAGGGGAGGGAGTATGAAGCCTTACCGGTAGGGAATCCGCCGGAACGGGATTTCACCAGACTCGCGTTGCTGGGCTCTGCCAGGACCATATTCTATCACCTGGTCATCTTTCAGAATTACCGAATAATCGACGATGTCATGAATGGAGCCTGAGAAAAAAGACCAGGCGCTGGTGCGCCGCTCAATGTAGAGCAGGACTTCATACTCGCCGGTGCGCTGGTAGCCATCGGGGTTGCCAACAATTCTTATCACTTCGTCTTTCGTGAGTCCTTCTCGCAGCCCCGTCATTTTTCCTCCCATAACGCATGAGGAAAGCATCAATGTGCCGAGCAGGGCGAGGATGATGAGTTTCATAATTAGCTCCAAATGGGTAAGTGTTCAGATTTATGAATTTGAATAAGAACGTTCGTTATTGTCCCGAATGGGGCAAAGATTCAAGCTCCTTGATGAGCAACGCCACCTCGGCGACTTCTGCCAGCACCTCCTTCACCGCGCGCTCGAGTGTGTAATGCCGTTTTTCCGTTTCGTGCAAATGCTCGGGGAATTGCTGAATATATCGTTCCTGCCTGGCGCGTGCCTTTTCCGAAATATGAAAAGCAAACAGCATCTCCAGATTGTCGTAGGGTTCGGACATTGTTTTCATCTCTGCGGGTCGATTATTGCCGGAGGGTTGGTCGCGTAAGGGTTATTGGCGCTATCGTTGCTGTACGGGCTTCCATACCGGCCGTAGGGATTGTTGATGGAATCCGCGCTGTATTGGCTTCCGTATTGTCCATAAGGATTACTGGTGGAATTGGGGTCATGGGGGTTTGCGCTGAGATTTCCCAAATATTTTCCGGTCTGCCGGTCTCTGAGTTGCGGCGTTTCCGCGTGCGTGTCGTGTATGACCCCAGCCATCAAAACAGCGAGTACAGTGATGCCGAACTTCATATCAACTCCAAAAATGACTGGATTGCCGCCATGCGGCGTTGCTCGTCGTTGCATATGAATAACTATGCGCCTCCCCGTGCCTAGCCTGGCAACAATCCAGTCATTTTAAACGTCCTAGCAGATTGCCGCCATGCGGGGTTACTCGTTGTTGATGAATAACCACGCATTTTTATTTTAGATGGCTTGCGCTGATTTATCCACCTCTTCAATAACATCCCCGCTAGTTTCTGCCGCGCCTATCAAATTTCCGGCGATTTTGCTGATGCCTGTATTGCTGTCTTCTATCAGATTGCCGTCTTTCCCCTAGTCTTGACTCTCGAGGGCATCCGGCGCGCAGGAAATGCCGGAGGCGGGTGAGGCGCCAAATCCGGCTTCGGTAAAGGTTTCAGATCTATCATCGCCTCTTCTGCTTTTTCACCCCGTTCGGCAGCGATAAGCGCTTTGCTTATCGTCAGCAGGCGAAACGCATCTTCATCCGACATGCGCCGCATTGCGCTTGCAACTTCCTTTATCAGTGCTTCCCTGCCGGAAACAGGCGCTTCGGCGGCAACTTTGGACGATCTACCCGAAATTGCCTTACCGGATTCGGATGGCGGCGGTGTTGTTTCCGCTACCTGTTCTGACTGCGGCAGGGGCAGCCCGAAATGCATCTGCGCCAGTGGCAGTTTGAGTATTTCCGCAATTTTGTTCAACCGCTTTCCGCGGGGTTGCGTCGCGCCTGACTCCCATTGCTGAACTGCCTGCGGAGAGACGCCGATTAGCTTGGCCAATTGAGATTGGTTCAAGTCAAGCTTCTCACGCCCTTCGCGAATAATTTTCGCAATATCCATGCTTGCGGGATGCCAGTACGCCAAAGAAATGTTTGCCACAATTTATAGCAATGATACAAGCAACGCTTGCAGTTTGATTACAAGAATAACTTGACATGTACAAGTGAAACTTGTAATAATCCGCCTCATCAGCATTTCACACCAAAAAACAGCAGGCCAATCATTTAATTTCGAGAAAGAAGTGGGCTTAAGCCACTTAAAAGCTAAAAGAAATGAAGCAAACAAGGTTATTTGAGTGAATTACTACGAACGCTATTGCGGTGATTATCAACGCGACACCGCGCATCTCTCCCTGGCTGAACACGGCGCTTATACGATGCTGCTGGATACTTATTTCAGTGTTGAAAAGCCATTGCCTAAAGAGCTTCCCGCACTTTTCAGAGTTTGCAGGGCCATGACACGGGTGGAGCAACATGCCGTCAAGGCGGTTGCGGATCAATTTTTTCCCGTTTCCGAAATTGATGGCTTACGCCATAACGCCCGCGCGGACCGTGAAATCGCCAAAGCCCGGCCGAAGATAGAGGCTGCGAGAATCAATGGCAGGAAAGGAGGGCGTCCTTCCAAAGAGAAAGAGCCCGGAAATGAAGACAGGAACGAGATTCCGCAAAAACCCCCTGGGTTATTTGCCGGTTCCGAAAATCCCACCGTTGAGATAACCCACCAGGCTACCGGGACGGAACCCGGCGGCAAAGCCCACCAGCACCAGCACCAGTTCCATAAAGACTTGGAAAGTATTCATACACAAACTTCTTATCCCACAGAGGAAGAGAAATGCATATGCGATCCGTTGCCTGCCCGCGAGTCCATGGTCCGTACATACCATGGAAATGGCGTCGCAGCCCCGGTGCCGCCAGGCGTGGCGGGTGCGTGTTGTAAAAGCATGACGCGGCATGGCGTAAAGGCTTGCAATCCGCATCATCCGACATTACTGGCGCTGCTGCGAGCGGGAGCGGTGGAAGAGGAATTTGTGCAGGCCGCGCGAAGCGCCGCCACCAAGGGAAAAGCGAACTTTGCCTACGTTATCGGCACAGTGAAACGGCAGCGCGAAGAGGCGGCAAAACTGGTGTTGCACCAGGGTCGGATGCCTAACCGGCAGGAATTGCTTGAGGCATCGAATAAGGCCGCCACTCAAGGCTGGCTGCCCCCGGAATTGAGGGGCAGGGAATCAGAAGAACCGAAATCAGGGGAGAACCAGCATGCAAACCAATGATTTCCAGAAATTCCACGATGGCATTGTCGGCGTAATGGGTTTTTATGGCCGGAGCGTTTCGAGCTTTGCGCTGGATGTATGGTGGACTGCGCTCAAAGGACATGATTTGGCGGCGATCGTGGATGCCTTTAATCGGCACCTGGCGAATCCGGACGCGGGGCAGTTTCCGCCCAAACCCGCCGATATCATCCGCATGTTGCAGGGTTCCACTCAGGATTCCGCGCTACGAGCCTGGGCTAAGGTCGATCAGGCGGTACGCCGAATTGGAACGTACTGCGACGTGGTGTTTGACGATGCGCTGATTCATCGTGTGATACAGGACATGGGCGGATGGATTGCGCTGGGAAGCAAGGGCGAAGATGAATGGCCCTTTGTGGCAAAGGAATTCGAGAACCGCTATCGCGGGTTTCGTTCGCGTAACGAATATCCGGAATATCCAGCCAGTTTGATGGGCATGGCGACAGCACATAACAACCAGAAAGGTTTCAAGACTGACCCGCCGGTGCTGATCGGGAATGAGCAACTAGCCAGACAGGTGTTGTACGGCGGCACTGACAAGCCCGTGCTTGGATTCAAGCAACTGCGCGATGAACTGGAGGAAACAGAAACGGCGGCTGTAGCGCTCCGGAACGTGGGAATTGGATAGCAAGAAAGAAAGCATATCAAAGGTGAAGGTTGGAATGAAAGAGATAAAAGCATCTAACAGCGCTCAAAATAACTCAAAATCATGAAATATCGTCGAAAACAGGATAAAAGGGAACAGCATAATGGAACATCATCTGAAAGATCGGTCATGGGAGAGAATCAAGTGAGGAAATTCGGCTTAAAAGCCGGACTGGCAACCATGACGGCAATGGTTTTGTTTGTTCATGTCGAGGCCCGGGCGCAAGCCCAGCCCGGTCTCGGGATCGATCCTGGTCAAGGCACTCAAGCAGCCGCGCAGGCCGCGGCGGTTGCCGGCGCCTTGTCGAGCTCGCATCAGACTCAAACCTCCATTACCACGGCAACGGGAGGGCAGGGTGGGATGGCCTACAACACGGGAAATAGCCAGACCGTGAGTCTGGGTATACACGATGTGCGCAACAACCCCAATATCGGACTTGGGCTCATGGTGCCGACCGCGCCGTGCCGCGATACCTACTCGCTGGGCGGTTCCGCCGCCGGGGTCGGTGGCGGCGTAGCCTGGTCGAAGGCCGATCGTGAATGCCGCTGGCAGGACATCGGCACAGCATTTATCCGGGCCGGATTTATCGAAGATGGACTCGCCATGTGGTGCGCGATCGAGGGTGTGGAGGATATCGCACCGACCTGCAAGCGATTGAAAGCGGCAAAACAGGTGGTGCGGGATTCTGCCGGAACATCGAATGACATATCCCGCCAGGGAGAGTGGCAGGGATGGTGAAGGCGACGATGCACAATATCGGCATGGGTTGCGGCGAATCGCCAGGTCTTGAGCGCTGGGAGTATGGAAATCCGGAGTATGTCGTTGCCCGCAGGCAAGCGCAGTCGTGCCACGGCTGCCGGCACGAAGAAACGATCCAAATGATTTCACAATCCATCAAGTATTGTGGAAAAGGGCGCAAACACGGCAAGCGTTGCCTGTCATATCAACATAAGGAGCATGACAAATGAAATTCAGCAGTCCGGAGCGCGCCCTGAGATGGGCGTATGAAACCAGTAACAGGCCAATCGTGAAAATATCCTCCGTCAATGACATGCGTGAAGCCAATAGGTCAGGGGGCATGGCGGGGAATGGCGAACTGACGGTGCATGACCGCCATGCCCAGGCGGCGCTGATACTCAGCTTATGCGAGCGCATATTGCCTTCCGTGCATATGGCCTACGTCCGGGTTCAGTTCGGAAGGGAAGCGAGCGGGTTTGAGTTGCTGACGCACCATCTGGCGGCCAACTTCGGCACGGGGTTGCATAGCCGCCGAAGCATCGAGCAGATGATCCGCGCCTACTGCGGAGAAAAAATAGGATTACGCGAGATACGCAAATCCATGTCGTGCGGCATGCTCAAGGCGGTGTCCTACCGCAATCAGGCATATGACACGCTGGATGTCATCCACGCCCAGGCGATGGACAGATTAGGCTGGGAAATGGAGAACCGGGGGTTGCTGCGAGATACATCTTCGGGTCTGGTTTCATAAAGACCATCCGAGATACTAGGGCCTGTTAACGGGTTATAGCATCAGCTTGGCAAAGGCTCCATTTTCAGCGGCAAATCCGCCGGGAGCCTGGCTTTTCCGATCGGGTAAGCGGTCTGGTTTGCTCAGGGACTCCTGGATCTGTTGGGCATCTTCAAGATGCAAGGAAAATGGTGCAAAGAGCTTGTACAGCAGGACCTTCAGTTCTTCATTGCTGGCGTTAGGCATCAACCGGTTGTCAATTGTATCCAGCACGTGCTGGTAAAGGACGACTTTTTGATCAATGTAAGCTTTATCGAATTCCTGTCCACGCAGCACCTGTAGCCTGGCGAGATCTGTTTCACCGTCGGCTCTCAGACTTTGGCTGATTGGATTATCCTGAAGCTCCACCTTGAGTTTCGTCACCAGTTCAATGGCCGACTGGCTGACTTCCGTGTGTTCACCGACCATCCGTTGCGCGTAGGCTTTGATGTCTTCATTGGATGACTTGGACTGTGCCAGCCTGCCAGCCTCGATAGCAATGCTACTTGCGGTAACCACAACGTCGGCAATATGCGCATCGTGGATATCACGCATTTCCGCAAAGGCCGAGAATGCCGGAGCCATCAGTCCGGCCAACAGAATAATCAGGTTTTTCATGCAAAATCTCCTAGTGGCTGCCCGATGAGCCTGTTTCACTACTTACACATGGGTATTTACTTGTTAATGGCGTAGTTTTACATAAAGCTCTTCCGTTGGGCAACCCTCATGGCCGTGGGAAATTTATGAACAAGTTTTAGCCAGAGTAATTTTTTTTGGTTGCGTGGATATTGCAATCGTTTAGATGTTCTGTAGCGTTCGTTTGTTTCAGGAAAGGCAGAAGGATAAGCTTTCTCGATTCTCTGAAACGTAACGAAAAGTGAATAATCTCCTGCTCTTTATTGCTTATAGCATTGGGATTTAGTCGTCCTGACCGTTTTCTTTTTCATATTTGCCTCAGCTGGTTGTGTCCAAGACAACCTTCAAGGCTTCGATATCTAAAATCCACCCGAATAGAGATCTGATGGATGTCCCCAAAAAGGACAACAGTCGTCTACTGAACGGACAGGCGATCCTTTAACTTCTGCTATATATCTGTTTAAAAACAATTATTATTCTGGCACATTAATTGCGTAGTAGGGGGTGGAAGTTCCATTAATCATTAAATCGGAGCCACCATGCAAACTATGCACAAGACAATTCTTGTACTCATGCTTACGGGTTTTGTTGTTCTTACACCCACCGCTTATGCAAAGAATGAGAAGCATGCTCAACCAGCCCTGACGAGTCTGCAAGGCAAAGCGGTACGCTATCTCATCAATCCTTTCGGAGAAGTCGACGGCGTGTTTCTTGATAACGGCACGCTGGTAAGAATGCCTCCGCACATGTCAGGTGATGTGGCTGAGCTCGTCAAGCCGGGTGACCCCGTCGCCTTACAAGGCACACTCGAAGGAAAATCAAGCTTCAACGCTTACTCCATCACTAATACCGCCTCGGACCAGACCTTGGTGCGCCGTAAGCCGGCATGGAACGGAAAGGTCATGCCTAAAGAACTGCGTGTAGCCGAACTCAAGGAGATCAGCGCGCATGGGAATATTGAGCGAATCATTACCGATAAGCAAGGCGAGCCCAGAATCATTCTCCTCGCGGATGGCACCAATGTGCGATTGCCTAAAGACACCGCCAAAGACGCCTTTTCGTTGATCAATACCGGCGCGCCATTTGCAGCGAAAGGTTCCGGCACCGAAACCCGGTATGGCCGTTCGCTTGAGGCATCTACGATCGGCACCAGTCCGGCATCGCTCAAGCCATTGTCGGTGCTTCGGGCTTCTCATTAATCTGTGTCGAGTGGCGATGAAAGCCAATTCAGGACAGACGTTGGTTTTCATGGTGTAACTAAGTGGAAAAGTAAATAGGCAAACGAAGTTTGTGTATATCCCTCTTTTCCCGGAATTGAAGTCATGTTTCTACTCTTGCCACCACCATGTTTATTAAGAGCTTTGCATGCATTTATTTGAAACAAGCTCATGGCGTGACATGAAGCTACTTTTAATTTTCGTAGTTTTTATTTTCAGCAATTGTTCATATGCTGATAACACACATCAATTCTATGAGTTTCGCACCCAGATATCCTTAACCAAACAAGTTTTCGATCGCTGGGATTTAAACGTCTTCACATCAGAAAATGCCAACCTGGTCGATAAAACCTATGGAGGGGAACATGCTCCCACTAATATACAAAATTATTTTCTGGTCGGCCCCACTTACAAATACAGTTCGAACCTTAATTTTGTTTTTTTAGGATACATTTACCAGAAAACGAGTCCCCTTTTTGATAACTTTGTTAATGAGAATCGGCTTTTCCAACAGGTTGTCTATAGTTCGGATTTCGATTTTGGGCGAGTGACCCATCGAGTCCGCTTCGAACAAAGATTTATCCATGATAAAGCACCCGAACAAAAATTCCTCGGCACAAGACTTCGTTATCAGCTAGGGCTTCTGGTGCCCTTGCAGGGTGAAGAATTAAACAATGGAGAATTTTATCTCAATACTTATAATGAATTTTATTTCATTACATCAGGGGTTAGCGGTGCAATATACAATGAAAACTGGGCCTACGCAGGGATCGGTTACCAAACCGCGAAGTATGGAAGGTTTGAAGTGGGACCTTTACTCCAAAGAGTGGTCGTGGATAAACACGATATACGCTATTTCAATCTATTGCAGTTTAGCTGGTCACATAATTTTGATTAATAAGTTTTCAATCGCGGTGGCCATGGATGGAAACAAACTGCCTATGCGGCCAAAGAACCCGTGACCAAAAGGATATGATTTCCCTGTAATGCCTTTAGCATCGTCCGGGCTAGTATATAGTTAGCATAAGGATGAGATCAGTTCAATGATGACCTGTTTACCGATTAAAAAAAAGGGAAATTCATGTGCCGCATTACAATCGTAGTAATTGCTGCGTGTCTTGTTTTCCTCAGTGCATGCACTTCAACCGAACAGGGAACCTATCACAAGACAGAAGTTGAGGAGGTGGTACGTAAAAAGGACTTGCCTGCCGAAGTCTTAATGGTTTTGCCCAAAGGGTATGAAGAGCGGGAATTTACTTATAAACGCAAGCTGAAAGATGGCATGACCAGTTATGATGTGTATTACGAAAAAGGCGGGAATCAATTTTCGATCAATTATGACGCGGAAGGCAAGGTGCTAGCGGAGGAAAAAAGAATAAAACTTTCCGCCATACCTCATAACATAAGAGTAAAAATCGAAAAAATATTGTCCGTCCACTATCCAAATTACAAGGTGCTGATGGTCGAAGAGCTTTACAAGAAAAATGAGATGCTGCTGAAGATATTTTTTTCTCATCCCGAAGCTAGAACGGGTCTTGTCGAAGCTATTTTCGAATCTGAAACCGGAATGCTGCGGGAATTTATTAACATAAGGATGAAATCCATTACCACATTTAACTGAGCATTAAGCGGAAAGCAGAAGGCAAGAAAATGATGGTACAACAGAAGAAAGTTGAACATACGCAAGTCGTAACGGTGCAATGTTATGTGAGGCCTATAAAGGCGGCTTGATCAATGTCCGCAACACGGACTACGTTATTACTAGCATTCTTGGCTGCTTGCACCAGTATCCATTGCTGGTATTCTCGCACTCGTTACATTACCCAAAATAAGGAAGCTGTGAGGATTGCTCTCGCTCTTCGTTGGCGTTTATTGTTACTGTGGCTATTCATGCTGTTGGTTAGCGGCGCGCTTGCCTATCTCATCCGCGATGTTTACCAACTTGGCAGCGAGGCACAAGCACAAAAATCCCTTGAACAGGTCAGCCAGGCTTGCGACGACTTGCAGGCAGAATATACTAACTCTATCAAGCCCGAGGGAGAGGTCGTCGATGCCCAGTTGATGCACGCCCTTCTGAATCTCATCCTGGATAAGCTACCTGGTATTGAGGGCGGTTTCTGGCATGAAGCCCAGGGGTTCGTCGCCTACGCTTTTCCTACCCATGCGGGCAGTGAAGAAAAGAAGGATATGCCATCGACCGAACGTAACCGCATCGAAACATTGGCGCGTAAAAGCATTGCCGAGGGTGCAGCCCTTAAGGATTTAATCGCTGGAAGCCGAGAGACAGTCGTGCTGACCGGTTGTCCGGTAGATTACTCAAAAACACATCTCGTTGCATGGACGATGATGCGCTCGCCCATGGCTGACAGTAAAGCATACGATAATGTAAATCGTGGCCTCGGATTATTGTTTGCCTTCGTTATCATCTCTGGCATCTGGTTGAGCCTGGGTTTTTTTGGCTGGAGCAAACGCTTTAATCTCATTGAGCGCGAGCTGGCTGGTGGCCCTGATAACGCACCGCGAAAAATGGCTGCCACGGGGGACGTTGAGCTTGATCGCGTCGTCGCCGCCTTCAATCAGTTTCGGGCACAGCTCGACGCCGAACGCGCCCGGACCATCGAGCTTGGCACGCTGCTCGAGCGTTCAGAGCGCTTCACCGCGCTGGGCCGGATGGCC